>NZ_JADPKH010000140.1:0-3640 GCF_023073835.1 Bradyrhizobium sp. 153 | reverse complement strand
CTCACGCCTTACGAGTACATCTGCAAATGCTGGACTTCCCAGCCAGAACGATTCAAACTCAATCCGCTCCAGCAAATGCCGGGACTAAACACCTAGCGCAGTTCCCAAGGGACATATGCAGATAGCGTCACCGCATCGATTTGCCGGCAGATCAAACAGTGTAGATCATAGACGCAATCCCTGTCCGGTCCATGAAACGAAACCTGCTTTCTTTTCGAGCTCGCATAAGATTCGCGTCGTCTCTGAACTGATGCTTGGAAAATCCTCGAACAACGACTGCGTCGTTCTCATTCAACTCGCACGACCTTTTGCGCACACGAAGATTGGCACTGGTCGCGGCATGAGCTCGCGAAGCGGACACGAGCCACCACTTCGAGAGCCTAATCTATCTAGAGATGTATAGCACTGGCTACTTAAACGGGTTTGTCGATCATTTTTTACGATTTAGAGTTGTTCAATGCGCGCTCGTTTCATCAACCCCATCAACTTGCTTCCATTTCCTTTAGGAGCGGCGGAAGCGCAAAATAAAGATGTTGCAACTTGAGGGCTGCTTAAACAACGGACTTTATGCCTCAATTTCGGAGCCTTGCACTCGGCACTTTCAGCCTGTTGCGGCAATGCGTTTGGTCCGCCAGAAGACGTTAAACGCTCCTTACGGCCTGCATGCTGTTTGGCTTCGTCGCAGTTGAGCACACACAACAGAAACAGACCGCCGGCGAAACGGTCATGAGTCTCCCCGCTTCAACCCTGCAAGATGCAAATTCCGGGCGGCCATTTTGCCTCGCCATGAGCGCACGACTGAATGCTACATCGCACTACAGATCATAAGCCGGGATCTATTTTCTTATGGGTCTGGCTGTCGTAATGGATCAAATCCGCCGATTCAGCATACGCGCCCGAAATCGCCTTCGGCCTGCGGCCACCGGTCTGGCGGGGCTCAACGCTGCCGGTTCCGTCGCCCCGCTTCAAGCAGGCCAATCGCCTCCTGCTGGCCGCCCCAAACTGCTCGGCGGGCCGATTTCGGGACAATCCGCCCCCAATCGCGGCTACCATGCGCTATGGACAGGCCAGAGATATGGCTTGCTGATCTAAGCCGGCCTCTCGCCAGCCAACAGGGTGAATTCGAAACGCGCTGGTTAGAAATTCCAAAATCGATTGAGACTAGCTCCATCCCTGTTCAGGTAATCACCGGCTCTAGACTGAAAGCCGTCGCACTAGCAGCGGCCTTTCCCACGAGCGCACCGCCCAATTCCATATGGACGCATGACTCAGTGCGGCAGAGCTACATCCCTTGACGTATCCTCGACAAGTAGATGAGGATGCGTGGACACCCATTCAATTGTCGGCATGAGGCACACTGATGTTCACCTGCCTTAGAATTGTCGTCCGTGAACAAGCCAAGCGATTGAGCGGGAGTCTGTTTTTCGGATGCGGAGGCATTTGAGATTGCAGGGATTGGGAGCTTGAGAAGCTCAAACCGTGCAATTTCGTTTTATGGATTTCCCTTCGCTGCGGACCATGATTCTGTGTTGCATCGGAGGGCGACGATGCGGCCGAAGAAGCATAAGACGACGGGATCGAACGATCTGTTCCGGGCACGGCTGGACCAGATCATCAACACGAAGCACGAGCTGGTTCTGCTCGCTGGCAAGGTCGATTGGGACTGGATCGACGGCGAGATCGCGCCGCTCTACAGCGAGAACGGCCGGCCCGGGATCGAGACCCGCTTCGTGATCGGGCTGCTGTTGCTCAAGCACATTTGCGGGTTGTCCGATGAGGGGGTCTGCGAACGCTGGGTCCATGACCCGTATTTTCAGTTCTTCACCGGCGAAGAGTTCTTCCACGTCTTCCCGCACGAGCGCTCGGACCTGAGCCACTGGCGCAAGCGGCTCGGCGACAAGCTGGAGATTTTGCTGGCCGAGAGCCTGCGGGTGGCACACGAGGCCGGCGCGTTACGTGGCCAAGACCTCCAGCGGGTCACGGTCGACACCACGGTGCAGCCGAAGGCGATCACCTTTCCGACCGACGCCAAGCTGCTGCATGCGGCCATCAATGGCCTCACCGCCTGGCGAGAAGACACGGCGTCAGGCTGCGGCAATCCTATTCTCGCGTGGCCAAGGCCGCCGCGATGATGGCGGGCCGCTACGCCCATGCCAAACAGTTCAGGCGGCATCATCGGCAGTTGCGTATCTTGCGCAGCCGGCTGGGCCGGATCATCCGCGACATCCGCCGCAAGATCGGGGGCCAGCCTGCACTGGAGGAGGCGTTCGCCCTCCCGCTGAGCCGAGCCACCCAGATCCGCTCGCAGCAGCAGCGCCAGCGCGGCTGGAAGCTGTATTCCTTCCATGCTCCGGAGGTCGAGTGCATCGGCAAGGGCAAGGCCAGTTACGAGTTCGGCGTGAAGGCCTCCATCGTCACCAACAACCGCCGGGCTCCCGGTGGCCTGTTCGTGCTTCACGCCAGGGCGATGCCCGATAACCCGTACGATGGTCACACCTTGCGGGACGTCCTTGACCGCACCGAGACGCTCACCGGCTGTTCGATCGAGCGGGCCTATGTCGACAAGGGATACCGCGGCCACGACGCGCAAAATCGCCGTCGCGTCTTCATCTCCGGCCAGAAGCGCGGCGTCTTCGGTGTCATCAAGCGCGAGCTGCGCCGCCGCTCCGCCATCGAACCCATCATCGGACACCTGAAGACCGAAGGTCACCTCGGACGCTGCTACCTCAAGGGCCGCGCAGGAGATGCCGCCAACGTCATCCTCTCGGCCGTGGGCCACAACTTCCGCCGCATCCCTGCCTGGCTCAGAGAACTCTTGGGCCTCTTCCTGGTCCAGCTATGGCGCATGCTCGCCTGTCCAGCCCCGCTCAATTCGGCTTCTTAACGGACGACTAGAATTGCGTGCGAGCAAAACACCAATCCCGTGCCTTACGCATACAGTCGGCGCCTCGAGCCGGTTGCTTGGAGCATAATTGCCGCGGCAGCGCTGTTGGTCGCCGGCGTGTTCTTCGCACGCCGCTGTGTGTGAGCCTTCGCGCCTCACTCCTGCTCCATCACGGTTGGTGTCAAAGCGTTTCTAGCAAACTTATTCACCGGCATCGGCTTGCCGAACAGATAGCCTTGGACGAGGTCGAAACCGAGCTCGTTGACCGCTGCCAAATCCGCCCCGCTCTCGATGCCTTCCGCGACGGCGCGCGCACCGTAACCCTGAGCGAGCTCGACGATGTGACGGCACACCGTGCGTTTCAGCCTGTCCTTGCCGCAGCCGGCAACGAATTGCCGGTCGGCTTTCAGCTTGATGAAGGGAATCTTATTCAGTCCCATCAGTTCTGGCCAGTTGGCGCCCAGCTTGTCGATCGACAGGCCGATATTGTAAAAGCTCATCTCGCGAGCGATCTCAGCCAAAAAATCGAGGTCGTTGATCGCCTCATGGCTGGCGATCTCAATCGTCAGCCCGCCAAAGGCCGGATGCGCCGGCATCCGGCGGCAGAGGTCGCGGACGGCCTGCGACTTTCTCAGATACGACGCCGGCAGGTTGATCGCTAAAGCGGGATGGGGTTTGGTTGAATCGATTTGGGATTCCCAAATCAGTTCGTTTCTGATTCACCATGCTGGCTGGGCGGGAGGCCAGCATGGATGG
>NZ_JADPKH010000109.1:0-3917 GCF_023073835.1 Bradyrhizobium sp. 153 | reverse complement strand
CTCACGCCTTACGAGTACATCTGCAAATGCTGGACTTCCCAGCCAGAACGATTCAAACTCAATCCGCTCCAGCAAATGCCGGGACTAAACACCTAGCGCCAGCCGAACTGGATGCTTTGTCGCGCTCCACGCCGGGTCCAGCAGCAGATGAACAATGCGTTACGCTCCAGTGCAGAACGAGAGCTCGAGCGCAAGCGGGACACGGCGGCGCTCGCCGAACGGCAGTTCAACCGAGCTGATCCAGATAATCGGTTGGTCGCCTCGGAACTCGAGCGCCGATGGGGAAGCGGCACTTAACGACGCGCGCGCCGCCGAAGAGGCGCTTGCCCGACAGACGTCGCCCAAAGCCATCACATAAGTGGCCTTAAGCAAGGAACTCAAGTACGCGTCCGGTGACGGCCCCTGGTTAGGCCATTTTGAACGCATGGCTGACCGCGCTTATGCGGCCTGAGCGACGTTCTGAGGTCGCCAGTTCCAGGGCATGAGTTCGTAGATGCGCTTGGCGGGATGATCCGGTAGGCGCGCCAGCACGTCGGCGAGCCAAGCCTGCGGGTCGATGTCATTGAGCTTGGCGGTGGCGATGAGCGTAGATGGCAGCTGCGCGCCGTCCTCCCTCATCGGACCCGGCGAAGGTCCAATTTTTTCGCCCCACGGCGACCGCCCGTAGCTCACGCGCAGCAGTCATGCAAAGCCGTCCGTCATCAATGAAGCGGCTAAATGCATCCCAGCGGCTGAGGTAGTAATTGATCGCTTTGGTCGTGTCGTTGTTCCTGGAGAGCTTGGCGCGCTGCTCGCGCAACCACGCCTTCAGCTCGACGATCAGGGGGCGGCTACGCTCCTGGCGCACACGCAAACGCTCCTGCGCAGTAAGACCGTTGATCTCGCGCTCAATGGCGAACAGAACATCGACGCGCTTGACCGCCTCGGCCGCGATCGGCGCCTTGCTGAGCCGCGCGAGGTCAAAGAACTTGCGCCTGCCGTGCGCCCAGCTTGCGTCAGGACAAGTCCTTGAAAGGAGGAAGAATGTGATCTGAAACCTTCAACGTGACCCAGAGGGTTCGACGCCCTCCCGGCAAAGGCGGAGCCCGCCAGCCGGAAGCGAGTCTTGCATGGGTGGCGCAACGTCGCTCGTGAAGCGTAGACAGCAGGTACCTAAGCCCTGTGGCAGCCTCGAAATCATGGTCGTGCTGAAGCCTTCGCCGTGTTGGGTGTGGGGGCAGCACCGGGAAAGCCGCTATGGTCAGGCTCACCGGTTCGGCCGGGGTCTCAGAGCAGGGCAGAGGTAGGGGATGGGTCACCAGGAAACCTGAGAGATCCCGTTTGTGTCCATATGGAAAGCCGGCGCGGAGCACCGGCCTCAACAACGCTCCAGGCCCGATGCCCTGACTTTGGCGAGCATCGGGAGCGCGTATGCGAACACGAAACACCAAGGCATGTGGATTCCCGAGGCGAAGACATAAGCTGACGGACATGCGCGGCGGGAAGTCGTAGCGGCTTCGTAGTACCGAGGAAGGCGGGAACTGGGCTCACCGGGACCCGCTCGAGGGAAGGGGGCCGCCACGCGTTAAGACCCATTGACGAGAAACACGGGAGGGAACGCTGAGTCCCGCAAACCTGTCCACGAAACGACAATGGATAGCCGATCTGGCGAGGCAACATCCCGAGCGGGTGCTGACCTCGCTGCATCACCTGATCGACCGTGAATGGATGCTCGAGGCTTATCGGCTGACGCGCAAGGATGGTGCGCCCGGCGTCGACGGCATGATGGCGACGGAGTATGAGGCGAACTTGGAGGCCAATCTTGATGATCTCCTGGCGCGCATCAAATCCGGCCGTTACATCGCGCCGCCGGTGCGACGGCACTACATCCCCAAAGCGGATGGTACCGAACGGCCGCTCGGCATTCCGACACTGGAAGACAAGGTGGCGCAGCGGGCGGTTCTTCTGCTGCTGGAGCCGATTTACGAGACGGACTTCTTGCCGTGCTCGTACGGCTTCCGACCGGGACGATCGGCCCATGATGCCCTGCACGCCCTGCGTACAGGGTTCATGGAGCAAGGGCTGCGGTGGGTGGTGGACGTCGACATCTCAAAATACTTCGACACCATTGACCATGCGCACCTGCGCCGATTCCTCGATCAGCGAGTCACGGACGGCATCGTCCGGAGGATGATTGACAAATGGCTCAAGGCGGGGGTGCTCGAAAAGGGCATCCTACGCCGCTCGACTGGTGGAACGCCCCAAGGTGGCGTGATCTCGCCATTGCTTGCGAACATCTACCTGCACTATGTGCTGGATGAATGGTTCGAGCGGGTGGTGCGGCTGCGGCTCAAGGGACGGTGCCAACTGGTGCGATACGCTGATGACGCGGTGATCGCCTTTGAGGGCCACCTGTCCGGCAAGCGATTGCTGCATGTGTTGGGTAAGCGGCTCGGTCGGTATGGGCTTCAGCTTCATCCGACCAAGACCCGCTTCGTAGCCTTCCGGTTCAAGCGCCCGGGTGGGCGCCATCCCGCGACGGCGGGGACCACATTTAACTTCCTTGGCTTCACCCACGTGTGGGGTCAATCGAGGAAGGGTAAGAATGTCGTCCGGCAGATAACGGCAAAAGACCGTTACGCTCGCGCGCTAGCATCCGTGATGGAATGGTGTCGGCTCAACCTGCATCGTCCATTTAGCGAACAGCACGCCCACTTGTCGCGGGTGATCCGGGGGCACTGCGCCTACTACGGCAATCTCCGGAAACAGTCGACGGATCAGATGGTACCACCACCAGCTCATGCGGATATGGAAGAAATGGCTCGCACGGCGTGGCCGCCACAGCAATCTGCCGTGGTCGCGCTTCCGGGCCATGCTCGCGCGATTCCCGCTGCCGCCAGCCAAGATCGTCCACCAATATGCCGTTCCCTGAGCGAAGCTTACGCGTGAAGAACCGGATGCGGGAAATCCGCTCGTCCGGGTCTGTGAGCGGCGGGCATGGCGACATCCCCGCCTACTCGGCACGCGGCCTCGATGATCGGGCCGCCCTTGCGATTGGCCTCGTAGAGCCTGCCGAAGCCGGCGTAGGCGTCGGCCTGCATCAGTCCGGCATAGCCCGCCAGATGCTGCTCTGGATGCGCACCGCCACGGTCGGGCGAGTAGAAGAACACGGCGGCCGGCGGATCTGGGCCGGCAAGCGGACGGTCGTCGCGCACATAATGAGATGGACGGTCCCCGCCCTGATAAGCTGCAAAGAGCACCTAGAACGAGAGCGAGCTATGGCTATGATGACAATCGGGCTTGATATCTCGAAGAGCTGGTTTCAAATCCACTGGATTACGGCGGATGGAGAAATTATCCGCAAGAAGCTCGCCCGCGGGAAGGTTCTCGATTTCTTCTCACGGCTTCCAAGTTGTCTCGTTGGTCTTGAGGCTTGCGGCAGCGCTCATCATTGGGCTCGCGAACTAATAAAGCTTGGACACAGAGCACGTCTTATGCCGGCCCGCTACGTCCGTGCCTACGTGAAGACAAACAAGCATGATGCTGCCGACGCGGAGGCGTGCTGGGAGGCCGTCCAGCGGCCTGGCATGCGCTTTGTCCCTGTAAAATCCGTCGAACAGCAGGGAATTTTGATGCTACATCGCACGCGCGATTTGCTCATTCGACAGCGCACCGCCGCGGTAAATGCTCTGCGTGGCCATTTGGGCGAGTTGGGGATAGTGACCGGGAAGGGAAAAGCAAACGCGAGAGAGCTCATGTCACTCGTGGACGTTGACGAGCGTATTCCACAGAGCGCTCGCAGCGCCCTTTCAATCCTTGTCGATCAGATCGAAGACCTTGAGCTGCACATTGAAAGCTATGAGAAGATGATCCTTGCAAGTGCCAAAGACAATGAAGTCTGTCGGCGTCTCATGAAGGTCGCGGGCATTGGCCCATTT
>NZ_JADPKH010000080.1:0-4050 GCF_023073835.1 Bradyrhizobium sp. 153 | reverse complement strand
GCCGGAGCAGCGTCACCACTCCCAAGTCCGCATGCACCCATGGACCACGTTTTTTAACGGGGATTCTGCCTCCAATAAGCTGACGGCCGCTACCCTCCTCGCCAAGAAGATAGCACAAGGCTGTTTCTACCCCGCGCAGGCGCGCCACAACGCTGGACAGTTTTTTAGGATATCCCGCTCGGCCTTCAACCTGGCGACCTCACGGCGCAACCGCTCGATCTCATGCTGCTCCGGCTTCATCTGCCCGTGGCCGGGAAAGGCCTGCACCGGATCGGAGCCGAACTCTTTCACCCATTTGCGCAGAACGTTCTCATGAACATCCAGGTCGCGCCCGGCCTGCGCCACCCACACCCCACGCTCCCTAACCAGCTTGACCGCCTCGATCTTGAACTCGCGACTGAACTTCCGTCTCTTCATCGGCCACCTCCGGCTTCATGAAACACCTAATCTCGGTGTCCATCAAACCGGCAGCAGCTCATTGTTGGGCTCTTTCTTCACGTATCGACTAATGAATGCGACAATACCGTCAAAATGTCGGCGGATCTCCTTTTGGTTGGCGCAATCTGCTTCATGACCACTGCTATGTGCAACATTGCGTTAGCCAGCTTGCGCGGGTTAAGGACGCCCGAATGCCGCTTATATTCGCTGCAATCGCCAACTCGCTGATCGGCTTTTGTTTAGCGTACATGCTTGGTTTGAAGAGCGGACTGGGGGCGGCCGGAATTTGGATCGGGTTAGCAATCGGGCAAGCCTTGTACGCAGGACTCCTGGTGTTTCGTTTTATGCTACTAACGAGAAGGTTTTCAGCGCGCTGGTATTGAACTCGCAAGCGGAGCAGGGCCACTATACCGAGAGATGACGGTGCTAACCGAGCGCTCTTGGTACGAAGCCAGGTTGATCGGCCGCATCCGTCGGCTCAGGCCGAAACGACCATCGCCATCGCAGGCGCAATGAGCGCTAACACCGTACCGCTCCGCGGGACCTGGCGCGGCCCCTGTAAACTCTCCAAGACAATCTTCAGCTTCTCATGCTCGGACCAGCGCCGCCGCCGGCTCGGGGTCGGAGCGGCGGCTTGAGGTCTTCACCGCAGCCGGTCGTCGGTGGAACTGGAGCGACGAGAATAAGGCGCGGATTCGCGGAGACTCGTGGCGAGTGGCGACTCGATGTGTTTCGTGGCTCGACGCATGGATTATCGCCGCAGCAGCTATTTGGTTGGCGGCGTCCGTTGTGAAGCCAGGCTTGTGGATCACCTCGTTCATTTGGCTGTGACGATCGACGTACATCATCGCGGCACGGTTGCCGCGAGTACGCATACGACGAAGACCGCGTGATTGACGCATGCGCGCAGGCACGGCGAGCTCTATGATGGCGTTGCGTGAAGATCAGGCGGCCTGCTGATCGGCGGGCCGGTCGCCTTGGCGCAGGAGCTTCCATTCCCAGGGCAGCAGTTCGTGGAGCCGTGATTTAGGAAGATCGGCGATACGGGCGAGGACATCGGCTAGCCAGGCCTTTGGATCAACGTCATTGAGACGGCACGTCGTGTGTCATTCGGCCTGCAATATTGACCCCCCGTCAAATTTGGACGCCGATTGACAGTCGCCATTAAGGCGCTCGGCCGCAAGCACATGACGCTCGACCAAGTGGAAGAGCGGCATGACGGCAAAGGTCCCGTGGCCGATCTGGTCGGCCAGCGTCGATAGCGGCGATCGATTCCCTCGGCCTTAAAGCGCAACTCTGGCGGTTGAGCGGGATATGCATGCGAACTTGTCGAGCAGGATCGTCGCCAGCAGTTGCGGACCAATGAAGCCGCGCGGCGTGGTATGGAACGGCGCAGGCGGCTGGCTGATCTTCTTGCAATGAGCGTCTTGGTCACATCCTCACCGACCTTCGCCAGCCGCGGTCCACCGCAGCAGGTGCAAGTCTTTGCAGCTTAAACGGCGACGCGCTCATGTTCGATATCGTCCGGCCACGGCTTGCGCACCGGCCGCTTGCGCGTGAAGGAAGGGACGTTCTGCGTTTTTGCTGCTGCAGCCTACGCGGCAAGCTCATCCTCGCTCGCCGTGGTAACCAGCTTCTCGAGCTCCAGCTCCAACTGTTCGAGCATCCGTGCCGTACGCTCGGAGCGCGGCCCGTACAATCGCGTTTGAGCTTCTCGATCCGCAGCTCCAGATGCGCGATCAGCGCCCCGTTGTTTGACAGCTCCGCCCGCGCACTGGCCGCCACCGCCTCGGCGTGTAGCGCTTCACGCTCGGCCTGCAGCGCCGCCAGGGCACTCGCAAGGTCCGATGGAAGATCGTCCGGCTTCGATATCATGAAGCCGTTGAAACAGATCAAGCCGCAGATTCAAACGTAAAACGACTATCCGCATTGGACGTTGAGTTACTTGAGGATGCCTCCAGTCGATGCCGGGCAGCGAGGGGATTGAGGAATGTCCCCGATAGTGAGTCTGACGAATCATCTCGTGAGATAGTCGAGGTTATGGATCCCCACCATCCTTGGTGGGGTCGCTCATATCGAGTGATCAGGAGGATCGGCCAGCCAGGCCGAGGCATTCCTGTTTCGTAGGAAGTTGAGTACCGCACAGGAAGCAGCCTTCTGATTCAAGCAACCGCAATCGAGTATTATGGAGAAGAAGCAAATCAGATTAAGCTGAGTATGGAGGCTCTACTCGAGCTTTTATTGGCAGCGGAATGTCCCGACGCACATGAGCCTGGATCCAGCCGATCTTTGGTCGACGCTGACGCCCGCGCTCCGACGCCAGATCGTCGAAGACGTTGCCGCGATTTTGGCGGAGATCTCTCATGAAGTCCGAGTTGATCACACCAGCCACTTGGCGCGCAAAGCCGTGGTCTACATCCGGCAGTCGACGCCTCACCAGGTCGTAAGCAATCAGGAGAGCCTGCGCCTTCAATACGCGCTTCGCCAGCGCGCCCGCGAACTCGGATGGCGTGAGGCGGCCATCGACGTGATTGATGCCGATCTCGGATTGAGCGCCGCGTCTATAGCACAGCGTAACCGCTTCAAGGAACTCGTTGGCCGTGTTGGCCTGAGTGAAGTGGGACTTATCCTGTCGATCGACGTGACCCGCTTGGTGCGGAATTGTACCGACTGGTATCCGCTCCTGGATATCTTGGTCTACGTGGGTGCCTGATCGCAGACCGCGATGGCGTCTATGATCCGGGCACTCCGAAGGGACGTTTGCTTCTCGGGCTGAAGGGTTCGATCTCCGAGCTTGAACAACATACGATCCGCAGCCGGCTGACCGCTGGCCTCCTGGCCAAAGCCGAACGCCGCGAACTTACGGTTATGCTACCAATCGGGCTGATGCGGGACCCAAGCGGCGTGGTCGTTAAGGATCCCGACATGGCCGTGCAAGGGCGGCTCGGTCTCGTCTTCCAGTTGTTCCTGCAGCTGCGCAGCGTTGCCAAGGTCATGCGAGCGTTGAACGAGCGTGACCTGGGACTGCCGCGTCGTGATCGGTATGGCGATTTGTGCTGGACGCGCGCGACGTTGGCTGCTGTCGCGGCGATCTTGAAGAACCCGGCATACGCGGGCGCCTTTGTCTATGGACAAACCCGCTTCCAGCCGCCGAAGCGGGAGGGTGCCCTCCCACAGGAGGCTCCGCGGCCGATGGAGGAGTGGCGGATCGTCGTTAAAGATCGATATCCAGCCTATATCGATTGGCCAATCTGTGAAAAAACCCGAACCGTCATCAGAGACAACCGAGCCGAATACATGCGCATCAAAACCCGCGGCGCGCCTCGCAATGGCGAGCTCCTGTTCCACGGCATTGCCTGGTGCGCACGGTGTGGTCATAAGATGTACGTCCCGCTACAAGGGCGGTGGCGAGTACGTATGCAATCACCTGCGGACCCAGGAAGGTCAGCCAACCTGCCAACACATTCGCGCTGCCCATATCGATGCAGCCGTTGGCGAGGCATTCCTAACCGCACTAGGTGTTTAGTCCCAGCCTTTGATGGTGCATCCTTATCGCACGATTCGAAGGAAGCGCTATGGGACAAATTTTCCACGGCTGCGCCACCACGACGG
>NZ_JADPKH010000114.1:0-706 GCF_023073835.1 Bradyrhizobium sp. 153 | reverse complement strand
CGCCCGTGATATCCGAGACCACGTGATGGAGCTGCAGGTTCATCTCCATCAGGGCCTTCTGCATATGCTGGATATGGGCAGCGGCATATTCCACCAACCGCTCCCGCTGGCG
This sequence comes from Bradyrhizobium sp. 153, assembly GCF_023073835.1. Classification (NCBI taxonomy): domain Bacteria; kingdom Pseudomonadati; phylum Pseudomonadota; class Alphaproteobacteria; order Hyphomicrobiales; family Nitrobacteraceae; genus Bradyrhizobium; species Bradyrhizobium sp. 153. The sequence goes on along the minus strand of NZ_JADPKH010000114.1, from coordinate 594 downwards.
CAAATAGGCGCGCAGGGTTGCAATCTCGGCATCAGGTCGGAAGCTGCCGCGTAACAGGCCATAGGAATGAAGCTGGCGCAACCATGCGGCATCGCTGACATCGCTTTTGCGCCCAGGCACGTTCTTTGCGTAGCGAGCATTGACCAGAATGACCTCAAACCCGCGCTGCTCCAGGATCTCGTAAACCGGGATCCAATAGACCCCGGTGGATTCCATCGCGACACTCGTCACGCCGTAGGCCTTAAACCAGTCTGCCAGATGATGCAGGTCTTCTGTGAATGTGCCGAACGTGCGCACTGGCATATCAGTGCAGGCTGGGTTCACCGCAGCCATGTGCATCTTTGATCCGATGTCGATGGCGGCCGCGCCGACATTGACCGGCTTCAGCTCCGGGCGGTCACCAGTCGTCCTCTTGGGCATAAGCGGGTCCTCCATTTAATGATGGGCAGGAGGGTCTGGGTTATGCCAATCGTCATCTTCCTAATCGGGATCGCCGCCGGAGCAGCGTCGCCACTCCCAAGTCCGCATGCACCCATGGACCACGTTTTTTAACGGGGATTCTGCCTCCAATAAGCTGACGGCCGCTACCCTCCT
>NZ_JADPKH010000090.1:0-4217 GCF_023073835.1 Bradyrhizobium sp. 153 | reverse complement strand
AGCGCCAGCACCGGATTTGCCCAGATCCTCGTCAATGACCTGGACGCGCTCCGGCGGCCAGCCCAGACCGATGGCGCGATCGACGAGGCGGTACTGCAGCTGCGTGCTCTCCTGGTGCTGGCGCACCTGGTTCACGGATGACTGCCGCACGTAGACATAGGCCAACTCGCTCGGTGCGCAGTCGTGAGCCGCTCGTCAGCGACGGTCGAGCTGATCAGCACGACCCAGTCCCCTTCCGGGCGTGCCGGCAACCGCTTGCATTCGCCGCAGCAGCGTGGCGAGGATTTGAGCGATCTGGGTTTGCGTCGCGGTCGATAGATTCGGCCACAGGCGCGGAATGTCGGCCGTCGGGCGGCCGGGTGGATTTGCCAACGTCGGCAGCGGTCGATACGCAACCCGACCTGGAAGCGGTCGGTGGATCATCGCGAATCACCTTCTCGTCGAGAAGGCTCAGACTCGCGCTCAAATGTTGCATCAATAGGATCAGCGTACGTGCACTGATGCGCGGCAGATCGGCGGCGTTCGGGTGGGGCGTGATCGGCGTCTCGGCAAGATTCGTCGACGCGATCCGAACCGCCCGCGGCCGGCCGTCCGGCAGCGCGACAACGACGTGGGCGGGACCGCGCCCCGACCGCTCCTTCAGCACCTCAAGCCGGTGCCCAAACAGGAAATGATGCGGGTCGGTGATCGTGACGTGAGACACGACCCACTCAGGAATAGGGGTACTCTGACGTGTTCGGCGATCCCGTGGTCGCCACCGCGATCCTCGACCGGCTCCTGCACCACAGCCACGTGCTGACGATCCGAGGCGACAGCTATCGGCTCCGCGCCAAGCGCAAGAGCGGCCTCATCAAGACGCTGACCGCCGGTGACGGCCCTCCGGTCGGCTCCGCCTCCCTCCGGCCCGCCACCGGCGGAAACAACCTTCAACCGAGATCATAATCGCGATGGTGGGGGCAGTTCTTCATGACGCAAAGGGGGCAGTTCCGGATGGCGTTTGACATATAAACTCTCAGTTTTCGTAAGTGGCGCACGCCACGGCGTGGATGTCCTCACTTACGGCGCGGCAAATCTGACCTTTGCGTTCGCCGTGCGTCGCAACACAAAGGGAGTCGGATTCCCTTACCAGCCAGCAGACTTTGAATTGTAAGGGAACTCTTGGTAGCCGAGTAGCGATCTCGGAATAAGCGTATCGCCTTGCAGTGTGAGGAACGCACGCGGGTGCGACAGAATACTGCCATTGCAGGTAGGTTCTTTTTCGCCGCTCTCAGGTAGAACTCATTCGTTCTGCGTTCCCGCGCCAGCGATCCGGAGCACGTCTTATCAGCGGAGGTGAAGATGGGCGAAAGAGCGACCAAGTCACACGCCCTAGGAGCCCTAGAGAAGCTCGAAACATATGAATCTAAAGTCCGCTCCTACTCCCGTTCGTTTCCTGCCCTCTTCAGTCGAGCTCGTGGGTCGCTTATGTTGGGCGACGATGGCCGAAAGTTCATCGACTTTCTCTCAGGTGCTGGAGCGCTGAACTACGGTCATAACAACCATGGAATTAAAGCCGCTATCGAGGGATATTTGGCTTCCGACGCAGTGGTCCATGGCCTGGACGTGGCCACTCCCGCAAAGCTGCAGTTCATGGAGACGTTTAGCTCGGTTATACTGCGTGAACGGAACCTACAATACCGATTTCAGTTTACCGGACCAACTGGGGCTAGTGCTGTTGAAGCAGCTTTGAAGCTTTCTCGCAAAGTCACGGGACGACAAAACGTCATCTCATTCACGCGTGGTTTCCATGGCATGAGTTTAGGGGCCGTTGCCGCCACCGGAAATCGCTTCTACCGCGCAGCTAACAACGCTTCCTTACCAGGTACAACGTTCATGCCCTACGACGGCTATTTCGGGGCGACCGTAGATACCGCGAGTTTCCTTCGAAGCCTGTTGCTGGATGAGTCCAGTGGTATAGACAGCCCCGCTGCAATAATCGTGGAAACGGTGCAGGGAGAAGGCGGTCTAAATGCTGCAAGCAAGGATTGGTTGCGTTCAATCCAAACCATAGCAAGAGACGTTGGCGCTCTATTTATCGTCGACGATATCCAGATGGGGTGCGGCCGAACAGGCGCGTTCTTCAGCTTCGAGTTCGCTGACCTGTCGCCGGATATTGTGGTCCTGTCGAAATCGTTAAGTGGATATGGTCTGCCACTGTCGATGTTGTTGATCAAAGAAGGTTTTGACGTTTGGCGGCCAGGAGAACACACGGGTACGTTCCGAGGCAACAATCTTGCGCTTGTTTCTGCAACCGCTGCCATAAACTTATATTGGCGAACAACATCGTTCTCGCACGGCGTTCAACGAACAGGAAAGCTGATGCAGCGCCGGCTTGAGGCGATTGCATCGCGACATGGAAACCATTTTGCCGTACGAGGCCGAGGCATGGCCTTGGGGCTTGACTGCCCAACGCCCGAAATAGCCGGGACTACGGCACGCAAAGCCTTTGAAAAGGGACTTATTGTAGAACGTTGCGGCCCCGATGATCGGGTCGTCAAATTCTTGCCCGCACTCACCATCGACCTTGAAACTCTACATGAAGGCCTGCAAATATTCGAGGAGTCGCTGGCCGAAGCACTGAAGCTTGAAAAATGGCACTGAGCTTCGAGCATGCAAACAAGCGCCTGTAGATTCTCCGTTTACCAAGAGCAGACATGGATGACCAGCAGGCCTTGGCTTTCCTTTCAGTAACATATTGCAAGGTGTTTCAGGCTGGATCCGATGCCAGGCATTTCGGTGAGAGTTGGTCTAGCGGACGACCTCACAAGTGCAGGGACACTGCGGCTGACGGAAATGCTTAGAAATCAGCGTTGTTTAGACCTCCAATGCCTGGCCGCGACGCTCAGGACCGCGGCTTAGAGCGTTTCACATTTTGACGGAAGCATAACCTGCGTTGGCGAAGTAGTTAAGTCACTCGCGAGGCTGGATGTCCTGGATGAGGTGACCGATGTGGCGCCGAGTGTCCTCGATGGTGCGCTTCTGAGCTTGCCGCATCCAGTGTTTGATCTTGGAGAATGCCTGTTCGATCGCGTTGAGGTCGGGCGAGTATGGTGGAGGTACCAGAGCCTGGCGCCAGCAGTCTGGATCATTTGCCTGACCGCTTTCGACTTGTGGCTTCCGAGATTGTCGAGAATGACGATGTCGCCTTCGCGCAGGGTTGGTAGGAGAATGTGCTTCAGGTAAGCGCAGAAGCGTTCGGCGTTGATCGGACCATCGAAGACGCAGGGTGCAGTGAGTTGGTCATGGCGGAGCGCGCCGAGAAATGTGAGGGTGCGCCGGTGACCGTGCGGGGCGAAGCCGCGCAGGCGTGCGCTTTTGGGGCCCCAGCCCCGCAAAGGGGCCATGTTGGTCTTGATCCAAGTCTCATCGATGAAGACGAGCCGGTTCGGATCAGGTCCAGCCTGCCAGGATTGCCAACGTTGTCGCCTACGAGAGGCGTCGGCGCGCGCTTGTTCCTTTTTTGAACCGCAGCCCTTCCCGGCCCAGGAACAGCCAGACCTTGTTGTGCGAAACCTTGACCCCGCGGGCTGCCAGTTCCGCCTTAAGACCATGCAGCGTCAGGTGCGGCATCTGAGTGATCCGCTCGACAATGAAAGCGCGGTGCGGATCAAGCACGGGCTTACGGTGACCGCCCATCTTGCCAGGCGCAGCCGAGCCGGTCGCCCGCTGCCGCTGTGACCACTTCACCACTGACGAGACTGCAACACCAAACCGCTTCGCCACAGATCGGCAGCTCTCGCCCGCCAAAACCGACGCCACAACACGCTCGCGAAGATCCAGGGAAAGAGGTCGGGTCATGCGATGCTGGCCTCCAATCCAGTCAGCATCTTGAATCACAATCCGCCAAAAACCGGAATCCCTCCGATTCAACTAAGCAAGGAAATGCTCTAGGTGGGACATCGTAATGGCGTTCGCGTGCTGGCTATCCACTTTGGTGTGACGGGCCTAGACATTCGCCGCCAGAAGACCCGGTTGAGCTGCTGCCGGTTTGATGGACACCAGGTTAAGCTAATCCCACCTTGCGCTCGAACTCAACCGGGCTGAGATACCCGATGGTCGAGTGCCTGCGGATCGTGTTGTAAAATCTTTCGATATAGTCGAACACATCGGCTCGTGCCTCGTCTCTGGTTCGGTAGATCTTGTTGGCGGTCCGTTCGGTCTTGAGCGACGAGAAGAAG
>NZ_JADPKH010000051.1:0-4301 GCF_023073835.1 Bradyrhizobium sp. 153 | reverse complement strand
TCAATCCAACATTCACCTTCCAAGGACCGCAAACAGCCTTTTGCCGATCGATCCCTAAATGTCAGGCCCATAGAGCACCCTCGCGAATCAGGTGCTCAGAAAGGAATCACAAGTGATTCTTTCGATTCAAGTTTTCCCCGATCAGCGGATCAGCGGAGTGGTCAAAGTTATCGGTAATTGAAAGCCTCACCGGACGGTTACGCTTCTCAATCAGAACTCGTCGACGATGTGCGGATGGTTACCGTCAACGGCCAAGCTGCGCAATGATCGCAAGCCGGCGACGCGATCCAACGGACCTGAGCGATGGACTTCGTCTATGACCGGTTGGCGACAGGGCACAAGCTTTCCCGTGCTTACGATTGCCGATATCCGGTTCTCACCGGCGCTGGCGCCACGGTTCACCACGCGGCGCCGACGTCGTGGCGGTGCTGGAAAGGGCCTGCAAGGAAGTCGCCCCCCGATCCGCGCCGATCAAGGCGGCGAGTTCGTGTCGCACGATCTTGACCTGTGGGCCTACCAGCGCGGCGTCATGCTGGACTTTTCGCGGCCCGGCACGCCGACTGAATGCGTTCATCGAGGCCTCCCACGGTCGCTTCTGGGCCGAATGTCTCAACGCCCATTGGTTCCTGTCCCTTGCGGACGCTCAGGAAAAAGTGGAGGATTGGCGCAGATACCACAATGAAGAACGGCCCCACGGGGCGATCGGCAGTCGACCGCCGATTTTGCTCCAAAACCACGTCGGCGCAACCAGCCCGCCAACGTGATCAGAGGCGCAAAACTCTCGCTCTGAGTGATCCAAACTCGGTCTCGTCGCAAGGGTCATAAAGCTCTAGTTCTGGGTAGTCCAAAGTTCGACCTGGCTGCCCACCCCCGAGACTCTAACTGCCGCAGGTCGGTGGCAGGTCATCACCTCGAAAACCTCTTGTCTGAGAGGTCAGGCTTTTACATCCTCAATCCCCCAGACTGGAGGCGGCCCTGCCAATTTCCTCAAATGCAGCGCTGGCCGTCTTCAATCTCGAAATGAGAATGGCAAGCTTTCGGACGCCCAACCTGAAACGTCGCTATCTCAAAATACGCACCGCCGAACGCGGGCTCCCGCTCAACGTCTTGTGCAGTTTTTTACGGGCGACCGCCTATGCGTGCCCGGGCGTTCCGATTGGGAGGCCGCTTGAGACCGAGGTTCTCTCTTAGGCTTTGTCCAGAGTATCTGGATCTGAATTTTCCCCGTCGACGCAGCTCGGGAACGACAAGTTCGACGAAGTCCTCGAGTCCACCGGGGAAGGTCGCCGGCAACACGTTGAATCCGTCCGCCGCACGTTGATCAAACGTATCCATCATGGTGTTAGCAATATCGTCGGGCGTTCCGACAACCATGAGGTGGCCGCGACTGTCCGATGCCAAGCTGATCAGTTGTCGCCAAGTAAACTTGTGGCGTGCTGCCAAGTCGAGAAGCACCTTCTGACGACTCTGGATGATATTGGTCTGCGGTAACGTTTCGGGGACCAAAGAGTCGAGATTGATTGAACGCAGGTCGGTGACAAACCCCAGCAACCGATCGGCCGCCCCAATTTTTACATCGCTATGCGTATACGATTGCAGTTTTTGAAGCTTCTCATATGCTTCATCCTTGGTCCTCCCCACGATCGGAATGATACCCGGCATAATTAGCACCTCGTCGCCCGCCCGCCCAAGCGCGCGCGCCTTTTCTTTGAGAGTTGCGTAGTATCGTTTACCATTCTCTAAAGAAGGTTCGGCGGTGAATACGACCTCGGCGGTTTCTGCAGCGAACGCGATCCCGGCTTCGGATGCACCGGCCTGAACCAATACGGGATAACCTTGCGGCGGCCTTGCGATGTTCAGCGGGCCTCTGACCGACAAGTAAGTTCCTCGGTGGTTAAGCAAATGCAGCTTCGTGGTGTCAGCGAAGATGCCCGTTTGTTTGTCGCGAACGAAAGCATCGTCTTCCCACGTGTCCCAAAGCCCCTTGACAACATCTACGAACTCCCGCGCTCGAACATAGCGCATATCATGATCTGGAAGTTCCATTTCACCGAAGTTTGGAGCGTCGAACTTAGATCCAGAGGTGACAATATTCCAGGCGGCACGTCCATGGGATAGGTGATCAAGTGAAGCGAACATACGTGCAAGATGATAAGGTTGATGGTATGTCGTCGTCGCAGTCCCAACGAGGCCAATGTCTCGCGTTCTCGATGAAAGCGCCGACAAGAGCGTGATTGGCTCAAACCCGTCGTTACGACCTACACGAGCGATAGTTTCGTTTTCTTTATCTGCTATACTTGGTTGATCGGGCAGAAATACAAAATGAAACGCCGCCTCTTCGGCAAGTGTCGCTAGATTAGCATAATAGTCGAGATCAACTCCACCATTAGCTGGCACGCTTGGGTGCCGCCATGCACCTTCGTGATATCCTAGTGAAAGGAGCATCACTCCGAGCTTCATGTCATCGTTGCGCATGTCGCACCTCCGTCTTAGTGGGATTATCCTCGCGCCGGTGTTCAGCCGATGGGCCGCCGCGGAGGCCGGCGATCTTCCTCGGTGCACTGTATTCAGTCAAATTCACCGGGACGCCGCGCCGATTCTCTCGAAAAAGCGACACAGGATCGCCAGCATATGCGCTCATCTGCACAGCGCGAGGAGCTTTTCCAATCGTCAAGCTGAATTGCTCGTGACGAACGCCGCGGACACCGAAAATGAATACAAGATGAACCATGTAATTCATCAAGCCGAATTTGAGAACGATCGGCTCATTTCCGAGTTCGGTACGGATCAACTTGGCACAACATCGTCTCGTTTCCAAAGATCGCGAAACGTGGTGCTTGCTTGCCAGGAAGTCCGCAGGGCCGACACTCCCGAAGCCACTATCGCAATCAGCGAAGGCAGGCGCTTTGATCAAACCCATTAGCCACTTGAACATCTTGACGAGATCGTTCCATGTACTCTGGTTCATAGCTCGGGGGGCCGACCTGGCACGCAATAGACAGACCCAATGCCGAGTCTGCACATAACGGGCCAGAGTACCGGTCCGGGTCATTAGCACCAAATGATTTTAGTTGATGTTGCATGTCTCGAATTTTGGAATGACGCTCGACGGACTTCGACGCCCATCAACGGAAAGGAGACATGTTTCTGATATCTAAAGCAATCACTAGCGCTGGTAGTTGACAAAATCGGGGGGCAATTGTTTGCATCACCTGCATGGATGGCGCAGGACTCCCGAGCGAGGCAATAATAGCAAGATGGTTGATCGTTGGTGGCAGCGATTCAAAAAAGTGATAGGCTTTAATGGTCAATGCCTTCCATCGAGTTCGTCACCATGATCAACGTCTACCTGACGGTGTTCAAGCGAGCGAAGACAGTGCCACGGCTCTAACCTTTGAGACCTGTGCGGTAGCTGGCGTCCGGTCCCGCAAACAACTGGCTTATTTCGTCGTAGAATCCCTTGGGATGGCGATGAGGATGACGGTAGGCAGACCGAAGGCTGATCTGGTGTTACCGGACTAAGAGCGTTCGTCGCTTCGAACGCTGCGGCGCTTGGCATGTTTGCCTGGAGCGCACTGCAAACCAACCGTCCGATGGTTCTTGAGCGTTCGCTCCGTGGCTGACGAGGGAGCATCTGAAAGAGCAGCGTACCGCCGAACATTCGGCTTGCAACCGCCGCTCTGAAGGCTCAAGCTGTCCAACGATCCCTTCTTCATCGAGACGCTGCGCAACGTTATCGGACTATCTTTGAGGTTGCCCCCGGCCTGGCGATCTGGGTCAATGAGAAGGGTTAATGCCTTCCACAACGTCAAGCAACTCGTCCGGAACATCCGGTGACTTCGTCACCGCATACGACGCGCAACGAGGCGCCGTCCGCGCCGGATCGCGAGCTTGCCGCGCTCTATTCGCCGAAGGGCGGCCGTCGATCCCGAGGAGAGCCTGCTGCAAGCGATGCTGTTGCAGGCGTTTATTCGATCCGCTCCGAGCGCTTCGTAAGGCCGTATGTCCGCTTCTGTCCGATGAGCTGGCTCCCCTACACTGGGTGTCCGCGGATTACCCAGGGCCGATCCCCTCACAGGAGGAAGAGCCATAGCAGATATAGAGAAGCATTTGTCGGATTCGACGTGCGAAGCGCGCAACATGCCGCGAGGGAGACGTTCGTTTCTTCGGTGAGGTCGACCGTAATCTGGAAGCTGGCCAACCATCCGCGAGCCAAGCTTGTGGATCAACGTCGTTCATCTTGCAGGTCTCGATCAGGGTATAGACGGCGGCGGCGCGATGACCGCCGGCGTCTGAACCGG
>NZ_JADPKH010000049.1:0-4434 GCF_023073835.1 Bradyrhizobium sp. 153 | reverse complement strand
CTGCGAATCGGTGCCAGACAAGGAATCACGGTCGATTCCCGCGATGCAATAGTTGGTGCGCTCCCTCAGCCCTCTCGGCTAAATGTGGGTAATTGAAAGCTTCACCGGAGGGAGACCCATTTAGCCGCTTGGCTTGTGTAGGATCTCACTGTTCTCGGCTCTCCGGTGCCAGGGCATCCAGACTTCTTGGCCATCTCGTTCGGAACTTCGGCTCATTGGCCGCTGTCGATCTCGACGTTCTTGACCCGGTCTTGCAGCGTTTGCGGAATGCAGTCGATCTTGGCCGTAATCGACGTCACTGCCGCCCCAGCTCGACGGATACTCGCTGGCGTGATCCAGAAATAGGCGGGACCGCACGGGCCCTGATCTCGGGCGACAACTTGTTCGTGTCCTGCTCGTCGGGAATCTGGTGTCTTAACGCACGCGTCAGCTTTGAGGAAAAAGGATGAAAGTGCGCGAAAAGTTGTAGGGACGAATGCCTTCATGACTACTCCACCGGCAGCTCAATCGGAACCGCAAACCCAGCCTTTACGCGATCCATTATGACCATCGTCTTGAATCCCTTAATGTCCGGATTCTCATAGAAAAATCGCCGCGTGAACTGCTCGTAGTCTTCCATTGTGCGCGCAGTAATGTACAGGACGAAGTCGGCGTCACCGGTGACATAAAATCCATTGACCACTTCGGCAGACGATTTGATGGCTTTCTTGAACCTATCGATTATGTCGGACCGCTCCCGCTCTAGGCTCACTAGCACGAGCATTTGAATTGGTCTTCCAACCGCTCTTGCCGAAACTATCGAGACATCTGCCTCGATGATCCCTTCCGAGCGGAGTCTCTTGAGTCGGCGCTGGCAGGCCGTAGCCGAGAGCCCAGCCATTTCCCCAATCACCTCGGAGGTCAAGCGGTTATTCTTTTGCACAATCTCAAGAATCCGCGCGTCTATTCGGTCGTATCGCATATCGGCTCCAGGTCCTCAGGTCTGCGTTTCGCTGCCCAATGCCTGCCCCACGCAGGAAATCCTCCGAAGGGCAGGAAAATGCGAAGCAAATCTGTAAGCCATATCAGTATCCTGATTGTCGAGGCAATTTCAACAAGATGACCACGAGTTCAAATGGCGCTTCTCCCTGTTCGGCCCAGAAAGCTCCCTTCAGTCGGTCCCGCTACGCAGTATCTGCAAAATCTCAGCCGGCGCGACTTTACCGTCGGGGCTGCGCTTGTCGACGGTTGCTGGGTTTCGGGAGAGCAGAAAGACACAGTAGTCGACCCTGCCAACGGTGACGAAATTGCTGAGGTCGCCCATTGCTCTGCGGCGGATATGAATCGGGCGATCAGTGCCGCCGACCGATCGTTCCCCGCGTGGCGAGCTTTGTTGCCTTCGCAGCGAGGGGCGATCCTTAGGTTATGGGCCTCACTGATGCTCGCTCACGCGGAGGAGCTCGCCATCCTTGTGACGAGCGAGCAGGGCAAGCCGTTGGCTGAAGCTCGCCAGGAAATTATCTACGGTGCCGGATTTCTTGACTGGTTCGCAGCTGAGGGCGAGCGGGCGTACGGTGAGACGATCCCGAGTCACAAGATCGGGAGTTTACTTCAGGTGCGCATGCAGCCAATCGGCATCGCGGCTGCTGTAACTCCATGGAACTTTCCGGTCGCCATGATTACGCGCAAGGCTGGCGCCGCTCTTGCGGCAGGCTGCCCGATAATTGTGAAGCCTGCACCTGAGACCCCGCTCTCCGCTCTCGCTTTGGCGAGGTTGGCCGAAGAAGCCGGAATACCGCGCGGGGTGCTTCAAGTGCTCGTCGGAAATCCCGTAGAGCTCTCGACGCCGCTTTTGCGCGATGCAAGAATACGCGCTCTTTCATTCACCGGTTCGACCGAAGTTGGGCGTCTCCTCCTGGAGGGGTCGGCCGACACAATCAAAAAGGTGTCACTCGAACTCGGTGGGCATGCCCCGTTCCTGGTTTTTGACGATGTCGATCTTAGGAAGGCCGTCGAAGGCGCCATGGCCGCGAAATTTGCGACCTCAGGTCAGGACTGCCTGGCCGCTAACCGCATCTATGTTCAAAGCGGCGTGTACAATGCCTTTGTGGCAGCTTTTGCAGAAGCGATAGGTCAGCTCAAGGTCGGCCACGGTCTGGATCCTGAAACCGACATTGGGCCAATGACTAAAGCGTCGGTCGCTAACAAATGTCGCGCTCATATTGATGACGCCGTGAAGAAAGGCGCGAAAGCGTTCTCTATCGATCAGAAGGGCAGCCTTGGCTCGAACTTTGTCTCACCTACGCTGCTAAGTGACGTTACGGAAGAGATGGTGATTGCGCGGGAGGAGACGTTCGGGCCAGTGGCCGCGGTACTTCCGTTTTCCTCGGAGGAAGAGGTTGTCGTTAGAGCAAATGCCAACGAAATGGGGCTAGCCGGCTACATCTACACGGACAATCTTCGTCGGGCGCTGCGACTATCTGAGCAGATCGAGTGCGGGATGCTCGGCGTGAATACCGCATCATTTACGGGACCGCCCATTCCGTTCGGAGGATGGAAGCAATCCGGACTTGGCCGCGAAGGGTCGAGGTACGGCTTAGCCGAATATATGGAACTGAAATACATCTGCTTCGGCGATTTGGCGGGTTAGGAGAATTTTCGTGGTTGACATCAAAACCATCGCGGAACGAGACCGCGCGAGTGTTCTACACCCGTTTACTCAACTGAAAGAGTTCGCCAGTGGCAATATTGGCGATCCTACAATTGTAATAGGTGGTAAAGGCATTTGTATCCAGGACGCAGAGGGCCGCAGTTACATCGACGCTTTTGCCGGTCTTTACTGCGTGAATATCGGCTATGGTCGCACCGAAGTAGCGGCGGCCATCGCACGGCAAGCCTATCAGCTTGCATATTATCACACATACGCAGCGCACACGACCGAAGAGTTGGCGACTCTGTCGGATCGACTTGTGCGGATGGCACCGGGTAAAGCCAGCAAAGTATTCTTCGGGTTGTCCGGATCGGACGCGAATGAGACTCAAGCGAAGCTTGTTTGGTACTACAATAATCTTCGTGGCTTTCCTAAGAAGAAAAAGATTATCTCGCGGGAGCGCGGCTATCACGGTTGCTCAGTAATTTCCGGCTCGATGACGGGAATGTCGTTCTACCACGATCACATGGATCTTCCCTTTCAGGGCGTTCTGCACACGGGCGTGCCTCATCACTATTGGGGCGCCGAGCCAGGCGAGACGGAGGACGCCTTTTCCCGCCGCCGTGCGGCAGAACTTGAAGAGCTGATTGTCCGCGAGGGGCCGGAAACAATCGGCGCGTTTATTGCCGAGCCGGTGCTAGGCACCGGCGGTATCACGCCGCCACCTATAGGATATTGGCTTGAAATTCAGGCTGTGCTCAGGCGGTACGACGTTCTTCTGATCGTTGACGAGGTAATTTGTGGATTCGGTCGAACCGGCGCCGACTTCGGCTGTACTCTGTACGGCATAGAGCCAGACCTGGTGACAGTCGCAAAGGGCCTAACATCCGGCTACATGCCACTTTCGGGAGCCATCGTCAGCGAGAAGGTCTACGAGGTTATGGAGCAGGGCGCCGATCGAGTTGGTGCGTTTTCGCATGGGTATACCTACTCCGGGCATCCGATCGCGGCTGCCGCTGCCAATGCAGTCCTCGATATTGTCGAACAGGATCGCTTAGCTGATCGTGCGAGGGTTGTCGGCATGTATTTTCAGCGCCGTCTGAACGAGCGGTTCGCTCAGCTGGAGATCGTTGGCGAGGTTCGGGGAGTGGGTTTGCTTGGAGCTGTCGAGTTTGTCGCGGATCGTCAAGCAAAGCGGCGGTTTGATCCAGAGCTCAAGGTTGGCGCGCGCATTTCGAAGGCGGCTCGAGATCGAGGCCTCATTGCGCGAGCGATGCCGCATGGAGATATTCTAGGGTTTGCTCCGCCGCTTGTAGTCTCCGAAGCTGAAATAGACGAGATTGTGGACCTAGCGTATCAAGCCACCAAGCAAGTGATGGATGAACTCGCCAAACGATGAGGGGCTTAGGCATACGCCTTCCAAGCATTACTAATGCTGAGAGAGGCGCGACGAACGTGGCGCTTCCTGAGCGCTCACTGTTTCAGGCTTTTCCGCGCACAAAGTGATCATCTGCAAGGCAACTGATTCACCAATGTTGACTTGTCAGTTCGGGCTGGAGGAGGGTGATGAGCGACGAGCTGTACAGATTGACTGCGGTTCAAGCGGTGGAGTTGCTCAACAAGCAGGAAATTTCGCCCCTCGATCTGATCGAGGCGTCCGCCCGCCGTATTGCCGAGGTTGAGCCGGCTGTAAACGCCCTGCCAACCTTTCAATTACCCACATTTAGCCGAGAGGGCTGAGGGAGCGCACCAACTATTGCATCGCGGGAATCGACCGTGATTCCTTGTCTGGCACCGATTCGCAG
>NZ_JADPKH010000020.1:0-4543 GCF_023073835.1 Bradyrhizobium sp. 153 | reverse complement strand
ATCACCGCGCGCCGGCGGCGTCAATCATCCCGACCGCGCTATCCAGAGCATTCCGCGCAAGTCAAGCCCGGGCACCGGTGATCCTATCGTGACGCTCACTGTGATTCTGTGGTACATCGGTGGGGACGATGCGGCCGAAGATACGACGGGGTCGAATGATCTGTTCCGCGCGCGACTAGACCAGATCATCAACATGAAGCAGGAGCTGGTTCAGCTCGCCAGCAAGATTGGTTGGGACTGGGTCGACGGCGAATCGCTCCACTTTACAGCGAGAATGGTCGGCCTGGATCGAGACCCGCTTCATGATCGGCCTCTTGCTGCTCAAGCACATTTATGGGTTGTCCGATGAGGGTGGTGCGAGCGCTGTGTTCACGACCCATATTTCCCGGGCGAAGTTCTTCCGGCACGCTCTTCCACACAAGCGCTCCGACCTGAGCCATTGGCGCAAGCGGCTCTGCAACAGCTTGAACTGCTGCTAGCCGAGAGCCTTCGGGTGGCGCACGAGGCGGACACGTTACGCAGCTAGGATTTCGAGCGCGTCACGGTCGACACCACGGTGCAGCCGAAGGCGATCACCTTTCCGACTGATGCCAAGCTGTTGCATGCGACGATCAAGGGCCTCAATCGTCGAGCCCATCATCCGGCACATGAAGGCCGAAGAACACCTCGGCCGCTGCTACCTCAAAGGCCGCGCCGGCGATGCTGCCAACGTCATCCTCTCAACGGTGGGCACAAGCTTCCGCCGCGTGCTACTGGCTCAGAGAAACTCTTGAGCCTGTTCCTGGCATCTATGGCACGCGCTCGCTTCGCTAGCCCAGCTCAATGCCGCTTCTTGAAGGACGACGGGATACATTTGACGAGGAAGCTGCTGAAGCATTCAAGCATTCGACGCATGTCCAGCAATCCTTCCTGGTAGCCTCGCTGATTTGGTTGAGCTTGTTGTTCCCGAATTGCGCCCGCCAGGGGCGCTTTGGTCTGGTTAATTCGGACATACGTGACGTGGAGTAAAAGCGTCGGATCTCGCTCCTGACGTTTCGTGCTCGCGAACGAACCTCACGAATGCAGTGGCAAGCGGCTGACAATCATTCGGAAGCTTGGACCAAATCTTTGTTAGTACGGGAACTCTGCCGAGCAAATCTCTGCTGCGCGCTGCAAAGTCCTCTCCTTCTTTGGAGCGGTGATCTTTTCTAGGTCATCGCTCACACACATCAGGTACCATCCTCCCTTGAGGCACTCTCGATATGATCTGCAGCCTTGATGCCTTCGAGCAGGAGCATTTCGAACGCCGGTAAGCTCTAATCCGCGACCGCAGCTTTTCATCTACTCACTAAACTTGAGCAGAGCCGGGAACACTATCCGCAACGCAGGACTGAACAGCATTATCCAGATCGCTGAGTACAGCGCCGAACTAGGCCAAGTCGAATTCAGGTCGTCATTAGTTTTTCTAGAAGCAGAAGGTCATAGTGCTTCCTCTCATTGGAAAATACCTCTGGGAGGCATCCGACATCCGAAAAGCCGCACTTTCCCGTGGCAAACGAAGCAACGTATGGTGGTTCCCTAAACACGATGGCGAAAATGCAGTGCAGATCAAGGATCCGTGCGCGCTTCAGAAGCGTGTTGGCCAGGGCCGTTCCAACTCCCATCCGGCGGAAGGGTTTCTGAACGTAAAGCGACATTTCGACCGTGTGTTTAACGTCCTCTTTGACGCTGTATCGCGTGAAGGCGGCCCACCCAGCTACGGCTCCGTTGATTAGACAGGAATACGATTCGAACGAGGGACGTGTCTTGAAAAGAAAGGTATTCATGTCGTCGACACTCCAAGGGCGCGTTCCTTGTGTCGATTCCCGCGCGCGACAAGCCGCGTTGTAGATGTCGGTCACGGCTCGTAAATCTTCAGTTCGCAACCGGACGACTTGATGCCGCATGTAGCAATCTCCTCGAGGATTTGTGGCCTGAATTCGAGCAAAAAGCCAGGTTGGCTCGGCAGTGTTCTGAGAGGCTGAGGCAAGGCCCGCCTGATGGTATTTGCGCCGATAGTCCCTGAGCGTAAGCTACTAAAGCCGGGAGCTTGCGCAGGCAGATCTTAGCTATCAATCCTTCGAATGTGCGAGCGGCGACGGCTGGCCGTATGCCAGACCCTTGTGCGCATCCATTTAGACAGGGGATGAGTGCCAAAATGTTCCGACGAGCAACTGCTGCTGATGCAGATGATATCGCTAGGATCTACAACCAAGCAAGAAAGCCGGGCATATTTGCTATAAGCCAAGTCAACCCAGATACTAGCAGCAACCGCATCGCGTGGCTTAGTGAGCATCAAGATCCGTATCCGGCATTTGTCTATGAACCTCGTGGTCATGTGGTCGGATGGTGTTCGTTGAACAGGTTCTCTTTGCGTCCCGAGTACGCGGATGTGGCGGAAACGTCGCGCTACATTGACGAGCACCACAGAGGCCAGGGGCTTGGAAGATTGATGGCGCAACACCTAATTCGGTCGGCTATTGATTTTGGGTTGCGATTATTGGTCTCACGTGCCTATGAGCGAAACATTCCGAGTATCAAGAGTGAGTCTGGGTTCCGGCGCGTTGCGGTGCTGCACGAGGTTGCGTGTATTCACGGTGAATGGCAGAACGACATCTATTTTTGGAAGAAGTTGGATCGTGTCCCGTTGCGTGGTGTCGCCGGTAAAGAAACGCGTTAGTTTGCAGGGACCGGGTAGATCGGTTGGCACTTGCTGAGTTTTGGTTCATCGCGCAGTAATACAATTCTTTATGCGGCTCATTCACCATTTCGCTCGACCAGAAGAGCGCCGAGGGAGTGGGACGACGGCATGTTCGATTGGGAATGATCGGACTTAGGTGCTTGCCGGCTGGAGGTGTGAAGGCGACCCGCACAGAACGGTCTAGAACCGCAGAATTCAGGCGTGGTTGACAGCAGGACGATGAGTGACCAAGTGACCCATACCCAGAGCGATAGCTAGGTGCGTGTTCCAGCGGCTATCGTGATCACCCATTCCAGAGCATCGTGATCACGGTTTCCAGCCGGTCGTGATCGCTATTTCCAGCGATCGTGATCTGGGACAACCGGGAGGCGCACACCGCTGACATTTGCAACCCGGGTAGCTCGGTATTTTGCCCAACAGCAGAGGATCGAGATGCCGATAGAGAGACTGTCCATGCGCCACATTCGCGAAGTTCTACGCCTGCACGATAGCGTCGGCATATCGCAACGCGCCGTTGCCCGCAGCCTCGCTCTGGCCCAGGGCACGGTCAGTAAGTACGTGAACCGAGCCCGCCGCGCCGGCCTGACCTGGCCGTTGTCGCCGGAGCTGGATGAGGGCTGGGCCTCCTCGTCGATCGCGAGGTCACCGCGCGCGACAACCGTCGCCTCATGCGGCGCCTGACCAATGCCAAGCTCCGCCAGGCCGCCACCATCGAGAACGTCGACTATCGCACCGCTCGCGGTCTCGACCGTTCGCTCTTTCAGACCCTCGCCACCGGCCAATGGATCCGGGATGCCAACCCACCTGGTCATTGTCGGCCCAACCGGCACCGGCAGTCGTGGCTTGCCTTGTGCGCTCGGAAACAAAGCTTGCCGCGACGGCTTTTCCGCCTCTACAAGCGGGCATCCCGCCTGTTCGCCGATCTC
This sequence comes from Bradyrhizobium sp. 153, assembly GCF_023073835.1. NCBI lineage: Bacteria > Pseudomonadati > Pseudomonadota > Alphaproteobacteria > Hyphomicrobiales > Nitrobacteraceae > Bradyrhizobium > Bradyrhizobium sp. 153. The sequence goes on along the minus strand of NZ_JADPKH010000020.1, from coordinate 898 downwards.
GCCCAGGCGCGCGGCCGAAGGCCGTCTGGTGCGCCTGATCGCCGCGCTTGAGCGTGTCGATCTCCTCATCCTCGACGACTGGGGACCTGAACCGCTCACCGCCAAACCAGCGTCGCGATCTGCTCGAGATCCTCGACGATCGCTACGATAAAGGATGTTGCTGATCACAAGCCAAGTCCCCGTGTCACAATGGCACGATGTAATTGCGGATCCCACGCTGGGCGACGCGATATTGGATCGCATCATTCACAATGCGCGCCGCCTCGAGCCCAAAAGCGAAGGCAGCAAGCTCGAGTCTTGCATTATTCCTCGACAGATCTATCGAACAGACATCTTGAACGGTTCATTCAAGCTTCCATCAGGGTTGGCCGTATCGATAGATAAACGACTTAATAAATTTGGCGCTCAGGTGAATTTTCAAGTCACTGTGCTGGCAGGGTATCCGGATGGATTCGTGCAGATGGATGAGGCCAAGTAGTACATCGCTATTTTGGCGGCGAGCGGGGCGCGATTGGCCAGAGCGCACCAAGCGATTGAGCACGCGTGGGGAACTTGAACAACCTCTGTACATCGAGCGCGTGGACGGCGGCTGGCCCATCACCTCGAGGCTACGATCTCTCCTCGGGTCCATGGAAGCAAGGACGGCTCCCGCCGATACTCAAGATTTTGAGCGGACGGCCGCACGCCAGCGAGCCAAAGCTAGTCATCACAGGCCCGCAAGCCATCGATGCCTCCAGGCGCCACACGCGCGAAGGCGTGCCGCACTCCGGGCAAGGGGAGACGTGGCAACCAGCCCTAGCCCGCATTTCTCACACGGCCGATAGCTGTGCGACAGAGGATAGAAGGTCTAGCGAAGGCGATGAGGAGCCGTTGCGCTGGAGGCGCGGGTGGCGATTTG
>NZ_JADPKH010000152.1:0-228939 GCF_023073835.1 Bradyrhizobium sp. 153 | reverse complement strand
TCCGCCTTCAGCGCCTGGCGATAGGGCTGCACGGCGCGTTGCAGCGTCCGCCGGCTGACTGTTACGCCTTTCTCGGCCAACAGGTCCTGGCGCACCACGCAGCCCAGCTGTCGCGCAATCCGCTTCAGACCCCACCCGCACGCCCTCAGGCGCAACATCTCCGCCACGTCATCCGGCGTCTTCATCACCTGCCCCCGTGGATCAATCCACGACGAGCCTTCAGTGATTCGTTCCTGCTTCATTCACTCTCTCCCCAGCTATCCGAGGAGGGGGCAATTCCTCGTGACGCTGAGGGGGCAGTTTTCCATGGCGCGCGACATAAACGTTGAGCCCGCGCTGCGCGCCAACCGCGAGCGGCCGATCCGGATCTCCACACAACCCCCTGGCCGAGCTTGCAGCGTTACCCGGTCTACGAACTCGACCCGTACCAATCGCGTAGGGCGCGACAGGAAGCCGACCGCATCGAAGAAGACGTCGACCTTACGAGCCTGATTGCTGATTTGCGAAGAGCCGCGACGGCAGGATTCGAACTCCTTCACCGACAGCGTTATCTAGCGGACGGATCTTGCGGCGTTCTTCGAACGGAAAGGCGGATATGGTGGGGCCCGTATTCGTCTGAACCATCGCGGCTCTGTCAGCTGAAAGAGCGAAGGCCCCCGATGGGCATATCGGAGGCCTTCCTTGGAGGTCAAACCAAATTCAGTAGAGCTTTCTCTCTCCTTCCGATGGGGTGACGGAGCTTACCAAACACGCTGAGCACGGAGCAGCATGCTGACTGTGTTTTGATCCTTCAATTCGAACGCGGCGCCTGGCTTGGCGATCGTCGTCAGACCGGGAGCAGATACGACAAGCGTGCCAGCATACTTCTGGTCCAGGTGGCTATACGTGACGTCAGCCGAGAACGTGAGGTTCTTGACGGGCGTCCAGCGGGTGATCAAGCCGACCTGAGCAAGGTTGAAGTCCGGGTTGCAGTTGGTGACGCCGGCGACTGCCGCACCCAGGGTTGCCAGGGCACCGCACACGAGTGCTGTGCCACCGTTTCCGTACTTGACTTGGGCATACGCGCCGTAGAGCGCAGTGTTCCAGTAGGGATCCCAGTTGTGCGAGAAAGCACCCCGCATGCCCCAGGTCTGAACAGTAGAGATACCCGTTCCCGCGCCGAATACGCCATCGGCTGCGGTCGCGAGACCGACGCTCTGATAAGCGCCGGGAACGCTGGTGCCGCCGAACATGGCGAAGCTTGTCGTAGCCAAGCTCTGGAAGTTGTATCGCGTGGCGCCGTCCGTGTAGACGGCCTGCACGTTGATCGTATCTCCCGGTCCCGTCGGGATATTCTTGATCGACAGTGCGGCCTGTACGGCCCAGCCCCACTTATCGTCGGGATGGCCGGTTGTTTCGGTCGCACCATAGTACGCGGCATGATTGTTGTGAGCCGCCGCTGAGAGCTGGAACAAGCCCCAAGCTTGATCAACGCGGAGCATACCAACGACGTCAGGGACCCTCGTACCGCCAAAGTCGTTGGGGCCGTAACCGCCTGCTCCAAAGCCAGCCGCAGAAGTCAGGCCTGCTCCAACGTTATAAAGGTTGCCTTGATAGTAAGCTGTTGCATCCTGCAGGGAAAGCGATCCGGTGACGCCCTGACCAAAGTCAGCGGTATAGCTGAACTGGTTTACGCCGGTAACTGAGCCGGAGCCACCGACAAGGCCATCGAAGGTGTTGCTCGGATAGTTGGTCCATGGAGTGTCGAACTGCGACACCGCCTTACCGATCGTAAGCCCGGCAAACTGAATAAACGCGTAGTACATGCCCAACGTGCCCCCAGCGATAGCGCCGGCATTGGCGTTGGCGGGCGCCGCCGAGAACGGAGGCGGACCAATTGGCGAGTAAACGGTTGCTCCGGTCCCGTTGCCCACATAGCTGTCCGAGGTCCAGCTGAAGGCCGCATCGAAGAATGTGCGCAGTACACCGTATTCGGTCGCGATACGTGTATCAATGTTGAGATCTTCACGAGAACGAGCAGTGTAGTAGTTGCTCAGCCGATTCCTTGCACCGCCGACACCGCTGTATGCACCATTGTAGTCCGAGTTGGTAGCAAGCGCGATTTCAGCGCGCAGATAGCCACCCAACTTGATGCAGGTATCGGTACCCGGAATGTAGTAGAATCCAGGGCCGTACAAGGAGCAGACTTTCACGTACTCGATGGCCTTCGCCTTTACGGGAAGATCGGCTGCGTGAGCTCCGCTTACTGCCATAATGCCTGCTGCCGAACCGAGGATAAGACCTTTCAAGGGTTTCATTCACATCTCAAGTTGATGGCGCGATCAGCCCACTTCGCTTACGCGTTGCGAGACGAACTCTTTGGGTTTCACGCTCAATTGCTGGACGCACAGAGCAACCGAAGTAAGCGCGACGAATAGGGTGCTCCCTGCTCGTGCAGTTACATTCTCAAATTTCACGGAGGATGCTCGCGCGAACATTGTACGAAACGAACGAAAGCAGGCGAGCGAAGTTGGGCTGTGCTCTCGCCACCTCAGTTTGGTACAGAACGCACAATATTTGGTACAGAACGACCAATACGTTCTGCAAAAGCCCCGCGCGTTGGATAACGCTAACACCACGGACCGAACGTTTTTGGCGTGTCCGAAGCCTTCCCGGATGCCTCGAATGCTCAGGGCAAGAGTGCCTGGGAAATCGGATGCATCCTTGGCATTTCACGTCACACCGTGCTCTCTTGTCTTGATAGCGCGAAGGACAAGCTAGGTGTTCGGACTGTCGTGCAAAGTCATGCTCCTGGCGGCTGCGAACAAAGAAAGCAAGATTTGGACGCGCGCCCCCTACAACTACAGGTGATGACTCAGATCAATAATCCCGCTTCAAAGGAGGTGCTGAACACTTTTGGAGGGACTATGATTCAACTGATCACACCACCTTCGTACGGCGAGTTTTCCAGCACTCTCGTTGAAATGCATCGGTTGCGGCACCGTGTTTTCAAGCTCCGCATGGCGTGGGACGTTCAAACCAGCGGCGACATGGAGATCGACGATTTCGATGCACTGCATCCCGCCTATCTAACGCAGCTATCTGATAACGGCCAAGTGCAAGGTTCGGTTCGCCTCCTCCCCACTCTGGGTCCGACCATGCTTCGCGACACCTTCCCCGCGCTTCTTGAAGGCCAACCCGCACCGTCAACTCCCCTCGTTTGGGAAAGTAGTAGATTCGCCATCGATCTTGCTGCGGACGCGCCGAAAGGAGATCACGGTATCACTTGTGCCGCTTACGAGCTGTTTGCGGGAATGGTCGAGTTCGGCCTCTCACGACAGCTCACCGATATTGTTACCGTCACAGATGTGCGAATGGAGAGAATTCTTCGGCGAGCCGGTTGGCCCCTGCGTCGCATTGGTAGCCCTTCCGAGATCGGCAATACTTTAGCCGTGGCAGGCTACCTCGCGATTTCGAGTGAGATTCTCTCCAGCCTTCGTAAGGCTGGCGGTCTTTCGACCCCAGTTCTTTGGACGCCGGTAATTTTCGCGGCCGCCTAGAACGACCCACGCCACCAAACGAAATGTACGTCCCCGGTTGAAGCGGGGACGCCATGTGCGGTTTACTACCGAGCTACGAACATGACCGAAATTGATACTAAGAACGATCGGCCGAACGCAGCAAGAGCTATTGACCTGCAACAGCTTCGATTAGCCGTTGCCGCTTGTGACTACGGAAGCTTTCGACGAGCCGCAGAAGCGCTTTCGGTGAAGCATACGGCCTTTAGCCGCTCTATCGGTCAGCTCGAGCACCTCGTCGGTGCCATACTGTTTGAGCGATCAAGTGGGGGAATCAAGCCTACTCTGGCTGGCCGGGCGGTTCTGCGAATTGCGCGGTTGATCCTGGAACAAGTCGACATGCTCGTTGACATAGGAAGGTCCGGTGGTCGCGGCGATACTGGCCATCTTGTCATCGGCTTCTTCACATCCATGTCCACCGGAAACTTGCGAGCGACGATAGGTGAGCTCAAGAAGCTGCTACCACGGCTCGAATTGGTAACGATGGAACGCTCTCGCTTCCGTCTGATGACCGCCCTCCGTAACGGTACCGTTGATGTTGTCGTCAGCCCTGGACGTCTGCCTTCAAAAGATACCAGATCACTATTGCTCTGGAGCGAACGCATCCTGATCTCGCTACCTCAGGATCACCGCCTGGCAGCACGCGAGGTCATCTACTGGACCGATTTGCGTAACGAGAAGATCCTCTTGAGCGAGTATGACCCTGGACGAGAGCTCGAGGATCTTCTTATCTCGAAGCTAGTACGCTCCGACGACCGCCCTAGGGTGGAGCGCCACGATGTTAGCCGCGGCATCATCAAGAGCCTGACAAGTATGGGTATGGGACTCAGTCTCGTAATGGAATCGGATATTGGTGCAAGCTTCGCTGGCCTGGTGTATCGGGAGTTGCAGGACGGAACGGGACCAAGCCGCGTCGACTTCCATGCGCACTGGCGCGACGACAACGAAAACCCGGCTCTGAAGCGTTTTCTCGATCTGCTGGCTGAGCGCTATCCCTCACCCCCGCCGGCTCTCGGGGAATGACCGGTTCGCCTTGCCTTTGCGAATCCGCGGTCCGTGGCCATGAAACGGGCCAGCATGGGCGCGACCAGCTTTGCCGGATCGATCCGCTGCCCGCTTTCGCGCGCCATGGCCTCTGCATAGGCGACAAGATCCCGATGCACTGATGCCGGAAGTTCAGTGGTGACCTTGACCGGCTTGTCGTCGGGCAGCGCTCCTATTCTAAGCTTTGGCATCTCCTACCCTCCGTAAGGCGCAAGTATAAGGTCACGATTGACGACAACGCGAACTGGGAAGCCGGGTCGCACGGTAAGAGTAGGCTGAATGTTGAGGCTGCGCCGAACTACCTGCTGCCCGGTTTGGTTCAGTGAATCCGAGGCGCCGTGGCGCAATGCCTGGATAATTGCGCTGTCGTTGCTGTTGGTGTCCGAACCAGCCCCCAGTTCGGTCCCAACCGCCAGAAACGTCGATAGTGCCGCAGCTTTGAACAGCTCACTCCAGTGATTATCAACCTGATCTTCGAGGCCTGCGTACCCGGCAGCATCAGCGCCAGGCTGTCGCTCGAGAACGATAGAACGGCCATTCGGCATTATGAGGCGGGTCCAGACAAGCAGGACGCGGGACTGGCCGAAGGTAACCTGGTTATCGTATGTGCCGATCAAACGCGCTCCCTGAGGCACAAGCAGAAAGCGGCCGGTCGGGGTATCAAATACATTTTCTGTAACCTGCGCGCTAATCTGGCCTGGCAGGTCCGACCGGATTCCAGTAATCAGGGCGCCCGGAATAACAGTCCCAGCCTGCACAATATACGGGGAAGCCGGCCTGGTGATGCGGTCGGGGCTGACCGTGCGACGGTCCACAGAAGCGTTCACAAAGGCAAGCTTCCTGTCCTGGCCGTTCTGGGTGAGTCCATCGTCGCTGTTGCGTGGACCAGCTGGCATAATGCGGTCGCTCCCTACAACAGGGACGGCCGGCGAACGCGCTTCTCTTCCATTGGTCGAAGCAAACAGATGGCTGACCCGGGCCGCTTCAGTTTCCTGGTCTCGTCGCTGTTGGTCGGGATCGGCGCCGCTTGGTGCCAGCTGGCCTTGAGCTGCAAGGATCGGCCGGCCAAGGTCGCCAGGAAGGGGCGGACCAAGCTGCGGGACGGAATGCGGTGCAGCGCGGGCGTAGTCCTTCGGCAGCGTCGTGATGCCATCGGCAACGTTGTGATGCTCGGTGCTGTAGAACTCGTCCGCCGTCTGGGATCGGGGATGGTTGCTCCGCAGTGACCACAACACGGCTCCGCTGATGACGAGCAACGCGAAGGCCGTTCCGCCAGCTAAAACTTTCCGCGACAGCCGCGTCACGCGCGGAGGCTCGGCCCTCAGCCGAAATCGCTCGGTTGGCTCGCCTGAGGGTGGGGCCGGAGCCGCACGCCCCTCGTCATTTGCATTCAGGATGTTCATGACGAGGGCCTCCCGTCGGTCCTGACAATCCTGACCTTCCGCTGGTGCTCTCCGCCGAGGCGAAGCTCGGCGGCTGCGAAGAGCCGGTCGACGATCAGCACGTTGCCATAGGCGCGATAATTGACGAGTTCGGTCTTGCCATCAGGGCCGATCACGAACAGCGGGGGCATTTCACCCTGCACGATACCGGCCGGGAATTCGATATAGACCTTGCGACCATCGTCATAGGCGGCAAGCGGTCGCCAAGGTGGGCTGTCCCCTTCGATCGCGTAGCGAGAGATACGCTGCGCCGGATCCGGAAGAACGGGTCTCAGAGCGGCGGCACGTGATCGTTCACGGACCGTTTCCGGATAGTACCAGGCAACGGATGGCATGTAGGGCCTCTCGCGGGAACGGAGCTCGATCAGGTAGGTGCGCCGATCGGTATTGACGACGAGATTGGTCTCGATCGATGTACGGGTAGGCTTGACCAGGATATGGATGCGCCGCGTGTCCCCGCTCCCGCTTTCAGTATCGCCCACAACCCAGCGCACGGTGTCGCCGGCTGCTATGGGTCCGGATCCTGTCAGTTGCTCTCCTTCCTCAAGCGCAATATCCGTGATCTGTCCGGGTGAAGCGTAAACCTGGTACAGCGCGCCCGGGCTATAGGCATAGATTTGCGCTGCGTTGAAGTACCCTCGCTTGCGCGGCTCAACACGAGCTGCGCTGTTTGCCGTCTCAACCCGGCTCACCGGTTCAGGCTCTTCCTTTCCTCCTGCCTTGCCGCCGAGAGCCGGCTTCCAGAGTGGTGGAACGTGAAGGGGTCGCGATCTGTCGTCGAGCGGCGGTGGTAGCGACGGCAACGGAGGCACTTCCGCGTCGTAGCTGATCTCGGGCGGAATGTAAGTCGCGCACCCACCGAGAGCCGATGAACAAATAAGAACGGACATTAGTGCTCGCTTCGCGGCCAGGACGTGAGACCAAGTGGAATTAAACGCCAGGCGCGGGATTGGACTCTTCGAACAAGCATCGGACGGCGTCTTGGTCACTGACTCAACTCCTTCGACCAGTTGATGGCGCGGACGTAGACGCCAAGAGGATTTTTGCGCAGGCGTTCGGCATCGTGCGGCGGCTCGATCACGATGGTGAGAATTGCGGTCCACCGCTCGGTCGAACTCAACGAGCCGTTGTCGTAGGTGCGCTGAGTCCATGCGACCCGAAAGCTCTCCGAGGAGGCCCGAATGACGCTCGAGACCTCGACGGAGATCTGCGCCTTGCCCAACTTGGCAAAGGGATCGTTGTTACGCGCATAGTCGTTGAGTGCGGCGGCGCCGCGATCGGTCGTAAAGTCATAAGCCCGGAGCCAGTTCTGGCGTAGGACAATCCCGTCCGTGGGAAGGCCCCTGACGTCTTCGATGAACCGAGCCAGATGGTAGGCGATCTGCGCATCATTGGGCTGATAGTCGAAGTTGGCGGGCGCGACCCTTTGGGCTTGGCCGAGGTGATCGACCTCGACCACCCAGGGAGTGATTGATCCTTGGTTCGATTGCCAAACAAGTCCGCCCGCAAGCCCCGCGGATAGCAACAGGCAGCCAAACGCCATCAGGCGCCAGTTCTTGGCTTGCACGCGCGCCGATCCAATGCGTTCATCCCAAACCTGAGCTGCCTTTTGGTAAGGCGTAGTCGGCTCAGGCATTCGTCCGTAGTGAACTAACGGTCGTTTGAACATCGATATTTGACCCCGAGATTAAGTGATCGATTTCGCGGTGTGCAGGTCTGAGGCGCTACCACGAGGCGAATAGTGAAAGCGAAGCGGCTGCGGTCAGCGCTCTCCATCGGACAAATCGACCGAAGAACCGCTGCCACCGTGATCGCCGGAGCGGACCGCGTGGCCGGCCGCCGATGCACCGTGCCGAATGGCCTCGGCACGTTTCATGCGTCGCGCCCAATTGGGTTGCCCGTCGGCCGAAGTGCTTGCGGCCTGCTCGCCTGCGTGCCCACCTCCGCCGAGCGCAGCCGCGGCGCGGCGCAAAGGGCTCATGGCAGCCGATCCACCGGCCTCAGCGACGCCAGCAAGGCCTCCGGTTCGGTAGGCGGCGGATACTCCACTCAAGACCGCGCCGCCACCGCGCGCGGCGCCTGCAATGGCGCCGCCGGCAAGACCAGCACCACCGGCGGCAAGTCCCGCGCCGGCAGCCACAACTCCGCCGGCGGCAAGTCCGGTACCGACAGCCGCACCGGCACCGAGTTGTGGTCCGCCGGAGACCAGGCCGTTTGCGATTCCGGGACCGAAGATACCGAGGCCCAGCAAAGAGAGCGCCGCAAGCACCAACGTCATTGCGTCTTCGATCGTCGGCTGTGCGCCGCCGAAGCCAGCGGTAAATTGCGAGAACAGGGTCGAGCCGATGCCGACGATGACGGCCAGGACCAGGACCTTGATTCCAGAAGAGATAACGTTGCCCAGCACCCGCTCTGCCGCGAAGGCAGTCTTGCCAAACAAGCCAAAGGGAATGAGGACGAAGCCTGCGAGCGTCGTGAGCTTGAACTCGATCAGGGTCACGAAGAGCTGGATCGCTAGAATGAAGAAAGCGAGCAGAACCACGACCCAGGCGAATAGGAGAACGACGATCTGGATGAAATTCTCGAAGAAGCTGATGTAGCCCATCAAGTTTGAGATCGAGTCGAGCAACGGTCGGCCGGCATCGAGCCCTACTTGGGCGATCTTTCCCGGTCGCAGAAAATCTGCCGCGGAGAGGCTTGCGCCGGACGCTTTCAGCCCAAGACCGGCAAAGCTTTCGAAGACGATGCGCGCCAGGCTATTCCAGTTGCCGATGAGGTAGGCAAAGACGCCGACGAAGAGCGTCTTTTTGACGAAGCGCGCGATGATGTCCTCGTCCGGCCCCCAACTCCACAACAACGCGGCGAGTGTGATGTCGATTGCCGCAAGGGTCGTTGCGAGATATCCGACATCGCTATCCAGCAGCCCGAAGCCGTTGTCGATATAGCGCGTGAACGTTTCTAGGAACTGGTCCATGATTCCGGTACCGGTCATGGCTTGCTCGCCTCAGGTATCGCCAAGGGCGGATATCCTTGCGGCATCCGGCTCTGATCCTTTGGGGCGGGCGCCAAGGTTGCGGCAGAATCATCATGGCCAGGAACTGCCGCACCGTCTTTCCCGGCAAGGAAGCGACGGCGGTTTTCGGCCCAAACCTGCTTGCAATGTTGATAGGCTGCCGATTCCTCCGAAGTGACGCTGCGGCAACGTGCGAGGTCTGAGCTCGTTACGCCTGTCGTCTGCTCCGCCTTGGGCGACGACGGAGATTCCTCTCCACCACGAAGCTGAATCGTACAAGCGGCGACGGCCACTAGGCCGATTGTCATGAGCAGCGACAGCGCCTTGAATGCCTTTACGTCGGTCATCAGTGGAACATCCGCACGTTTTGGGACTGATAGCCCTGTCCGGGGGTCAGGAACCGCCTGAGCTGTTCTCGCCCCTGGTCCTGGGCCGAGGCGCGCTGAGCCGCTTCGAGGCTCTGCGCCCTGCCCTGCGCGGCCACGGCAGCCGTGAGATCGGCGAGCTGTTGCGCTTGAAGCGCGAGGATCTGATTGCCGGCCTGAGTTGCCTGTAAGGCGCCACTGGCAGCCTGACTTGAAGTTACAAGCGCTGACGTCTGGACGCGGTTGGTGTCGAGGTTGCCGACGACACCGGCCTGAACACGGAGCGCATCCTGCAATGCGGCTACAGAATTTTGCCACCGCGATTGAGCGTTGGTGATCAAAACCTGGTTGGACTGGCTTCCAGTGACCGGCGCATAGCTGGTCGAAAACGCGCGATCGATCTGCTGGACGTCGTAAGCGATCCGCTGGGCCTGGGCCAGCAATTGCTGGGTCCGCTGAATCGATGATTGCAGTTGCTGCAACGACGAATAGGGCAGACTTGCCAGATTCCTTGCCTGGTTGATCAGCATCTGCGCCTCGTTCTGCAAGGAGGTGATCTGGTTGCTGATCTGCTGGAGTTCCCGCGCCGCAGTTAGGACGTTCTGAACGTAGTTGTTGGGGTCAAAGACGATCAGCGCCCGTGCGGGCACCGAGACGCCAAGTACCAGCGCGATGGTGCTAGCGGCTGCCAACAGGCCAAGACCCTTCATGGCGATTTCTCCAGATTGACGAGATTGGGGATCAGGTCGGTCGCCCAGTCGACGCCACGATGCTGGAGCCAGGCGGACACGAAGCCGTCAGGTCCATGTTCGGCGAGGAGCTGCGCGATCGCAGCCTGGTCGGTCTTGGAGGAAGCCGCGGTGAATGCGAGCGCAACTTCGCCGAGTCCAAGTTCAAACATCCGGTTGCCCCGGCGGGACTGGCAGTAATAGTCGCGCTTCGGCGTGGCTCGGCTCAAGAGCTCGATCTGGCGGTCATTCAGGCCGAACCGGCGGTAGATCGCAGTGATCTGAGGCTCGATCGCTCGTTCGTTCGGCAGCAACAGGCGCGTCGGGCAGCTTTCGATGATCGCCGGCGCAATTGCGGAGCCATCAATGTCCGAAAGCGACTGGGTAGCGAAGATGACGGATGCGTTCTTCTTCCGAAGTGTCTTCAGCCATTCGCGGAGCTGGCCGGCAAAATCGTCATCGTCGAGGGCCAGCCAACCTTCATCGACAATAAGAAGCGTCGGCCGGCCATCGAGACGGTCTCCGATACGATGGAACAGATACGCCAGCACGGCTGGGGCCGCGCTCGTTCCGATCAACCCTTCGGTTTCAAACGCTTGAACCGAGGCTTCGCCCAGCCGCTCGAATTCGGCATCAAGCAGGCGCCCCGAGGGGCCACCCAGGCAATAGGGTTGCAGGGCACGCTTCAGGGAGTTCGATTGCAGCAGGACAGACAGGCCCGTCAGGGTCCGTTCCTGCATTGGCGCCGAGGCGAGCGACGTCAGCGCCGACCACAGGTGATCCTTGACCTCCGGGGTGATCTCGATTTTCTCCCGTGCCAGGATCGCGCCGATCCATTCCGTGGCCCATCCGCGCTCGGAAGGATCGTCGATCCAGGCCAGCGGCTGCAGCGCAACGGGTTGGTCGCCTCCGTCGGTCAACGCACCGCCGAGGTCGTGCCAGTCTCCGCCCATGGCGAGCGCGGCCGCCCGGATCGAGCCGCCAAAATCGAACGCGAATATCTGAGCATTCGGGTAGCGGCGGAACTGCAGTGCCATTAGGGCCAGCAAGACGGACTTACCCGCGCCCGTCGGTCCGACCACGAGGGTATGGCCGACGTCGCCAACGTGGAGCGAGAATCGGAACGGTGTCGATCCCTCCGTCTTGCCGAACAGGAGGGGCGGACCCTTGAAGTGCAGATCCCTCGCCTCGCCCGCCCATACGGCCGACATCGGGATCATATGGGCAAGATTGAGGGTCGAAACCGGTGGCTGCCGTACGTTGGCGTAGACGTGCCCGGGTAGACTGCCGAGCCAGGCTTCCACGGCGTTCACTGTCTCGATCATGCAGGTGAAATCGCGGCCCTGAATGACCTTCTCGACCAGACGGAGCTTTTCATCGGCTGCTCCCGCATCGCCGTCCCACACCGTGATGGTCGCCGTGACAAGGGCTTGTCCGATCTGGTCTGAGCCCAGTTCCTGTAGCGCCGCGTCAGCGTCTATCGCCTTGTTATGAGCGTCGGTATCGAGGAGCGTCGATGCCTCGTTGGTCATGACCTCCTTGAGAATGGCGCCAATGGATTTTCTCTTGGCGAACCACTGCCGGCGAATCTTGGTCAGCAGCTTGGTGGCATCGGTCTTGTCGAGCATGATCGCACGGGTCGACCAGCGGTACGAGAATGCCAGGCGATTCAGGTCGTCCAGAATTCCCGGGGTCGTGGCGCCCGGAAAGCCCACGATCGTGAGAACCCGCACATTGGCCGAACCTAGCATCGGCTCGAGCCCGCCGGTCAGCGGCTGGTCAGCCAACAGCGCATCGAGGTACATCGGAATTTCTGGCACGCGAACGCGATGACGCTTGGTCGAGATCGTCGAGTGCAGGTAGGTCAGGGTGTCCTGATCATCGAGCCATGCGCATTCGGGCATGAACCCTTCGACCAGTTGCAACACACGATTGGTTTGATCGGCAAACCCGCGGAGCACCTCGCGTGCATCGGCTCCGACGGTGCGATCGCGGCCCTCATAGAGCAGGCGCTCTGCCCGGGCGGCCCCCTCCTCTGGCGGCAGGTAGAGGAAGGTCAGGAAATAGCTGGACTCATAGTGGGCGCCGGCCTCTTCAAACTGAGCTCTGCGCTCGGCGTCGACCAATGCGGATGCGACATCCGGAAAGGTGCTCGGGGGATAAGCACCCGCAGAGTGACGCTGCGCCTCAACGAACACGGCCCAGCCGGATCCCAAGCGACGCAGGGCGTTGTTCAGACGACCGGCGACGGCGACAAGCTCAGCCGGCACCGCGCTGTCGAGGTCGGGTCCCCGGAACTTCGCGGTCCGTTGGAACGAGCCGTCCTTGTTGAGGATGATGCCCTCGTCGACCAATGCTGCCCAAGGCAGGAAGTCGGCAAGACGCGCGTTGGAATGACGATATTCCGCAAGGTTCATCATGACCGTGAGCTCAAGTGTTGAGATGACTGGGAATGCGCAGATGTCGGCGCACGACATCGACAAAAGCGGATCGCGCTTGGCGGCCCACACGGCGGCCATGTGGCCGATGAACCAGATAACGAGGCCCGCAATCCAGAGCCGCAAGCCAAGTCCAAGGGCCGCTGCAAGCGTGCCGTTTACGATGGCGACTGACCGGGGTGCCCCGCCCATCAGGATTGGTTCGGTGAGTGCGCGGTGAACGGGCACCACAAAACCTGCGACCGGTTCATCCATCAGATCACCACGCCGCCGCCGAAAGAGAAGAACGACAGAAAGAAGCTCGAGGCGGCAAACGCGATCGACAAACCGAACACGATCTGGATCAACCTGCGGAAACCACCCGACGAATCTCCGAACGCGAGCGTGAGCCCAGTCACGACGATGATGATGACGGCGATGATCTTCGCGACCGGCCCCTCGACCGACTGCAGGATCTGATTGAGTGGCTGCTCCCACGGCATGTTCGAGCCAGCGGCCCATGCCGGCGCCGTCGCCAGAAGAACGATGCCGGAAGCGGCCAATGAAGTGGCTCCTCGAAGAATGCGAGATAGCGAACGCATGTCAGTCTCCTGCTGGTGAAAGGCTGTAGTCGCCGGCGGCACCAAGCCCCGTGACGAGGGCGAGCTCGGCAAGACGGCGGTCAGCGCCACGCCCCGCAAGAATGGCGACGAGGTTGATGGTCTCGGCGATCAGGGCGCGCGGAACAGTGATGACGGCTTCCTGGATGAGTTGCTCGAGCCGCCGCAGCGCGCCGAGCGCGCTGCCCGCGTGAATAGTTCCGATGCCGCCGGGATGACCGGTGCCCCACGCCTTAAGCAGGTCGAGCGCTTCCGCACCGCGAACCTCGCCGATCGGGATGCGATCCGGGCGCAGCCGCAGTGAGGACCGAACAAGGTCCGATAGCGTGGCCACGCCATCTTTGGTCCGCAAAGCCACAAGATTGGGTGCCGTGCACTGCAATTCACGGGTATCTTCAATCAGCACGACGCGGTCGGAGGTCTTTGCCACCTCGGCCAGGAGCGCGTTTGTCAAGGTTGTCTTGCCGGTCGATGTGCCACCGGCGACGAGGATGTTCTTCCGTGCGGTGACTGCGTTCTTCAGGATCTTGGCCTGCCCCGAGGTCATGATTCCCTTGGCGACATAGTCGTCGAGTGTAAACACGGCGACCGCGGCCTTGCGGATAGCAAAGGCCGGTGCGGCAACGACCGGAGGCAAGAGTCCTTCGAAGCGCTCGCCGGTTCCAGGCAGTTCGGCCGAAACCCGGGGCGCGCCGGCATGCACCTCGGCACCAACGTGGTGCGCTACCAGGCGAACAATGCGCTCGCCGTCCGCCGCGGACAGAATTTCACCCGTGTCGATCAGGCCATGCGAGAGCCGATCGATCCACAGCCGCCCATCTGGATTGAGCATGACCTCAATGATGGCTTCATCTTCTAGGTAGCTCGCGATTGCCGTGCCAAGCGCGCTACGCAGCATTCGCGCACCGCGCGAATTTGCCTCCGATTGAAAGGAATGGATTGCCACTGCCGTCCCCACAAATGAGGACGTTGAAGGAGCGCCCTCAGATGGGATGATTAGAAAAGCCACCGATGGATTTGGCGCAACAAGCGCTTTCGGTGATCGTAGACCGGCGTAGAAAAAGAAAGACCCGACAACTGATATGTGCGCCTAATCAGTCGAGTCGTTCGCTACGAGTTGCTGCTCACCACTCGCCGCCGTCATCCGCCGGCAATAGGACGACCGAATCTTCATACGAGACAACCGACTCGGCAGCGTTGGAAGCATTAGCCGGTATGACGAATGGAATTGAACTCATCCATGAAGCGAAGGATCGGCACCAAGGCAACGCGAAACAGACCAACGCCGCAATCTGCAGTGCTACGTTGAGACCGAACGCGACTTGATAGGCCTGGACGGGTCTATGGCCATCGCTCGAGGACCATTGCTCCAGGATCATGCCCATTGCGTATTGGGCTAGGAATGCCCAACCAAAATGCAAGACGTTCAAAGCGCCATTGGCACGACCGGCAAGCTCCGGCGGAAAGTAATCCGCTATTGCGGCAAAGCTGATCACGGTTGCCGCTCCGACAATCGCGACAACGGACCAGGGCAAGATGGACGGCATAGGCACTCGTAGGATCAACGCCAACTCGGCTGCGATGAACAGCACCGCGACTATCGCCAATACTGTCTCAGCCCCGGTTCCTCGCCGTCTCATGCAATGGACCGTCGCACCAAAAAGCCAGGCACCGCCGCAAAGTACGATCGACATGATGAAAAGCAGTCCGACCAGGCCCGCACGATCGACGCCCTCGACGTCCATTAACCATGGCGATGCCCACAATCCCTGCAGAGACCATGCCGACCCAACGCAAGTCGCCGACAACGGAGCAATTCGCCAGAAACGTTTATCGCTGAAAACGGACCTGAGGGTGGCGGAGCTTGACGCGGTCGATTGGACAATGACCCGTTCAGGAACCACGGCATAGATGAGCATGGCCGCCGCAGCGGTGGCAGCTGCCAGGATTTCAAAGAGCTGTCGCCAACCCATCCAGGCGAGCAGGTGCTCGGCGGGAGCCGTAGCAGTCACCGCCCCCAGTGACCCCAGCATAATCATGTAGCCGTTCAGCAGGGCTGCTCGTTCCGCGGGAAACCAGAGAACGATGGACTTCAATCCAGCCGTCAGGGCCGCCGCTACGCCGAGCCCGATCATCGCACGCGCGATCAAAAGTGACAGGAAACCGGTCGATATCGCGAACAGTTCGGCGCCGACGGCGGCGACCAAGAGCAGAACACTCTGGACTCGGCGCGGACCAAAGCGGTCCAACAATATGCCGACCGGGATCTGAGCCGCCGCGAAAACGAGGAAATAGACTGACGTAAGCAGTCCAAGGTCGGCGGTCCCAAGCCCGATATCCGAGCTGAGCTGACTGGCGATCAAAGCATTGATCGTTCGGAACAGATACGAAAGATAGTATCCAGCGGCAAAAGGGAGAAAAACGCGCGCGAGTCGACGACATGCTGTTGAGATTTGCATGCTGGCCCTTCCTGCTCCTCAGCTCATTCGAGCCGATAGCGCGTCCAGCCTTTTGTCAGTCGGGCTAAATCGCTGCAGTCGTAGGCTGGCGTAGAAATAGGAGGGCCCGACGCGATATCGTATTCAGGACCCTCAGTCAGGTTTCGTCGGCCGATCCCTGACCGCGGATATCTTCCGGAATCTCGCGCAGAAAGCTTTGCCCCTTTTGCAAACGACGCCCAAGCGCCTCGACAAATCCTTCAAAGCGTTCCCTGCCCTTTAGTTGCGCCGCCGGCTGCGCGTCGTTTGGCAACGGCGGCGTAATCGTCAGCCAGAAGCGGATGAAGAGCGCCAGGGTTTCGGCAGTCAAACCAACGTCTCGCTCCAGCCTCTGCATCTGACGCGAGAGCCGATCCAGGCGACGGGTGAACGCTGCCTCCCGCCTGTCTGCTCCATCCGGTGACAGAAAGGAAGCGACGGCCGCTTCCACGATCGCAGACCGGGAAAGCTTCTTGCGATCGGCGAGGTCCGAGATCTGTCTCAGGAGCTCTGGCGGGAAATACACATTCATCCGGTCGCGCATATTGCCTCAGAGCTCCATACCGTCATTCGGGTCCATGGCGACCTGACGGGCCACACCGCGCATCTGTTGGCGTAGTAGCCGGGACTGACGGACCGCGTCCTCATCGTCATCAAGGACGACAGCAAACTCCTCTGCCGGCGTCGGTTCGGTCGTCTCCTTGACGATCGCGACGTGATCGGGGAGTTCAGGTTCGCGACGCAGACCGCTGTTCGCCGTGTCTTCCTCTTGCCCCTCGACGGTTGGAAGCGGCGCCGGCTTCAGCGGTCCAAGGGTTGACCATCCGTCCGTCCGCGATGATCGACTGGATGCCGCCGGATCGGGCGGCAGCAGGACCCGCTCGGTAAACCGCCGGTCCTCGTAATAGCGGACCTTCTTCGCCCGGATCGGCGGCGTACCCGCCACCATGACGATCTCGTCCATCGGCGGAAGCTGCATGACCTCGCCTGGGGTCAAAAGCGGCCTCGCCGTCTCCTGGCGCGAGACCATGAGGTGCCCCAGCCAGGGGTTCAACCTGTGGCCGGCATAGTTCTTCATCGCCCGCATCTCGGTCGCCGTGCCCAGCGCATCGGATACTCGCTTGGCCGTCCGCTCGTCATTGGTCGCGAAGCTGACCCGGACGTGGCAGTTGTCCAGGATCGCATTGTTGGGCCCGTAGGCCTTCTCGATCTGATTGAGTGACTGCGCGATTAAAAAGCTCTTGATGCCGTAGCCTGCCATGAACGCGAGCGCGGACTCGAAGAAATCAAGCCGGCCCAGCGCCGGGAACTCATCGAGCATCATCAGCACTCGATGCCGGCGATCACGGGCGTGCAGATCCTCGGTCAGGCGTCGCCCGATCTGATTCAGCACCAGGCGGATCAGCGGTTTGGTTCGCGAGATGTCGGAGGGCGGCACTACGAGGTAGAGCGTCGTCGCGCGGCTATCTGCAATCAGATCCGCGATGCGCCAATCGCAGCGGCAAGTCACCTGCGCTACGACGGGATCTCGGTAGAGCCCGAGGAACGACATCGCCGTGGACAGAACGCCCGAACGCTCATTCTCGGACTTGTTGAGGAGTTCGCGCGCGGTCGAGGCGACCACGGGATGAGCGCCGTGCTCGCCAAGGTGCGGCGTGGTCATCATCGCCTTCAACGTCGCCTCGATCGGCCGCTTCGGGTCGGAGAGGAAAGCAGCGACTCCGGCCAGGGTCTTGTCCGCCTCGGCGTACAGGACATGAAGGATGGCGCCGACCAGGAGCGAATGGCTGGTCTTCTCCCAGTGGTTCCGCTTGTCGAGCGAGCCTTCGGGGTCGACCAGGACGTCGGCGACATTCTGGACGTCGCGAACCTCCCATTCCCCGCGCCGGACCTCGAGGAGCGGATTGTAGGCCGAAGACTTGGGGTTGGTCGGGTCGAATAACAGGACGCGGCCATGTACCGAGCGGAAGCCCGCGGTCAGTTGCCAGTTCTCACCCTTGATGTCGTGCACGATGGCCGATCCGGGCCAGGCCAGCAACGAGGGAACGACCAGGCCAACACCTTTGCCGGACCGTGTCGGTGCAAAACATAGCACGTGCTCCGGTCCGTCATGACGCAGATAGTCGCGGTCGAGCTTGCCTAACACCACACCATCCGGGCCAAGAAGTCCGGCCGCTCGAACCTCCTCGAGACCAGCCCAGCGCGCCGAGCCATAGGTCTCGACATCCTTGGCTTCGCGCGCCCGCCAGACCGACATGCCAATCGCCACAGCGATCGAAACGAAGGTCCCCGACGCTGCGATGAAAGCCCCCTCGACAAAGACCTGAGGTGCATAGGCGTCGTAGACGAACCACCACCAGAAGAAGACAGGCGGATAGTAGACCTTGAAGCCCAGCAGCTCGAACCAGGGCCGCCCGAGCTCCGGCTGCCAGGCGAGCCGCCAAGCCGTCCACTCGGTTGCCCCCCAGATGGCCAGCAAAACGATCAGTCCGACAGCGATCACTTGTCCCCAGAGGATCTTGGTTCCGGACATCTCAAACGCCTTCCGCAATTGAGTTGGAGAGATTGCTAGAGGCCGAGGTCGCGCCTGCGGCCAAAGCCCCATTCGATGCCGCCGCCATCCTTCACGAAGCCGGTGACGTGTTGGCCGAGTCTCTTTTCGAGCTCGGGCGACCAGGGGACGAGCTGGAAGCCAAGACCATTGTCGATCATGGCGAAGCGTCCCGAGGCGAGCGTCAGCCGCTGGCGATACGTGCCCGCCACATGCTCCCCAGAGTCAGGCTTCACGTTAGGCAGCCGAGTGTCGGCCGAGAGTTTTGCTGCCACCTCGTCCAGTTCACGCCGGCGCAACGTGTTCAGGAGGTCGCGCTGCAGGATGATGCGTTGGCCCTGCCGCCGCGCCAGGCCGTCCTGGATTAGATGCTCGGTACGGGCTTCCATGGCATCGCGGGTCTCGCGGCCGAATCCGCCCATGGCGAGCGGCGTCGGGTCGCGTTCGACCAGCCTGTGGTCGAGCCAAGTCGCTCCTTCTGCAGTGATCTGTCCCCTGAGATCGAGATCGGAACGGGTCGCGAGCACCAAGGTGGGACGCGGATCGCCGGCTCGACCGAAGCGCCGGATTTCAACGATACCGCCGATCGGCGGTGCGTGGTCGAAGGCCTCGACCCCTCGGAAGCGCACGTGGTGGGCACGTCCGTCGGTTCCATCGATCAAGGCGTAGGCCTCGCTAGTCAGTTCGTCATGCAATCCCCGGGCGACCAATCGTCCGATGATCTGGGAACTCTCCAGTCCACCCTCGATAACGAAGTCGGCAACGCCGCGCGCTTCCCCGCGCTCGGTAAAGACGCGATGCATTGTCTTGATGATGTCGCCGCGCATACCGAGCTCGTGTAAGCTGCGCTCAGCCTCCAGCCCAACCATCCATTCCCCCGGCGCGGCGGATGCGGCAAGGCCCATCTTCCCCAGGTGCTGAAGGCGTCCGACCATCAGGCGCCGTATCTCGGCATCGGACTTGCCGGGATTCTCCGGGCGAAGATCGATATAGCCGGTCTCATCTGCCGCCAGCCGGATTTCCCGATCGAGCCGCGTCCATCGCTCTGCCGTGACTTCCCTCTCCAGCGAATTGCGGATCTCGTGCTCCGGCTTTGGGCCCAGTTCGATGGCGACCAGTTCCTCGGCGCGTGAACGCAGGCCCCGGCTGATGTAGTCGCGGGAGATCACGAGATCGCCCCCTTCCTCGTCGACTCCCCGAACAAGAAGATGGACGTGGGCATTGTCCGTGTTCCAGTGATCGACGGCGACCCAATCGAGCCGCGTGCCGAGATCGGTCTCCATCTGCCTGGCCAGATCGCGGGTGAAGGCCTTGAGGTCGGTCATGTCGCCGGCGTCCTCGGGCGAGACGATGAACCGGAAATGATGCCGGTCGTCCTTGCAGCTTTCTGCGAAAGCCGCGCTATCGGCACGGTCGCTGCCGGCATCGAACATCTCGGCTCGCTCGCCACTACGGATCACACCATCTCGCTTAAGGTATGTGAGATGGGCCGTCAGTGGTGCTGAGCGGAAGGCTCGCCCTTTGTGACGAACCACACGCGCCTTCACCACAACGCGCCGCGCCGGGCTGAATAACCGGCTGCGGTTAAAGGACAGCCGGCCGCGGCCAAATGTCGAGCGCCCGTAGGCAGCAGAACGCCTGCCAGCCGTCGCTTGGCCCGAGGTGTGTCCGGCCTTCTTCGCTGCGCGCAGCACCTGGTTAATGAAGCTCTTTTGCTTCGGCGCGCGTGTGCTGCGGATGCGCCCAGGCCGAATGCGTAGGTCGCTGTCGCGCACGCTCACGGCAGGACCTCCGAACCATCAAAAGCGCGCAAGGTGCCGTAAACGCCCTTGATTGCGTTCTTGAAAATGCAAGGCGCGGCACGCGCCCCGACCGACCGGCACGCCGGAACCCAAGCCATGCCAATGGCTTGCGGTTCGACCGGCGAGCCTCTTTTATCTCGCCCTCTTAATCGGTCGTGTCGTCTCTCTGATCTCACCCATTCTCGCTTCCTTTCTCGCTTGCGACAAGGCCCTCTGCGCCACGCTTGAACACGCTGCGCCACCACAGCCACGAGTCCCGGTGCGCCGTGCACTCTTCCGCGCTCATCGACGGCATAATCTCGCTGCAGCAAGGCAGCGCGGACGCCGTCGCGGCGCATCTTTCCATCGGCATGACGGAGCCACATCACAGGCAGTCCGGCGTGGTCCACATTGCACGTCACGTGCGTGGCCACAGGCAAGATAGCGTGCGTTCCGTCGTCGTTGATCTGCACCAGGTCTCTTCCGCTTGTGGCGGAGCTCCGTGTTCAAAGCCTTGCGGTCATCGGGTCATTGATCTGCAATTGGCTCGGGCTGGTCATGCATGGGCTCCGAGCAGCTTGCGGTGCTTCGCGGCGGCACGTGCGCTCACGTCCGCCCTCGATGCGCCCGGATCGCCACAATAAAACGTGCCATCGACCCACATCGCATGCATGATCACCGCAAGCTTGCGTGCCACCGCAACGGTCGCCTTGCGGTGGCTCGTGCGCTTGGCGATCGCAAGCCCCCATGTCTTGACCTTGTCCTTGCGCTTGAAGCGGGTCAGCAACGCACTTGCCGCCTCATAAAGCGCCCGCCGCACGTCGCCATCGCCCGCCTTGCTGATCCGCCCCTGCACGTCGATCGACGTGCCGGACTGCCAACGCCGCGACGTCAAGCCAAAATAGGCCGCCACGTCACGCGACCGCTTGAAGCGTGCGGGGTCGTCGATCGCCGTCATGAAGCTCAGTGCGGCCACCGGGCCGACGCCGGGGATCTGCATGAAGCGCCGGCACAGTTCATGGCTCGCCACCAGCTTGACCACGAGATGGTGCAGCCGGCAGTACTCTTTCCACAGCGCCGCGCGCGCGTTCAGCATGGCATCGATCAGCTCGCTGACCAGCGCATCACCCGCCACCGCCTCGCGCACCGCTTGCGCAAAGCCGCCGCGGCCAACATGACTGAGGCGAATGCCAAACACCTTCAACGAGTGCCGAATCGCGTTTTCCAGATCGAGAAACTTGCGCTTCAGATTGCGCCGGTGCGTCAGGAGCAGCCGCAGCCGGTAGCAGGCTTCGCTCTTGATATGCGCCTTGCGGAACCAACCGGTGCGCATCAAATGCGCCAGGCCGAGCGCGTCCGTCCGGTCGGTCTTGTTGCGCTGCGCCTTCAGCGCGGCGCGGACGTGGAAGGTTTCAAGGCAGACAGCCGGCAAGCCGAGCTTCAACAGTTCCGGGTGCAGCCAGGGCGACAGCGACCCCGCCTCGTGGCCGAGCCGCCGCAAGCGGCCACGATACGGCTCGAGCGCCGTCTTGATCGCGTCCGGATCGGTCACCACCGCGACTTCCAGCGCCACCTTGCCGGTGCCGTCCACCACGCAGATTGCCGTCTCGTCCATGCCGACATCCAAACCACAGAAGAATTCCATCACACGCCTCCCGCGTTGCTGAGGCGGCGTAGTGTGCGGGTTATTCATCGCGCAGACCACTTGCTCGGCCGCCGCAAGACCCGGCGCGGACCGATTACGGGCGGCCGTCCTGCCGTCGTGGTCTCCCAGTCGCCGGATCCCGACAGAGCCGCAGCGACTTGGCAGCCAACTCGCGAAGCCCCCACTGCTTCCGCGCGCTTGCGATAGCGATCGTTACCCGAAGGGCCGAGACACCCGTAGGGTGGCTCGGTGAGGAGCGAAGCGACGAGTAGAGCGCGGGCCGAAGGCATCGCCCATACGCCGTCAGCTTGCGAACCCGCACGCTTGGTCATTGCGATGCTCCCGAATCGATCGAGGCACGAACACGCCAATTGGCCGAGAGAACCATGTGCCCGTCCTGCCGTCGTGGTCTCCCGGTCGCCGGTTCCCGAAACAGCCGCCGCGACTTCGCAGCCAACTCGCGAAGCCCCCACTGCTTCCGAGCGCTTGCGATAGCGATCGTTACCCGAAGGGCCGAGACACCCGAAGGGTGGCTCGGTGAGGAGCGAAGCGACGAGTAGAGCGCGGGCCGAAGGCATCGCCCATACGCCATCAACACGCGGCACCTGCTTGGTGAAGCACACTAAGGCTTGCGAACCCGCGCACTTGGTCATTGCGATACTCCCGCATCCGATCGAGGGACGAACACGCCAATAGGCCGGGGGACCATGGGCGAAACATCGGGCGCAGAGATTGCGGTCGTGACTCCGCTCGACGGCATGAGAGCCAGCAACCGATCGCGCTTTTTCATGAGATCGGATCGCGTGACGAATAGCGTTGCAGCTGCTGCTGACTGTCCGCTGGACGGCCATCTCGGCGGCAATTCGATGCCAAGTAGATTTGCAAGCTTCGCGACGTAGGCTCGCGTCTCCTCTGGCAGAGAGCCGCCTGCGAGATGCTCTTCATAGCGAGATGGTCCCGCGTTGTACGCGGCAAACACGCCAGGCGAGCCGTACCGGTCGAGCAGTTCGCGCAAATAGGCCGTACCGGCCAGAATGTTGTCGTGCGGGTCGTAGGGGTCGTTCCCGAGATTGTAGCGCTCGCGAAGTTCCACCCAAGTCGCCGGCATGATCTGCATCAGGCCCATTGCGCCTTTGGGCGACTTGGCGTGCAGGTCTCTAGCGCTTTCGACGTTAATGACCGAACCGATCCAGTTCACCGGAATTGCAAAACGCTTCGAGGCTTCGTCGACGAAAGCTGCAAACGGGTTGCTTGCCTGAGCAACCGCTTGAGCTAACACTGATCCACTCTCGGCTAGAGCAGCACTGTCCGACGCAGCGAAAACAAGCAGCAGCGACACGACAGCCCAAACACGCGCGCCCGACCGAGCCAAGCAGGCCGCCGTGCTCGCGAGCGTCCAGGGTAAAGCGGCTTCGCGCCGGCCATTCGGCCGCCCTGGACTGCCGCTGCGCGCGTCGGCCTTGCAGACTTCGATCAGAACGGAAGAATGATCCCGCAATCGATCGAACAGAGGAATGGCGAGATGAAAACGTCGAATACACACGATCACTCCTCCCACGTCCATATCGGGATCGCACTGCCGATCACGCTAGATGCCGGAAGAAATCCAAAATACCGACCATCAAGAGAGTCGTCCGACTGCCAGTTCATGAGAAAGAGCTCATCGTCGCCGACGACGCGGCAGCCCTGCCACTTCGGCAGCGGACGGCCGCGTCCGTCGCGATCCTTCGCCTCGCCGACCGCGATGGTATCGACCAAAATCGTGAGGCCGATTCTGCAGACCGTTTGCCCGGGCAGCGCCAAGACCCGTTTGAGCATGGGGACGCCAAGCGGCAGATA
Organism: Bradyrhizobium sp. 153; assembly: GCF_023073835.1. Classification (NCBI taxonomy): domain Bacteria; kingdom Pseudomonadati; phylum Pseudomonadota; class Alphaproteobacteria; order Hyphomicrobiales; family Nitrobacteraceae; genus Bradyrhizobium; species Bradyrhizobium sp. 153. The sequence goes on along the minus strand of NZ_JADPKH010000152.1, from coordinate 205,460 downwards.
GCCGTTCAGGTCGAGGAAAGTCGCAAGCGGCTCCGGCGGCTCGACGGCGAGCAGGTCGGAGACCTGGAAGCGCGTCGTCGGCCGTAAACGATAGAGACCGACAGGCACGCTAGCCGATGCATTCCACAGGTAGAGTGGAAGTGGCTCGATGACGATGGTCGCAACGAGCGCAGCAGCAGCGCCAAACGCCGCGGCCAGGGTCTTCAGGCGGCTGGTCATCGCATCACCCTCTGACGGTGAAGCCAAGCCTGATGGCGTGCCTTGGTGTAGGGACGCGGGTTTTCGTTGACAGACAGGCGGTTATGAACGTGATGCCAGTGATCAGGTGCGACGTCGGCGGGATCGATGCCAAGTGCCTCGATGGCATCGACCATCTGCAGCACCCGTTCGACCTTTTGCCAGCCGGAAAGCCGCAGCAGGATCTCTCCACCAGGCTTCACATAAGGGACGGTCAAGCAGCGCTGTCCCGGCGAGACCGCTCGCAATATGTCGATCCGAGAAATGATTGTGCCGAAGTCGTTGGAGGTCCAACGGACGAAGGCAAAAATGCTGCCCGGGGCAAATGACAGGACACGCCGGTGACGATCAAGCTTCCGTTCGTTGACGATACGGCCGAACCGAATGCGGTTTTCGATACGCTTCTCGAGCCACAGCACTTCCACCTCGGTGAGGTCGCTCATGCCGCCGCTCCCTGCAGCCGGAACGGGCAACCGTGGGCTTGAGGCTCGGTGGAGATCGCGTGCGGTTTGCGAAGGCAAGCAGGACTGACAGCACCCTGTTGCCGGACGCCTCCAATGCGGCTTTCGGCCTGGTCCGTTAGAAGAAATCCGAAGGATTTCTGGTTAGCCGGGGTACTGACTAGTGCCCACTCGGCGGCGGCGTTGCGGCGATGATGCTTCGCAACGATTCGCGAACGGAACGCGCGGTGCGGTCCGGCGGTCGGCGGTGGAGGCGAACGATGGACTTTTATGCAGGGCTCGACGTGTCGCTGGAGGCGACGAATATTTGCGTGGTGGACGGCGACGGCAATGTCGTCCGGGAAGCGAAACTCGACACCGATCCGGACGCGATCGAGTTGTTCCTGGCGGAATGGGGCATCCACCTCAAACGCGTCGGGCTGGAAGCGTTCTCGTACTCCGCGTGGCTGTTCACGGCGCTCGTCGAAAAGGGCCTGCCCATGATCTGCATCGAAACCCGACACGCCAAGGCGGCGCTGAACGCGATGCTGAACAAGACCGATCGCAACGACGCCAAGGGCATCGCCCAGATCATGCGAACCGGCTGGTTCCGCGCGGTCCACGTCAAGTCGGACGGCGCGCAAACGCTGCGCGCGCTGCTGGTCGGACGCAAGGCGCTGCTCGGCAAGGTGCTGGACATGGAGAACATGATCCGCGGCCTGTTGCGGCCGTTCGGCCTGAAAGTCGGCGAGATCTCGGTCGGCCGTTTTGACGCGCGGGTGCGCGAGATCGTGGCGGGAAAGAAGGAGCTGGAAGCGATTGCGGCGCCATTGTTGGACGCTCGCAACGCGATGCGGCTGCAGCTGGCAAAACTGCACCGCTTGGCGCTGGCGGCAGCGCGCAGCGACAACGCGGTGCGGCGGATGATGACCGTGCCCGGCGTCGGCGCGCTCGTGGCGCTGACATTCCGCGCCACCGTCGACGATCCGGCTCGATTCAGGAAGTCGACCAATGTCGGCGCCCATTTTGGCCTGACGCCACGGCGCTATCAATCCGGACAGACCGACCGCATCGGCAGCATCTCCAAATGCGGCGACGAGCTGACGCGGGCGATGTTGTACGAGGCCGCGATCGCGATCCTGACGCGCATTCCGAAGAACTTTAAGCTGCGGCTGTGGGGCCTGCGGCTGGCCAGGAAGAAGGGTCTGAAGCGCGCGGCGACCGCCGTGGCGCGCGCGCTCGCCGTGCTGCTGCACAAGATCTGGACCAGTGGCACCACGTTCCGGTTTGGCGCCGGCGGCAAGCGCGGCCGGGTCGCTGCGGCGGCTTAAAAGCCTCCGCGACCCGGCCGCTTCCACGCGCGCCTTTTCCTTCCGCCACGGCGGAGCGGCGTCTCCCGGGGAGACGGGGATTTGGGTGAGATCGCAACTTTTCTTGCCGGCGGCTTCATGCAGACCATTGAAGCCATCACGCACGGCGCTGGTTAGCCTGACCGCCCTTTCCTCAGATTCCGGCTTGTGGTGGCCATCGTGCCAACCACGGATGTTAGCGAGTTCTCCTCGACGAGCGAGCGGCTGCAAAAGGACCGAACGCGCACCAGGCGATGATGTTGACGTGAGTGCTTGCGCAGACTTGCGCGCGATCGCGTTGGCGCGCGTGCATTGGCGACAAGAATCGCATTGCAGCGAAGCTTTGCGCGTGAGAGAGTGGATACATGAGGCATCCTCAAAGCACGCGCTGCCGACTTGTTCACAACGTACTGATTCACAACAAGAAGTTAGTGTCAGTATGTTAGTAAAGTTAGAGCGGCTGGAAGACGTCGGAAAACAAACACTTAGGCTCGATTCCGGTCCCCGATAGCACGAGGATCGGGTCCCCGATAGCACGAGAGTTACGGTCCCCGATAGCACGAGTTGATTCACAGGTTGTCCTCCGAATTTGCAATGAGACCGCGCTTGCGCAAGCGTGCCGCTAAAGGGATCAATAGGCGTAGGTGCGAAGTTCAGTCGCTCGCTGCCGTTCCGGTCTCGCGTGAGCACGAGCTGGTAACCGGGCAATGTCTGGCGCTGGACGATCTGACGTACGTCGTATGCAAAGTGCTTGAGCGGCGAGATGATGCCGGACTTGGCATAGAGGTGCACAAGGTCAAAGCTCCAGCCGCCATCCTGGCGACCGCCATGCTTACGCACGAGGCGGTAGAGCCACCGCTCAAGCCCGCCCGTGAGTTCGAAATAGGCGCGATCGATCGTCAGCACGAGCGCGTCATCGATGACGCCAGCGTAGAACCAATCCGGCAGGATCAGCTCGATCCCAAATGGCCGACCGTTTGCATCGGCCGTCTCCTTCCACTCGTTGATCCAGGAGAAGCGGTGCCGTCGCCGCTCTGCCGGCTGGCGGATCGATGTCAGCACAGTCGTCGACTGAAGTCTGTCGAGACCCGCCTTCAGCCGGTCGTAGTCACGCGCGCTGGTGCCGCGGCCGACGAACGTCAGAATTTCGTAAGGCGTTGCAGCCATCAGGCGCGACGTCTTCAAGCCGGCGTCACGCGCTTCGACGATCTGAGACGCGGCCCAGATCAGAACGTCTGCATCCCAGATGGTCGCCATGCCGTGCTCAGGCACTGCTTCGACACGAATTGCGATCGCACCCGCACGGAAATCGATCGGCACGATCCGCTTGGTCTTTGCGAGCGAGAAGAAAGGATAAGCCATCAAGTCCTGCGCGTCGCGAGGCGCAAGATCGCCGGGCAGCGCCCGAAACAGCTCAAGCTGGTCGCGCTCGGAATGTTGTTTACGCCGCATAGTCACAGCTCTCACGCTGATATCAGCGACGTTCCTGACCTGCGTAGGGACGCAGGGCCGGATGCTTTTTGGCGGGTAGCACAGTCCCCTTGCCGGGATCCGATGTCGACGTCTTAGCGCCTCGGTCTGCCCATGCTTTCAGGTCATCGACCGCGTAGACAACACGTCCGCCAATCTTCCGATACGTCGGCCCGGTGCCGTACGTCCGATGCTTCTCGAGTGTACGACCGGAGAGGCCAAGGTAACGCGCGGCTTCCGGTGTACGCAGGAAGCGCGGGGGCAGTCCGGCCATCGAATCGGGCATTTGAGAACTCCAAGGTGACAGCGCACCGCGTTTGGCGGCGTCGGCGTGTGTGCGGTCATGATGGAGAAGCGCGATCTCGGAGGGGGATGCCGAATATTGAGGGTATGATTTTCGATACCCCTCGGCCGAGGGGCTATTCGTCCCTGCGGCCGGGCCGCAGAAGTTTGCGGTAACCTACGCGTGCCAACGCGAGACCACCTTTCACCAGGCGGACCGTTCGAGTGCGCAAATCGTGCGTCTTCCAGGCGCGTTCAGGGATGCGCTTTTTGCCGAAGAGCGCTTCGGCCACGGTGCGATAGCTACCGCCGGCGCTGCGAGCATCGAGCGCACGGATCGCGGCGCTCAGACGTTCGCGCCGCTGTTGAGATAGTTTGTGAAATGCAGGACCTGGCGCGCGTCCGTCCATCGCGCGCCACAGCCGTCGGGCTGCATACGCGCGCGCGTCGAAATTGCCGTCAAACGGCAATTCGGCTGCGTATGACGCGCCGAGCACCGGCGGCTCCTTGGACCAGACACGGTGATCCACCGCGCCGATGCGCAGCACGGCGTGCCAGCCATCGGCGGCGCGGCGCACCTGACTTGCTGCAAGATCGAGCAATGGCTGAGACGCGGAACCGCGATCGGCGCCCGAGGCAACCGTCACTGGAACAACCGTCGCTAGAACCTCAGGCGCCCAAAAGATCGTCTGCTCGTCGAAGGACCTCTGCGGGTCATGGGCGAAAGCAGATGCCCCACCTCCTCCTGAACTCGGCGGTCGCTTGACCATCTGGGCTACTAGCGATCATCGCTTCGTAGTCGCGTCGGTAGTCAGCGTTGCGGCGAAGACATTCCCAGGCGATGTCGGTGATTTCGGCGTCTTGTAGACTCTTGTAGGAATCCGGCGACCGCCAGTCGAACTCAGGCATTGCTTCCGTCCCATTGAACTCAGCTAACAACGATTGCGGCGCAATAGGTATGAACGAAGCGGTTGTAGGAAGCCCCTAGTTTGGCACCACGTGGTGCACCGGAATGACCACCGATTAGCAAAAGGAAATAGTTCTGCCCGCAAGTCGCCAGCCAGCGATTTTCTTCTATTTCGAGCCGGTGCCGCGTAACAGGCGCCCTTGCTCAGTTAACCATTTGGCGCGGACGAGATGACTCTGATACGCAGTCCGCGCACGGTGAGGCTCTCGCTCCGGATCGATATGTAGCACAACGCGAGCCACCTCCCGCCAGTCCGCTCCTTCGCCCTCGGCCTGCAGAAGGCGAATGTACGTGACGACATGCTGCTCGTCATAAGCCGTCATCACCGATTCATTTGGCGCCGCATCTGCAACGTCGGGGTCCACTGGCGGTCGATTCATGTAAGATACGTCGGCTCCTTGAAGCCTTAGCCTCTCTTGTGGGCCAAACTATCGAAATAGATCGGTTATAGCCAGTGGTTTGATGGCCCACCAAATGGCTGCCTTTGCGCATGAAAGCTCGTGCGCTTGTGGCCTGGAATGTTCGCCGGATCCGCGTTGATCGCGGCATTCCGCAAGAGCAATTGGCATACGATGCCGGGATCGATCGATCATACATGGGCGGGCTTGAACGGCAATCGGAGAACCCAACGATTGATCTGCTCGACCGACTGGCGGAAACGCTTGGTGTTCAGTTATCGGAATTTTTTGTGCAGCCTCCCAAAGGAGCGACGACGCCCAAGACGTTGCCCAAGGGTCGCAAGCCGATCCGACTGAATCGCAAGAAGAAGTAATTGTCTGCCGCTCTCGCGTCTTGGAACTGGCTAAATGCCAAGAGCCACACTTCTTTCTTGGGCGTGTACTCATAGAACAAAGTCGGCTGCTGACGATAACGCGGAAAACATCTCCGCGGGTTAAGCTTTCCCAGTTTTGACCCAAAAAGAGACACTGACGCGTTGCTTCGACAGGCCACTCCGCTCGCGCGCGCGACCAAAATAATTCAGACTTCCGGGCGCAAAGCCGCTTCGATGCGCTGGATCAGCCGCTCTCGCAAGAAAGGCACCACGTTGCCAAGGACGACGAAGGTCCGGACGATGGGCAAATATGGCTCCATGGCCGACGTCAGCTCTGCGACAGACATGCCCGCCAGCCGCGCATATTCGGATTGCGCAGCCACATTGGTCGCGCGCGGACGCTCGGGATTGTCGGCGATTTCCGGGCCGAGTTCGGACAGGATGATGTGCAAGAAGCCAAGCTCGAAGGCGGCGGGCCCGCGCCTCGCCCCGCTCCAATCGACGAGCTTTGGGCCTTCTGCTGTCATGATCACGTTGCCCGGGCTAAGGTCGCAATGGCAAAGCCGGTCGCCCGGCGACAGGCCATCGATCAGCGCGAGGATCTCAGTGGCGATGCGCTTCGGAACCTTGCCGTCGTCGCCCCGCAGCTCATTCTCCATATAGTCACGTATCGAGATGACCTCCGGCGGCGGGGGCGTCTTGTGAACGGACATGGCTATAGCCGCGATGATCGAGCCCGCCTGTTCGAACGTTACCGCGCCGGTTCGGGTCAGGTGCAGCAGGGTCGGTCCGTCGAGGCGACGCAGCACGATGCCGAACCGCCCGTCCAGGGTCACCTCGCCGAACACCTCCGGCACCGGAACGCCGGAGGCGTGGACGGCGCGGAGCATGCGCACTTCGAACCAGGGCATCCATCGCGACACGCCGGGTTTGAACAGTTTGACGACTTGCCCAGGCGCCCAGGCATAAGCTTCGGAGTGGGCTCCTTCACCGATCTTTTCTCCCAGCGATCCCTGCATCTTTAGTTCCCCGCGTTCCTGTGACCCTCATCCTATGGGGCCGCTCGTCATCACCCCGCCGAGCGCAGGTCCGCCTCGACGCGCTCGATCTGCCGCGCCCGCATCTCAGGCTTGGCCCCGCCGAGCAGGAGGAAGACGCGGACGATCGGCAAATAGGGCTGCATCGCCGCCTTCAGCGCCGCAGGCGCTATGCCGGAAAGCCGCGCATACTCCGCCTGCAGAGCCGAATTGACCGCGGCCCGCTCCGGATCGTCGGCGTATTCCGGGTCGAGTTCGGCAATCAGGACGTGGCACTGTGCAATTTCGTAGGCGGCGGGCGCACGCGCCGCGCCGAGCCAGTCGATCAGTCTCGGACCCTGCGCCGTCATGATCACGTTGCCGGGGTGAAGATCGGAATGGCACAGCACGTCATCGGGCGCGACGTGCTCGATCAATGCGAGCACGCCAGTGATGACGCGCTCCGGAAGCACGCGGCCTGCGAACCGCAATCTGGCGTCCATCGCCTCGCGCAGCGAGAGTGCGCTCGGTGGCGGCCGCGTCTTGTGAACGGCAAGGCAGAGCGTCGCAAGGATTGCACCCGCTTGTTCACGCGTGACGGCGCCGGTGCGCGTAGCCTGCAGCAGGGTCGGCCCATCGAGCCGCGGCAGCACGAAGCCGAAGCGCCCGTCCAGGAGGACTTCGCCGAGCACCTCAGGCGCCGGACCGCCGGCGGCGAAAACCGCGCGGGTCATTTGCGCCTCGTGCTGGACGACCCACTGCGGGATACCCGGCTTGAACAGCTTGACGACCTGACCGGGCGCCCAGGCGTGGACATCAGCGAAGACGCCTTCACCGATCTTCTCTCCCAGCGATCCCTGCATGCCCATCCTCCGCTTTGCAGAGGAAACACGGCTGCCAGCAAAAAGAAACCCCTCCCGTCGCGGGGGCGGTGACCAAGTCCGGTTGTGGCTCCTTCGCAGCCATGTAGCCATCGAAAGTTAGGTAGTTATCGGGTGCGAAGCGTCCGCGGTCCGCCGATTCCGAGGCCCACCGGAAGCCGACGATCGTGATCTTTATCGTAGCGGCACGACAGTCCCGTCCAAAGTATAGTCGCGACCCTGTCAGCGCAGGAACGCGCCGTAGATCGATTCCATTGCGTCGTGCACGCCAACTCTTTTCAGGTCCGCATGAAGCCCTCGCATTCGCCTTCGGCCCAGGCGAGAACCCTCTCCATCGCCTCACCTTGCGCGTAACGGAGACACATCTTGGTTAGCGTCGCCTGGACATTGATCTGCAACGCAATCTTCGGCGGAGCCGGCGAAGCCGCGATGGAGAGCTTCTGATGATTGTAAGGATTGGGGTAGTGATAAAGGGTGCCCTTGGGTGGCTCTGCTTCCGCCCAAGTCTTCAACGTCGTGAACTTCTCGTAGGCCGGAAGATCATAGCCTCCACTTGCCACCACCATTCTCTCAATCGATGACGGCTGTGAGAGATGAACGAGGAGACTCTTGGCGGCTTCCTTGTTTTTGGAAAACTCCCATATCGCCCAGAAGAAGGGCAGATACGGCGCGAAGCGGCCTTTCGGACCTGCCGGGAAGCCGTGGGTCCAGCATTGCGAGGCGATCTGTGGCGCATCTCGCTTCGCCACCGCCCAGGCACTAGGCGCATTCATGATCAGCGCTCCTCTGCCGGAGATGAGCCATTTGTTATTGGATGCATCGTCCCATGCCGCTACGTCGAGAGGCAGAAACGCGATCAGCTTCCTGTAAAATTCCAGAGCCTGGCGCATTTCGTCGGTCTTGACGGTGACCTTGCCGTTGGCATCGACCAGCTGTGCGCCGAATGACTGGAAGAATGCGCCGGCGGCAGCCACGCTATCGATCGTCTCGCCCAATCCGATGCCGAAGGGAAATCCTCCCTTGTGACAGGCTTCTGCTGCCTTCAGGAAAGTTTCTGTTGTCCAATTGTCGGCTCTCGGCGCTTCTCCGGCCGGATACATGTCCTGCACGTCGATGCCGGTGTATTTTTTCACCAGGTCGATGCGAGAGCATGCAGCCTGGATTTGGCTACCAGCCGTAGCCGGAATGGCCATCCACACGCCGTTCACTTGGCCGAGATACTGCACGACGCCGTTAACTTCGCCGTTCTGCTTGATGATCGGCTCCATGATATCGTTGACCGGCTCGAGCTGCTCGGCATGCGTGTGAGGCCGCCACGTCGACATCGCGAGAATGTCGTGGCCAGCTCTCGCTTGGGCTTCGGCGGCGATGGTCAGCAAGAGCTTGTTGCCCTGGGTTGTAATGTAATCGATCTGAACCTCGACTTTTTCCTTCGTAGCCCATTCCTTGATGAGATCGCCCGACGCCTTGTTGGCCTCGGGCACAAAATGATCCCAGAGACCCATCGATAGCTTGCCGGCAGCGTAAGCACCGCGCACATGAGGCGCCGCGATGAGCGCGGCAGATGACATGGCCGTCGCTGCCGCAAATTGCCGTCGCGATATTCTGCGTGACATGGTTTCCCTCCAAACGGAGAAATCGGCTTTGCGGTGTATTTAAATTATCCGAGATCAGCCGGCGACCTTCTCGAACTGGATCAGGCTGAACGCACCGGCGCCGGACGTTCTGGCAAAAATGAAGCCGGCAGACTCAGCCAGGGTGCGGTATTCGGATTCCGTTCGTTCGACGCCGCCGGTTCCCCGCAGCATGTTGAGATCGCTCATGGCGCGCGAACGGTGTTCGGGGTCGGCCACGGCAGGCTCCGGCATGATCCGTTCGATAATGATCAGCTTGCCGCCGGACGGAAGTGCATCCCGGCAGTTGCGCAGGATGATCCTGCAACGATCGTCGTTCCAATTATGGATGATGCTCTTCATCAAGATCGTGTCGGCGCCGCATGGGACCGTTTCGAAGAAGTTACCGGCGGCGAAGCGACAGCGATTTGCGACACCCAGACGGTCGAAATGTGCCTGCGCACCTTCCTCGCAGCGTGCAAGGTCAAAGGCTATCCCTTCAAGACCGGGGTGGTGGCGCAGCACGCCGCCGAGCAGTTCGCCGGTGCCCCCGCCCACATCCAGGACGACACGCGCGGTCGAGAAGTCGAAGGCCTCAACGATGCTAGGAACCACAGTCCGCGTGAGATTAACCATCGCGCCGTTGAACCGAGCGATCCTTTCCGGTGAATTGCCTCCCGCGGCATAGCGGTCGTCGCCTTCTCCCCGAAGCTGGGTCGCGCTTTTCCCGGTGCGAACCGAATCGATTAGTCCGCTCCAAGTTTGCACGAGCATCTCGCCCTCAAAGAGAGCCCAGTCCTTGAAAGATTGATCGGCGCTGCCGTCGAGCTGCCGCCCAAGATCGGTCAAGGAAAATCGGTCCCGGTCGACCTGCTTGCAGAGGCCGACAGTTGTCATGCCAACGAGTAGTCTGCGTAGCGCGCGCTCGTCCGTGAACACCAGCCCGGCGAGCTCGGCGGCCGATTTCGCATCTTCTCCGATGGCCTCGGCGAGATTGAGCTTCGCCGCTACATAGATCACCGCCGTGATGCGATGCGACTGCACGAGATCATGGATGGATTCTGATTGGCCCATGTATTCTCCCGATGGTTCCTAAAACCGAAACAACTTCCGTCGGTCCGATCTCCGGCTTCTAATCGGTTGGGGCGAAGCCGGTTGCCTGTACGATCGCTTTCCACCGGTCGGATTCGGATGCGATCAGCCGGGCAAAGTCTCCCATGGCGATCGCGTCGGGCTCGACCGCCAATTTTCCCATGCCGGACTTCACCTCGTCGGTGCGTAGCGTCTCCTGGATGACAGTATTGAGCTTTTCGACGACGTTGGCCGGCGTCTTCGCGGGAAGGAAGAACCCATACCATGTGAGGTCCTCTAGCGCTGGATAGCCGGCTTCCCTCACCGTCGGTACCGCGGGAACGAATGGGCTGCGGCGCGGGGCCGGTGGTGGCCAAGGCACGAATATCTCCGGATTGGACGAGGCCGAGCGAGCTGCCCACAGGCATGATCGCCGACGCGATCTCGCCTTTGAGCAAATCCTGAATCGCGCCATTGCCCTGATAGGGTATGTGAAGATAATCGAAGCCCGCAGTGCGCCCCAGCATCGCACCAAGGAAATGCAGGGTGGTCCCGGCACCCGGCGTGCCGTAAGTGGCCTGTTTCGGATTGGCGCGGCACCAAGCGACGAAATCTGTAAGGGTCTTCACCTCGCCTGGCACCTTCGAACCGACCGTCAGCAATGTCGGGGTCGAGGCAATGGTCGAGACCGGGGTGAAATCCTGTGGCTGGTATCTCAGCGTCTTGTAGACGTGCGGAAACAAGATCATGAATCCAAGCGGCGCCAGCAGCATGACCGATCCGTCGGCGTCGGCCGTTTTCGCCGCCTCAACCGCGACACGACCGCCTGCACCCGGCCGGGTCTCGACTATAATCGTTTCCGCATAATCTTTCATCTGGCCGGCAACGAGCCTTGCCAGGGCGTCCTGCAGCCCGGGCGTGAAACCCGACAATATATGCGCGGTTCTTGCGAGCTGTTGTGCGGTGGCCCGCTTCGCGATGTTCGCGGCGGAGAACGCGACGCCAGCCGCCGCCACTGTCAATAAATCACGACGTGTGATCATCAACTGTCTCCTCACCGCGGTTTGATGGCTCGGCCCCCGCTCCACGTTTGCATGTACCACGGCGGGGATGGGGCTGGCTTGGTTTCCGGCTTACTTTTTCCTTACCGTCAGCTTATTCTTGCGCTCGGTTGAAAGAACATCGATGATTTATCGCGGTTGCGGGGAAGTGGCGTGCGCTATTTCTTTGAAGATTTTTCATTCGATACCGATCGGCGCGAGCTACGTCGCGGGACGGATGTAATCGCCATCGCGCCGCAGGTGTTCGACTTGCTCGGCTATTTGATCGACAATCGGAAGCGCGTCGTCAGCAAGGACGACCTCATACGCACCATCTGGGAAGGCCGCGCTGTCTCGGATGTGGCTCTGACCACTCGCCTGAATGCAGCGCGGAAGGCCATTGGTGACTCCGGCGATGAGCAACGTCTCATCAAGACCCTTCCGCGCAAGGGCTTCCGGTTCGTCGGCACGGTACATGAAATGCCCGATCCGGCGAGCGCGACCATCGCGAGCGCCTCGCCGGGAACCGCCTTCGCCGTCCCTGACAAACCCTCACTTGTCGTTCTGCCGTTCGCCAATCTGAGCCCTGACCCCGATCAGGAATATTTCGTCGACGGCGTGACCGAGAGCCTGACGACGGATTTATCACGCATGGCCGGTATTTTCGTGATCGGTCCCAACACTGCCTTCACCTACAAGGGAAAGCATGTCGATCTGAAGCAGATCGGTCGCGAACTTGGCGTTCGTTATGTCCTTGAAGGTTCTGTGCAGCGGGGTGGAGGCCGCATGCGCATCAACGTCCAGCTCATCGATGCCGAAACCGGCAATCATCTCTGGGCCGAACGATTCGATAAGCCGATCGCCGATATCTTCGATATGCAGGACGAAATCGGTGCGCGCCTTGCGGGCCAGCTCGGAACGGAATTGGTCACTGCCGAGGCCCGCCGGGCGGCGCGGGCGCCACATCCCGATTCGATGGATCTGTATTTCCAGGGCATGGCCAGTGTGAACCGGGGAGGAGCCCCCACAATCCTGGCGCAAGCGCGCAAGTTCTTCGAACGGGCCCTCTGCCTGGATGCCGGCAACGTTGAGGCCATGGTTGGGATGGCATTCGTCGATGCCATGCGGGGCACGTCCATGATGACCAGCGACCGAACCGCGCGCCTGTTGGCTGTCGAGGCGTCCCTGGCCGAGATACTGGCACACACGCCAGATCACGCGATGGCGCATTGCATCGTTGGTGTGACCCAGATTTTCACCAAGCGCGCCGCCCAGGGTATCGCCGAATGCGAGCGCGCCTTGGCGTTGGATCGAAATCTAGCCGCCGCTCACGCGTGGATTGGACTTGGCAAGTGCTATCTGGGCCGGGCTGAGGAAACCGAAGCCTGCATCATGAATGCATTTCGGCTGTCTCCCCGAGACAACCGGGCATCTAGCTGGATGAATACCGCGGGCGTCGCGCAGTCATATCTTGCCGCCGATGAGGCTGCGGTCAACTGGTTCAAGCGATCGATCGAGAACAACCGGAATGTCGCGGCGTTCGTTCACTTCTATCTAGCCGCGGCGCTGGCGCATCTCGGGCGGATCGAGGAAGCGCGGGCTTCGTTGCAGGCGGGCCTCGTTCTCGATCCCAATTTCAGCATCGCCCAATTCCACGCCAGTTCGCCAACAGACAATCCGATCTGTCTCGAACAGCGGATCCGGATAGCCGAGGGTTTGCGCAATGCAGGACTTCGCGAGAAGTGAACGGTAAGCAGCCAATCGGGGGCTGAGAACTCAATCTTGCGAACTTGTACTGTTGCTCCGCCTCACCACCCCACGCGAATCTTCCGCCGAGAACTGCCCTCCCCGCGAGGCTTCACTTCGCCGTTCGCGAGTTGGCCAAGTGTCCGCCTTGCCCGCCAAGCCTCCTTACGTCCTTGAGCATGGATCAGGTCATGCTGCCGGGCATGAAACAACGAACCCGTGGGTGGCCGTCGATGTAATATTTCCATACCATTGTCGGCCCGGCACGGTTCGGCTCCTTTACGACGGCGCCGTCAGGAACCACGACCCACTCGCCTTCGATGTGGACGCGATAATGTCCGCGATCAGAGTCCCAATCCGAATCAAGGACCATGTATTCGTCGGCATTCGTGCAGCACTGCCCAAAGTCACTCTGCAGGCTTTCGAACCATGACTTTAGCGGCGAGTTGGCGTAGCGCCCGTCATCACGAGCGAGCACCGGAGTCGCCGCCGCAATCAGGCAAAGTATCAGCGCTGCATGCATTCTCGTGAACATTGCTTCCTCTGTACGATGTTGCAGGCGCGCTATGCGCGTACCTGCTGTCTCGCTCCGTAGCTCATTGTCGCCTCCGCCGCGTTTTCTCGCCTGCCTAGACTGCCGAAGCTCGGCCCAGTGCGCTTTACGAGCGGCTTACATTTTCCTTATCGGTGGCTTATTCCCTTCCATTGCTGATGCCTGGAAGAATGAGCAGCCCCGCCCGGCGGGCCGGACGGGGCTTGGTGGAGTGGGCCTACTCGCCATTCTTTCGCGGGCGCGACCACAGGAGGGTGTAGCCTTCACCACTCTCGTCATCGAACAGGTTCGCGTAGATCGGCGCGTTGAAGGAGGGATCGTCGAGCTTGAGCGAGAGGTAATCGCGGCCCTCTTCGGAGCGCTTCGACCAGGCTGCGCCGATCTCCGCGCGTCCCACATAGATGCGGTGGCTGGGAGCGTTGTCGTTGGACCGGTTGGTCTCGGCGACAATGCGGACGCCTTTGGCTTGCAGGCTCAGGGTGACGATCCCGCCCTGGAAGTCGTTGCCGACCTTCTTGAAAGAACCGATGTTAGCCATGTCACTTCTCCTGTTGTGTTTCGAGCCCGCGACCACTGCGGCCTCGATGGCGATCTAGAGGCCGAGGACGATCGGCGACGCACCCGCTCGCGGGCCGGAGCGCAGCGGAGGACGCCGTTGAGGTGACTTTCTTGTCTCGCGAGGAATGGGCGAAGCCCAGGGGAAGAAAGTCGCAGCAACGGCGTTGCGGCTCAGACGATCGAGGCGAAGCCGGTCTTCGGCCAGATCAAGCCATCAAAGAGGCCACGTGCGTCCGCGTGCTGAACCGCAATCTTAAGGAGAAGACTTGGCGAAGCTCGGTTGAGCTGCACAAGAGGTTGGTACGGTTCGGCGCAGAAAGAGAAACAATCTGCTGCAAAGGGCGGAATCGTCCCGGAAGGAATGATCGAGAGCGGCGCGCCGCTCCACCGCAGCAATGTGGACCAGGCGGATCAAAAGGCTACGAGGAAGAGCGGGATTACCTCTCCCTCAAGCTCGATGATCCCTCGTTCAACGGGCGCCCTGTGCGGCCTTGCTCGACCGATGATGGCGACGAAGCGTCATCGCTCATGCGTGGCTGCTGTGAGCACCGGTCGAGGCATATTCTCCGCCACCCCGGCCGACTCCAACAGGCGGGTCTTCGCGAAAACGGTCAAGCGCGTCCATGCCGTGCCGCCGATGCAAACCGCACGCAGGCAAGCGAAGGCCTCGCGCCAAGCTAGCGAAGGCACCCCGATCTGCGACAGGGCGAACATCACATGATAGCCAGCGATGGCCGCAGGGACGGCGAATGCGGCTGCGATCGTGATGCGCAACGTCCGGATCCGACTGAGGGCGACGGCGACCTGACCGATATCACGCGTCAGTGCGCCGGAGGCCAATCCAATAAGCAGCGCGCCGACGACGCCGGCGCCGCCATGAAATACCAACATCCCGATACTGAGTGCGACGAAAAAAGGCAGCGCATACACCGCCAACGCAAAGATCACCCAGCAGAACAAGCCAATGCCGAGCGTGTTGAGAACAAGCCCAAGGGCGAGCATGGTGGTGGCTCCATGTGCATAGATGTACCAGTCGCGCCTTCCACCACCACCGCGGCGCGGCTTCGGACCTAATATCGAAACGAGGCGAAGTTGCGGCGTGCAACTCCACCTTGGTCGTCTTACAGGCGAGTAAGGCGGCGCTCATGCGCCGCCGAACTTCCAGACGGGGATGCCGAGCCGCTTCGCCTTGTCGGCGAGGCTGTCCTGAATTCCCGTGCCCGGGAAGTGCATGACGCCGATCGGCAGGAGCTCGAGCATGGCGTCATTGCGCTTGAACGGTGCCGCCTTGGCGTGCCTGGTCCAGTCGGGCTTGAAAGCGATCTGCGGCACCTTGCGATTGATCGCCCATTTGGATGCGATCAATTCGGCGCCCTTCGGCGAGCCGCCATGGAGCAGCACCATGTCGGGATGCTTGGCATGAACCTTGTCGAGGCGATCCCAGATGAGGTGATGGTCGTTGAAGTCGAGCCCGCCGGTGAGTGCGATCTTCGGCCCTGATGGCACCAGGACCTCGGTCTCGGCGCGGCGTTTTGCTGCGATGAAGTCGCGGGAGTCGATCATCGCTGCGGTCAGCGTTCGGTGATTGACCAATGATCCCGACCGAGGACGCCAGGCCGAGCCGGTGTGGACCTCAAATCGCTCGATGGCCTGGTCGCGAAAGAGCTCAAGGCAGTTGCGGCGCTCGATCAGCGTGATGCCTTCAGCCGTGAGGCGCTCGAGTTCGACCGATCGTACTTCAGAGCCGTTCTGCTCGCGCTGGCTCTTGTGCTGCGCCTGCTCGTTGTCGTCGAGCTGGCGTTCGATTCGATCGACGGCACGATGGAATAAGTTGACGGTCGACCAGAGCAGATCGTCAAGGTCCGACTCGAGCCGCGTGTCGTTCAGAGTCGCAACCAGGGCATCGAAGATATCGGCCACGGCACCGGAGATCGTCTTGCCTTCGGGAAGCGGTCTCGGATCAGGCTGGTCGTCGAAGGGACGGTAACCGAAGAGCTGTAGTTCGGTGAGGACATGGTCGGTCGGAGAGGAGGCGTGCGGCGGCTCGACGTCGTCATGGTCGGTCATGGAAGGAGGTCCTTTGCCGGGTTTGGCCGCGCCCTTCGCGGCCTTCGTGGCGATCACTCAGACGGCGGGCGGAACGGGCCAGAACCCGAAGGGCCGAAGCGGCAGCGGAGGATGGCGGAGGCCGGCTATTTTGCTTCGCGATGCAAAGCGCGCTGGCTAGACATATGATGTGTGTTTCAATTTCCGGCGCGCGGCGGAAAATAGCCGGACGCAGCCATTGCCGGCCCGGGCCGCTTGCCGTCCGATCGCCTTTAGAAGGCGCAAAGGTCGCGCCCTCTACCGGTATTGGCCTCACCCATGACCGAGCTGTCACGGTCGATCGAACCGTCGGGATCTATTCCGCGGGCACCGTCGACGAATGCAGGAAGCGGACGACATCCTCAGGTACGAGCTGAATCCGCAAGGCCGCTCGGAGATCGTCAAGACCGAAGACGTGCAGATCTTCGTTGAAATCGCCCAGCCGTGGCGACAACGCGATGGCTTCAATGCCGGCGTCTGCTGCGCGCTGGGTCAGAACGGCGAGCCCCGTATCACCGGCGGCATCGGCATCGCGAGCGATATAGAGCCGACGCAAGCCAGACGGCAGCAACATGGCCGCGAGGTGGTTGGCCGAAAGCGCAGCGGCCATCGGCATCGTCGGCAGCACGTAGCGCAGCGACAGCATGGTCTCGATGCCCTCGCCGGCGGCGAGCACGTCGTCCACCACGCCGAAACGAACGGCATTGCCGAGAAGGTCACCCATCGCGCGTCGTGGCGTATCGATCGGAGCCTTGCCCAGCCGAACGCGATCAAAGCCGTCCGGGTCGAGCCAGGTACGGTGTACGCCAGTGATCCTGTCATCGAGGTCCGTGACAGAGGCGATCATCGCCGGCCAGGTCTCGGTCGGCAGGTGCTCGTCCGGCCGATAGTAGCAGCGTGGATGGAAACGCAAGCTGCCGCCATGATGCACATGGGCTATTCCGCGCCCTTGCAAGTAAGTCTCGACCACAGTCCCCTCAATCGAGCTGGATATTGCAAAGAGCCGACGGGCGGCCTCCTGCGATCCGGCCGGTGCTGCCGGACCGACAGGCTTTGAGACGAGCTCCGGTTCAGCGCGAGGCAATTTCAAGAAGCGCCTTGCCTCCGCGGCCACCTCGCGGAAGTCGCGCAAGCCCAGACTTTCGCGGATGATGTCGAGGAGGTCGCCATGCTCACCGGTCGCAGCATCTATCCACTTGCCAGGTCGGCCTTTAGGTGATTCCTGGAGCCGCACGAACAGCGAGCGGCCCGGGGTGTTGTGGACGTCGCCGACGACCCAGTACCGACCCGACCGCTTGCCATTGGAGAGATAGTGTCGGCACACCGCCTCCGCCTCGCGCGCGAGGCGGCGTGCCAATTCAGACGCATCGCGAGACATTACGCAGCCTCCTGCTCGCCGATGGGTGCAAGCGGATAGCTGTCAAGCACTTTCGACTGGATCTCGGTGCCGCTTGCGTCCGTGGGCACGAACATGCGCAGCTTCCAAGAGATGATCTCGTCTCCATTGATGCCCCCTCGCGCACGATAAAAGGAACGGCTTGCGCCTTCGCCATTCGCTTCTGCATCGTGAGAAGTCCGAGCGCGCGGGTAGCGAAGACCGTCCGCCGGCACCTCAAGCATGCCAGTCTCGTTGCCTTCCGCCTCCACAATCGGCCGTACATTGAGGCTCTGCAGCAGCGAACGGTGCGTGATACTTTGGCGAATTGCTCGATCGAACTTCCGGCCGCGAGCCGCCGAACGTTCGATTGTCTGTGTACCAGTTTGTTCGAGGGGGATGTCGCGCGAAGGCGACAGGGTGATCTTTTGGACAGCCTCCGTCATCTCGATGCTCCACGACGGGTTGCCGGGAGCCACTCTCTCGGCCTCCAACCCATCGCGGAAAACCGCCGCAACCCTTTCACTCTCCTCCCGCCTCCCGCGCCGCTGGTGGTCATCATATCGACCTCAGGCTCCGGCAAGGATCCAAGGAGTTAGTTCAGGACCTTGCGAGCTTGTGAAGAAGCCCGCACCATCACGTTGTTCTTTCGAAGGCTGTCGTATAACCCGCCACGGCAAGCTCGGCGTTTGCATCAGAAAATGCGACAATCTACGACGCAGCCGCCTTTCGTCCCATTCTTGATGGGATTGAGGTGCCTAGGGCTGCAGGCGTGACCAGGCGCGCGCCAATGGCAAGTCGCCTCAACTGAAAATGGCACCCGGAGAGCGTGAGCATAGCGACCCGAAGGGGCACGCGGGTCCGAGTGCAGCGACGAGACCGGTTCAATAGCGGCACCCGGGAACGGGGCAGTGATAGCGATCGCCGCAGGCGAGCCCCTTTCCCGAGTGCCCCCGGCGAGGAGCTCCGCAAGTCTTTGCGCGAGGGATCGAAGCCGGACGGCCGAGACGCAGAGCGGCTCGGTTTCAACGAGAGCCCGGTGCGGCGGCAGCCGCACGCGCGCAAGCGAAAGAATCCGCCAATCGGAGGGCCGACATTTCCTTACGCGCACTCCTCTCCATTCCACAATCCTGATCTGGAGCATGGGAGAATGTTGTTCTTCTCACCTTCACCGGCGTCGCCTCTGGTTGCAAACTCGGCTTTGAATCGGCCGATCGCCTCAAGCATGTAGATAGAGGCGTCAGTTCACGGCTTGCTTATGCAACGAGGTGGTCGGGAATCCCCGCATGGGTCGATAAGAGACCGGCCCGATCATTTGGTCTGCGTCCACCACATTCCGACACCGTACAACGCTCGGACAGATTCAGTGCAAGCTCACCGGCGAATCTGTGGGAAAGTCCATTGATGATGCATCTAGAGCAGTTGACTGCCTGCTAGCGGCGCCCCACTCCGCGAACGGAGATACCATTAGCTCCGCTTTCGGGGATTTCGCCGGTCAGAATTGGTTCTCGCCGAGAACTGCACGCTAGGCCTCTTTTTCGCGCGTTAATCTGGCCTATGCCCCCCACGGCGGCACTGCGCAGTAGAGCGGAAAAGTCTTTCATCGTAAAAGTTCGTTTTATGACCCACCGCGACTCTCGCTCCACTGATCACGAGTCGAGCCCAATCTAGATCTTCCAGATCGGACGTCGTCGTTCAGTGAATTCGACTCTTGTTGGACCTAAGCGGCCCCATCAGTGAGATCAGACCGCCCACCTTCACGACGCACAGCGCTGCCTGCTCGCTACCCACCCGCTGGAACCTGGCCAGCGATGATGAGAGCGGATATGGCGGCCGCCTACCTGGACTTTGAAGACACAGGCGAACTTGCGTGCGCGATCCGCCGAGGAGATGCGCCGCCACCGGTCAGCTGTCGTGGAACAGGACGGCTGCGGGAGCCAGTCTGGTCGAAGGCGACCATGGACCATTTCGCAGCACCTCTTGGAAGAAGAGACGCCAGGGAGCCGGAGGATCTCTTATGTCTGGTATGATGTCACTTGATGCGGCACCGAAGCTTCCTCGATATTGTCAACGAAAACTGTTGGCGAACAATACGGTGGCTTACTATTTCGCGCCGCCAACCTGGGCTCGTCGGCAGGGCTGCCATTTGAGGCCTGAAGCTTTAGGGAGCGATTATGCGGGTGCCGTCGAGCGGGTTGAAAAAGTCCTCTTGCCGGCATTCGAGAGTTGGCGCTCACGGGGTCTAAGTGACATGATGCCGGCCTCTCCCGAGCCCGGCACGTTCGATTGGCTGGTCGGCATCTACCAAGCTCACCAGAAGTGGGGCGAAATCGAAAGCACCACTCAGCGGCAGTACAAAAAGAGTCTCGCGCTCTTTGCCAATCACGAGCTGAAAGATGGAAGTCGCGTTGGGTCGAAGCAATTGTCCGATTTTACAAAGGCTTTCGTCGACGCAGTTTATGGAAAGCTGCTAGTCGTAACAAAAGTAGGCAAGAATGGAGAGGTCGTCGTCCGCGAGCGTCGTCGCTACGCAAATGTGGCCATGGCGAGCTGCCGGCGGGCCTGGTTCGTCGGGCAGCGCGCTCAAGAAAAAATGGTACCAGCGAGCAATCCATTTTCACGCATGGGATTAAGATCACGTGCGCCCGGCCAGCCGATACGGCCCACACCAACCGCAACTTGGGATGAACTCGTCGCGTTCAGGGCTGCCGCGAAAAGGCTCGACTATCGCTCCATCGCAACTGCTGCTTTGTTGTCATGGGAGTGGCTGCAGCGAGAGCAGCACGTGTTTGGCTCCTTCGACATGTCGCACTACCGTCCTAGCGAACGGCCAAACAGCGTCAGGATCGTGCACCCAAAGAATGGAGAGGAAGCCTGGTGGCCACTGTTAGACGAAACGGGCGCCCCTCTCTTTCCTGAACTTATGGACGAGCTCGACGAGATGAAAAAGACCTCGCTCCCGGGGCTGGTATTCCGGCGTGACCATGCCCATCGTCGGTCGGTAACCCCGATTCCATGGATTACGCCGCGCAAGGACCTGCGCTATCTGCGCAGCGTGGTGAAAAAGATCATCGCAGCGGCCGACCTTCGTCAGGAACTTTCCTTTACTTCCTTCCGGCACGGAGGCTTCACCGAAGGTGCCGATAGCGATCTCACGGACGCAGAGTTGCGTGCCGCAGGCCGTCATAGATCAAGCCGCCAACTGCCAACCTACGCCAAGCGCACCGGCAAACAGTTGATCACAGCCACAAAGAAGCGTCGCGAGCAGCGCAGAAGAGCGCTCCTTGTTGGACTAAACGCCGATCACTCCTCGGAATAAAGCTGCTTTGAAGGACCACAGCATCCAAACCGTGCCCTGACATGATCGCCTATCTTCCAGTCCAAGATGGCAATCGCTTCTCGCTGAACGCCTTCAATCCCTCCTTGGCGTCCTCGGTCATCGCGAGCAGCGCGATCTGGCTTTCGGTGTAGGCGATGCTCTCGTCGAAAGACATCGACGCGATGGCGCGCATGGCGTATTTGCCGCGGCGGATCGCGGTCGGCGATTTGTCGACGATGCGGCCGATCAGCCAGTCGACCTTGGCGTCGAGTTCGGCCGTAGGCACGACGTAATTGAGGAGGCCCGCGGCCTGCGCCGCCTTGACATCGAACGGCTCACCCGTGAGCGCCCATTCGTTGACAAGCCGCGGCGGCGCGATCCTCTGCAGCAGGCTCAGGACCTGCATCGGGAACACGCCGACCTTCACCTCCGGCAGGTCGAAGATGACGTGATCGGCTGCAACCGCCATGTCGGTCATGCACAATAGGCCCATGCCGCCGGCCATGCAGACGCCGCCAACCCGCGCAATCGCAGGCTTGGTGGCGTTCTGTGACAAACGTAGCAGATCCGCATAGTCGACATTTGGTTTGGAATGATCCATCGCGAAAGCCGCGCCGGAATTCTGCAGGTCGGCGCCCGCGCAGAACGCCTTGTCGCCCGCGCCCGTCAGCACAATGACGCGGACGTCCTTGTCGTCATGCGCGTCGCGATAGCCTTTGCTGATGCCGGCGATGACATCGCCGTTCAGCGCGTTGCGCTTCTCCGGCCGGTTGATGGTGATCCAGAACGCCTGCCCGCGCTTCTCGGTAATCACGGCTGTGGTGTCGCTCATGGCACGCTCGCTTCCTTGGCTCCGTTTTGCTGTCATTTGCGGCAGCTCGGGCGCGAGGTGCAAGCGCAATCTGCGGCGAGGCGCCGCTTTAGCGCCTCGACACAAATTTAGAGAGCAATCGAAGCGACAGCGTGCTTCAGCCCGCGGCCGCCTTCCTGATCCAGACCTTGTTGTCGTGGAATGCCGCCCCGCCGATCGGCGCGATGGTATCCGCGCCCGTCAGCATGTTGATGCCGCGGCCGCCGATATGACCCTTGTTCGGATGAACGGATTCGGCGATCAGAACGCCACGCTGCACGCCGTCGAACGTCGTTGCGACCAGCGTGGTCTCGCCGCGACTGTTGCCGAGCGTCACCGCATCGCCGCCCGCGATGTCGAGCGCGGCCGCATCCAGCGGATGGATCATCACGCTCGCCCTGCCCTCGCGCGCCTGCGAGGACGGCGTCTCGTTGAAAGTCGTGTTGAGGAAGCTGCGCGACGGGCTGGTGGCGAGCCGGAATGGATGGGCCTGATCACTGTGCTCGATCACCGCCCAATGATCCGGCAGCGACGGCATCTTGTCGAAATCGCCCATGGTCTGACCGAACGGCGGATGCGCCCAGTCGGCCCTGAAATGGAACTTTCCGTCGGCATGGGCGAAGCCGTCGAGATAATGCGAGGTGCGGAAATCGGGTTGCAGGTCGCGCCAGATATCAGCCTCCAAGCCGGCGATGTCGCCGTGATTGCTGAGCTTGAGCGTCGCGTCGATCAGTTCGCGGGGCGTCATGTCGAAACCCGGATGCTTCGCACCAAGCCGCGGCGCCAGCCCCTGCAAGACCTCGTGATTGGAGCGGCATTCGCCGGGTGCGTCGATCAGCTTGGGCCCGACCGAGATGTGCTGATGGCCACCGCCGTAATAGAGATCGTCATGCTCCATGAACATGGTCGCCGGCAGCACGATGTCGGCCATCTCGGCGGTCTCGGTCATGAACTGCTCGTGCACCGCGACGAAAAGATCCTCGCGCGCAAAGCCCTGCCGTACCAGCGCCTGCTCCGGCGCCACCGTCATCGGGTTCGTGTTCTGGATCAGCATCGCCTTGACCGGGCCCCTGCCCTGCAGGGCTTCGGCATCGCCGGTGAGGATGCGGCCGATCTGCGACTGGTCGAGCGCGCGCGTGGTCTTGTCGATCGCATCGTGGCCTTCGATGATAGATTCGTTGAAATGCCAGAGCGCGTAATTGTTGAAGAAGGCGCCGCCGCCTTCGTATTGCCAGGCGCCGGTCACGGCGGGAATGCAGAGCGCCGCATGCATCTGCGTCGCGCCGTTGCGCGAGCGGGTGAAGCCGTAACCGAGACGCAGGAAGGTCCGCTTGGTCTCGCCGACCGCCTTGGCAAAGGCCTCGATCTCGGCCACCGGCACGCCTGAGATGGCCGAGGCCCATTCGGGTGTGCGCGTCTTCAGATGCGCCTCGAGCTCACGAGGGCAATCGGTGTATTTGTCCATGTAGGCGCGGTCGGCATAGCCGTCGCGGAACAGGACATGCATCACGCCGCAGGCAAACGCGCCGTCGGTGCCGGGCCGCAGAATGATCTTGATATCAGCCTGCTTCATGGTCTCGTTGTCGTAGATGTCGACCGCAGCGATTCTGGCGCCGCGCTCCTTGCGCGCGCGCGAGGCGTGCGTCATCACGTTGACCTGGGTGTTGACGGGATTTGTGCCCCAGATCACGACGAGGTCGGACAGCGCCATCTCGCGCGGATCGACGCCGGCGATCTTGCCGGTGCCGATCGCGAACCCGATGCGCGCGACATTGGCGCAGATTGTCTGATAGAAGCGCGAATATTTCTTCACATGGGTGAGGCGATTGAGACCGTCGCGCATCACGAGGCCCATGGTGCCGGCGTAGTAATAGGGCCAGATCGATTCCGCGCCGAATTCGCGCTCGGCTTGATTGAAGCGATCGGCAATCTCATCCAGCGCCTCGTCCCAGGAGATCCGCGCAAACTGCCCAGAACCCTTCGGCCCAATGCGGCGCATCGGAAACGTCACCCGCTCGGGGTGATGGATGCGCTCGGCGTAGCGAGCGACCTTGGCGCAGACGACGCCGGCCGTATAGGTCTGCTGCTTCGAACCGCGGACCCGGCCGATGCTGCGGCCCTCGACCACCTCGACATCGAGGGCACAGGCCGAGGGACAATCATGCGGGCAGGTCGAATGGCGGATTTCGATCTTGGCGTGCTGGTTCATGTCCCAGTTCGTAACACCAAAATACCCGTCAGCCGAGGGCATTTATCCGGCAATGCCCATGCGATTTGCTCAGATCACGTGCGCTTCCGGTTCCTGCCGCGACTGCGAAGAGCGGCGCGGCCACACCGACACGGTCGCGATATTCCCGGCACGAGCGGCTTTGTGAGCCGTCGACAGTCCACATCCCCTGCCGCTACAGTGTCGGCCAACAAGAACGACATCAGGGAGGTGGGCATGAAAGCCCGAAGATTCATGCTGGCTCTGGCGGCCGGCGTGGTTGCCGCGTTGTCCGCGGCCTCCTCCTTGGCACAGGATTATCCGACCCGCTCGGTCCGCATCATCGTGCCCTTTGGCGCCGGCGGGCCTGCGGACGTCGCGGCCCGGCTGATCGGCAACGTGCTCCAGGAAAGCCTTGGCCAACCCTTCGTGATCGAGAACCGCACCGGCGCGGGCGGCGTCATCGGCACGGTCGAAGCGGCAAAGGCGGCCGCCGACGGCTACACGCTGTTGATGATGTCCAATACCCAGACCGCGAACGAATCCCTGCTGACGCCGGACAAGCGCAAATACGAGCTGATGCGCGATCTCGCGCCGGTCGCGCCGGTGAACTCTTCCGATCTCGTCATCGTGGTGAATCCGCAAGTCGCAGCAAAGACGTTGCAGGAATTCATCGCGCTCGCTAGGGCGCAGCCAGGCAAACTGAACTACGCCTCCTCCGGCCAGGGCACGCCCTATCACATGGCCGGCGAGCTGTTCAAAGTCATGGCCGGCGTCGATATCGTCCATGTGCCTTATCGCAACAGTGGCGAGGCGCGCAGCGGCGTGATCGGCGGACAGGTGCAGATGATGATCGACGCCGTGCCGGCAATGGCGCCGAACATCGGTGAGAACCAGGTCCGCGCGCTCGCCACCACCGGCAAGCAGCGCTCGGCCGTGCTGCCGAACGTGCCGACCGCGATCGAGGCCGGGGTGCCTGGCTACGAGGCGACGATCTGGCTCGGCCTGATGGCGCCGGCGGGGACGCCGAAGCCTGTCATCGACAAGCTCAACGCGGCCGTCAACGCAATGGTAAAGCGGCCCGACATCATCAGGCTCTGGACAGAACAAGGTGCCGTGCCCATGTCGATGACGCCGGAACAGTTCGAAAAATTCCTGCGCGGCGACATCGAGAAATGGGCCGACGTGGTCAAGAAGTTCGACAAGTCGTGAGGCCTTAGCGCGAGAATGCCTGCCATTCAATTCCAGCTCAACGGCGCAGCGATGGCTGTGGATGTCGATCCTGATCAGATCCTGCTCGACGTGCTACGCAGCCGGCTCGGTGTCAACAGTGCGCATTTCGGCTGCGGCGCCGGTGAGTGCGGCGCCTGTTACGTCATGGTCGACGGCCGCGCGATGGCTTCATGCGACATGCCGATGTGGTCGGTCGCCGGCAAGGACGTCATCACGGTGGAGGGCCTCGGCACGGTCGAGCAACCGCACGCGCTGCAACGTGCCTTCATCTGCGAACAGGCGATGCAATGCGGCTATTGCGTATCGGGGATCCTGATCAGCGCTGCGGCGCTGCTGAAGCGCAATCCGTCACCGACAGAGGCCGAGGTTAGAGCCGCGCTGGACTGCAATCTGTGCCGCTGCGGATCGCACAACCGCATGGTCCGCGCCGTGCTGCGGGCGGCATCGGAGATGGCGACGTCATGAATGTGTCGCCCCCTGCCCCGAAGCTGTCGGCCAGCCTCGCAGCCAATCCAAAACTATCGTCCTGGGTGCGATTCACCGCCGACGGCCGGGTAGCGATCTCGCCCGGCAAAGTGGAAATCGGCCAGGGCATCGTCACGGCGCTGGCGCAAATTGCGGCGGACGAGCTCGATCTCGATATCATCAGGATCGAGATGATCCGCGCCTCGACGGCAATGAGCCCGAACGAAGGCGTCACCTCGGGCAGCCTGTCGATCCAGCAATCCGGCCGCGCACTGCGCCACGCCTGCGCCGAGGTGCGCCAGCGCTTCCTCACTGCTGCATCGGAGCGCTTCGGCGTCGATGCGGCGCTGCTCCGTATCGATGACGGCACGATCTCGGGACCGGGCAATGTCAGCACCAGCTATTGGGAGCTGGCTGGCGAGGTCTCGCTGGACCACGACGTCACCGCGGGCGCGACAGCGAAAAGCGCCACCGAGCGTCTCGTCGCCGGACATTCCGTGCAGCGCGTCGACATTCCCGACAAGGTGTTCGCGCGGCCGCGCTTCATCCACGACTGGGCACTGCCGGGCCTGCTGCACGGACGCGTGCTGCGGCCGGATGTCTCGGGCGCCAGATTGATTGCGCTCAATGAGGAGGCTGCGCGCGCTGTCCCCGCTCTCGTCACGATCGTTCGCGACGGCGGCTTTGCCGGCGTGGTTGCTGACAGCGAGGCAGCGGCGGAAGCCGCTCTGAAAGCCTTACGCAAGGGCGCGACATGGTCGGCCGGCGATGCGCTGCCCGATGAAGATGATTTGACGGGCTTCCTAAGAAGCCAGCCGGTCGAGACCACCATCATCGAGATCAGGACCGCGGCGGCGACGAACAAGCCGGCCCAAACCCTGCGCCGGCAATACACCCGCCCTTACATCGCACACGGCTCGATCGCGCCGTCCTGCGCCATGGCGCAATGGGATGGCGATCGCGTCCATGTCTGGACCCACAGCCAGGGCATCTATCTGCTGCGCGCCGATCTCGCGATCGTGCTGAAGCTGCCGGCCGGGAACATCGTCGTCGAGCACATGGAGGGCGCCGGCTGCTACGGACACAACGCGGCCGACGACGTCGCGCTCGACGCCGTGCTGCTGGCAAAGGCTGCCGGCGGCCATCCGGTGCGGGTGCAATGGTCGCGCCATGACGAGATGTCCCATGCCCCGTTCGGTGCGGCCATGGCTATCGAGATCGAGGCCGATGTCGACGCCGACAACGAGATCGTCGGCTGGCGTCACACCATCTGGAGCAACGGCCACGCGGCGCGGCCGGGGCGCGCGGCGCAGCCGGCGCTGCTTGCCGCGACTGAGATCGCAAATCCCTACCCGCGCATGATCTCGTCCAACCCGCCGGTCGCCAATGGCGGCGGCGCTGATCGCAACTCCGTTCCACTCTATGACCTCCCGGCCTGGACGATCACGAGCCACCGATTGCTGACGATGCCGGTACGCACCTCGGCGCTGCGGACCCTCGGCGCACAAGGCAATGTGTTCGCCATCGAATCCCTGCTGGACGAGATCGCCGCCCTGCGCGGCGAGGACCCGATCGCATTCCGTTTGCGCCATCTGCGCGACGAGCGCGCCAAGGACGTCATCCGCGCCGCTGCGCAACGCGCGGCGTGGAAACCGCAGAAGCGAATCGGCATCGGTCACGGCGTCGGCTTTGCGCGCTATAAGAACATGGGAGCCTACTGCGCCGCGATTGCCGAAATCGACCGACGACATCCGCGTGAAGCGGCTGACGCTTGCCGTCGACGTTGGCGAAGCCATCAATCCGGACGGCGCCATCAACCAGATCGAGGGCGGCGCGATCCAGGCAACGAGCTGGGTGCTGAAGGAGCGTGTCCGCTTCGACCGGGTGCGAATCACATCGACGTCCTGGACCGACTACCCGATCCTGAGATTCAGCGAAGTGCCGGCAGTGGATGTCGAACTCATCCAGCGGCCGGAGATCGAGCCGGTCGGCGCCGGTGAAGCCGCGCACGGCCCGGTGACGGCAGCGATCGCCAATGCGGTCTACGACTGCCTCGGCGTGCGTGTGCGCGACCTGCCAATCACGCGCGACAGGATCATTGCAGCTGCGGAGCTTGCATCGTGACGACAGTGAACATTTTGAGCGGCGGCGCAGCGCAAGGGCTGGTGCGCGGCCTCACCGACGCCTTCAAGGCGCAGACCGGCCTCAGTATCGACGGCGAATTTGGCGCGGTCGGTATCATGGCCGACAGGTTGCGCGCGGGAAAACCGGCGGACCTCGTGATCCTGACGCAAGCCCTTCTTGCAAAGCTCACCGGGGAAAAGCTTGTCACGGCCTCCTCGATCGCTGATATCGGCCAAGTCGAGACTGCACTGGCGGTCCGCAACCGAGATCCCGGGGTGACGGTGAGGACCGAATCCGATCTGCGTGAGGTCTTACGCAGCGCCGATGCGATCTACGTCCCCGATACCAAGGCTTCGACGGCGGGACAGCATGTCGCCAAGGTGCTGGATCAGCTCGGCATTGGCTATGAGGTCGCGTCACGCCTCATGATCTTTCCGAACGGAGCGACTGCGATGCGGGAGCTCGCGGCGTCCACCGCGCAAAGGCCGATCGGCTGCACGCAGGCGACCGAGATCATCGCAACCGACGGCATCGCGCTATCGGGATCGCTGCCGCCGGGCTGCGAGCTCGTGACCATGTACACGGCCGGCGCGACAGCGCGGGCCGCGCATCCAAAGGAGGCCGCCGCGCTGATCGCCCTGCTGACTGGCGCAGAGCAGAAGGAGCTGCGCCGCCGCGTGGGCTTTACTTGCTAGATGCGGATGGCCGCCTATTTGTGCAGCTGGGTAAGGCCTGTCGGTGGGCCGTCCACGGCCGTCCAGCCGCCGTCGACGAACATCGTGCTGCCGCTGACATAACTCGCGGCGTCCGAGGCGAGATAGGCCACCGCGGTGGCGACCTCGTCGGCGCTGCTCCAGCGGTTGAACACGGTGTGGCCGGCGTAGAGATTGTAGATGTCAGGCCGCTGCTTGAACGGGCCGGTCAACGCGGTCTCGGCGATGCTCGGCGCGATCGCATTGACGCGCACGCCGGCATGCCCGACCTCGGAGGCAAAGCCCTTCACCAGAAGGCCGATCGCCGCTTTGGTCGAGCCATAGACGCCGAGGCCCGGCTCGATCGTGACTGCGCGCACCGAGGAGCAGGCGATGATGCTGCCGCCCTTCTGCTCGACCATGATGCGGCCAAAGGCCTGGAAGAACCAGACCGTGCCTTTGACGTTGAGGTTCAGGACGCGATCGAGATCCTCCTCGGTATAGTCGAGGATGGTCTTGCGGATATTGAGCCCGGGCGTCGTCACGGCGATGTCGAGCCGCGGAAACTTCTGCATCACGGTTTTGGCCAGCGCCTTGACGTCCGCGGCGCTTGCGGCGTCGCAGCTCGCCGCTTCCGCCCAGCCGCCCTTGTCGCGAATGCCGGCGGCGGTCGCTCCCGCCGCGTCGAGCGCGCGATCGGCGCAAACGACGCGGGCACCGAGCCCGGCCAGCGCCTCGGCCGACGACTTGCCGATGCCGGATGCGGCGCCGAGAACGACTGCGGTCTTGCCGGTGAGATCGAAAAGCTTGCGATAGTCCGTCACTGATAGCTCCTCCCTGGTGCTGCTATCCCTTGTAGCCCATCAGCAGGCGAGGCAGCCACAGCGAGAACGCAGGGACGTAGGTCACGAACATCAGTGCTGCGATCAGCGCGGCATAGAACGGCAGGATGGTGCGCATCACCGCGCCGACCGAGATGCCGCCGATGGCGCAGCCCACGAACTGCGTCGTTCCAACCGGTGGCGTGTTCAGCCCCAGCGCGCAATTGATCAGCATCAGCATGCCGAACTGCACCGGATCCATGCCCGCCTTCATCGCGATCGGCAGGAAGATCGGGGTGCAGATCAGGATGGTCGCGGCCATGTCCATGAACGTGCCGAGCACGAACAGGATGACGTTGATGAGCAGGAAGATGATCCAGGGTTGGGTCGAGACCTTGCTCATCATCGCGCCGGCGAGATCGGCGACTTCATACAGCCCCATCAGATACTGGAACATGGTGGAGACGCCGATCAGCAACAGCACCACGCCGGTCGTCTTCACCGCCTTGGCGGCGGCACGCAGGAAGTTGCCCCAGGTCATGGTGCGGTAGATGAAGAACGTCAGCAGGATCGTGTAGGTGACCGCGACGGCTGCCGATTCAGTGGCCGTGAAGACGCCGGATAAGATGCCCGCCAGGATGATGCCGACGATCAGAAGGCCAGGCAGCGCGGCGGCGAGCGAGCGGAAGACCTCGGCCCAGCCTGGAAACTTGCCGGCCGGATAGCCGCGCTTCACCGCGACTGCGTAGGCGGCAACCAGCATGCACACCATCAGCACCAGCGCCGGCAGCAGGCCGGCGGCGATCAGCGCGCCGATCGAGACCTTGCCGCCGGCGGCCAGGGCATAGATGATCATGTTGTGGCTGGTCGGCATCAAGGCTCCAACCAGCGAGGCGTGGGTGGTGACGTTGACGGCGTAGTCGGTGTCGAAACCCTCCTTCTTCATCATCGGGATCATCACCGCGCCCATCGCCGACACGTCGGCCACTGGCGAGCCGGAGACGCCGCCGAACAGCGTGCAGGCGACAACGTTGGACATGCCGAGCCCGCCGCGGATGTGCCCGACGAGATTTTTGGCGAGCTGCACGATCTTGTCGGCGACGCCGCCATGCAGCATCAGCTCACCGCTGAAGACGAAGAACGGAATGGCGAGGAACGAGAAAATGTTCATCCCCGACATCATCTGCTGGAAGATGACGGCAACCGGCAGACCTTCGTAGAGGATGGTGCAGATCGCCGAGAGGCCAATCGCGAAGGCGACGGGGACGCCGAGGATCAGGAAGCCGAAGAACGTGGCGCCGAGGATGATCAGTTCCATGAGGGGACGACCTCTTCGCCGCGCAGGAGAGCAACGATATGCTCGATTGAAAAGGAGACGATCAGGACACCGGAGGCGATCAGCGGCACGTAACGGATCACCTCCGGCAGGCCGAGATTGGGGATCTTCACCGTTCCAACCGACGCCCCCAGGATCCAGCCGTTATAGGCCATCGCAATGCCGAACACGGCCACCAGGACGTGGATCACGAGCTCGATCTTCTCCCGCATGTGATCCGGTAGCATCACCAGGAGACTGTCCATGCCGATGTGTCCGGCATCGCGCACACCGACAGCGGCGCCGATCAAGGTGACATACAGGATCAGAACCAGCGCGAGGTTCTCCGTCCAGGTCGGGCTCGAATTGAGCACGTAACGCCCGAACACCTGGTAGAACACGATGATGACGATGCCGAGCAGGCCGGTCACGGACAGATACATGCCCGCGCGCGCGACGGGAGCATTGACCCGCGACAGCAAGCCGGTGGACGGGCGTCCGGCGACCGCCTCGTGGCTTGCGACGTGTGGATCTGTCATCCCGTGTCTCCCCGCGAGGGTCCGGCATCGCACGCTAGGCGACTCCGGACCCGACACCGCTGTGCTTACTTCGTGTCCTGGATGCGCTTGACGAGGCTCTGGAGCTTCTCGTCGCCGGCGAACTTCGTGTAGACCGGCTTCATCGCCTCGACGAATTCCGCCTTGTTGGCGATGGTCACGACCTGAACGCCGGCCGCCTCGACGGTCTTGCGGGAGGCGTGCTCGCGCTCGTCCCAGAGCTTGCGCATGACAGGCACCGATTCCTTGGCCGCCTTGCGGACCATCGCCTGATCTTCCTTGCTCAGGGTGTCCCAGACCTTCTTCGACATCACGAGAACTTCCGGCGCCAGCGAGTGCTCGGTGACATTGTAGAACTTGGCGGCCTCGAAATGGCGCGAGGACTCATAGGACGGCCAGTTGTTCTCGGCAGCGTCCACGAGGCCGGTCTTGAGAGCGGTATAGACCTCGCCATAGGGCATCGGCGTCGGGTTGGCCCCGAGGCTCTGGATCATACCGACCCACAGATCGGATTGCTGGACGCGGATCTTCAGGCCCTTGAGGTCGGCGAGCGACTTGACCGGTGCCTTGACGGTGTAGATGGACCGGGCCCCGCTATCATAATAGGCAAGGCCGACCAGTCCCGCCGGCTCCATCGCCGCCAGGATCTCATCGCCGATGGGACCGTCAAGGACGGTGCGCATGTGCTGCGTGTCCCGGAAGACGAAAGGCAGGCACAACGCGATGGTTTCCGGCACGAAATTGTTCAGCGGCGATGCGTTGATCCGCATCATGTCGAGAGCGCCGATCTTGAGCTGCTCGATGGTATCCTTCTCGGAGCCCAGGGCTCCGTTGGGAAACACCTTCACGCCGAGCTTGCCGCCGCTCGCCGCCGCGAGCTGCTTGCCCATGAACTTGACGGCCTCAACGGTCGGATAATCGACGGGGTGGATGTCGGCGGAGCGGAAATCGCGTGCGGTCGCCAGGGGCGCTGAGACCGCCAAGGCAACGGCTGTGATGATACCGGTGAGCGTCTTCATCTGGGCTTTCCTCCTGGTCGATTGAGTTGATTATGTCGTTGTCGGCCGGCTGCGGGCCGCCTGGGGTCGCTCCACTTCAGGTGTGAAGTCAAGCGCCAATGTCGTCCGTAGGGCGGGCGGCATTCTGAGTCCAAGCCAAATCCAGCATTGATCAATGCCAGACTTGCATCGATCAATTTCGGGCGCAATTCGCATTATGGTGGGGTACGGCGGGCTGGCTCGACGTCGCCGGCAGGTGACTTGACGCCGCCTACCGAGCCCCCTCAACATGTTCGAAACAGCGGACCATATCGAGGGAAATGCCCATGCCGCGGAAGCTGATCGATATCTCAGTGCCGCTCCGAAACGACGTGACTGCCGATCCGCCAGGCAACCATCCGGCGATCCAGTACATCGATCACCAACAGGGCCTGCCGCGCATGCTGCAGTTCTTCGACGGCCTCAAGGCGGAAAACCTTCCGGATGGCCAGGGCTGGGCCGTCGAGCAGGTCGCGCTGTCGACCCATAACGGGACGCATCTCGATGCGCCCTGGCACTTCCATCCGACGATGAACCGCGGCGAACGGTCGTGGACGATCGACGAAGTGCCGCTGGAATGGTGCTTTCAACCCGGCGTGAAGCTCGACTTCCGGCATCTGCCCGATGGCTATGTGGCGAGCGCCGACGATGTCGAGAAGGAGCTGAAACGGATCGGACACACGCTGTCCCCGCTGGAGATCGTGGTCGTCAACACCAGCGCCGGCGCGAAATTCGGCCAAGCCGATTACGTCAATTCCGGCTGCGGCATGGGCTATGAGGCCACGATGTACCTGCTCGAACGCGGCGTCCGCCTGACCGGCACCGATGGCTGGAGCTGGGACGCGCCGTTCGTCTACACCGCGAAGAAATATGCCGAAACAAGGGATGCCGGCCTGATCTGGGAAGGCCACAAGGCAGGGCGGCACATCGGCTATTGCCATCTCGAGAAGCTGCACAACCTCGATCAATTGCCCTCGACCGGCTTCACGGTCTCATGCTTCCCGGTCAAGATCGAACGCGCCTCCGCCGGTTGGACCCGCGCGGTCGCCATCCTCGACGATCAGGTCTGAGATATCACTCGCCGGAGAGGCCGCTCTCCGCGAGTTCGCGCAGCGCATCGATATCCAGCACAACGATGGCGCCGTGCTCGAGACGAACCCAATTGCGGCCGGCCCAGGCGCGCAATTGCTTGTTGATGCTCTCGCGCGTCATGCCCACCATCTCGCTGATCTCCTGCTGGGTGATCGCGAGTGTGCCGCTGCCGGAGTCGAACTTGCGCTCCTCGGTGAGACCGATCAGCGCGCTGGCGAGCCGGCCCGGCAGGTTCTGCAGGATCACCTGCTCGACCTGCTGGCTGGTCCAGCGCAGGCGGGCGCAGAGCAGCTCGATGAATTTCATCGCCAGCGCCGGCTGGCTCTTCACGAATGGCAGGAAATCCCGGCGATCGATGATGTAGAGCTCGCAATTGGTGTTCGCGGTCGCATCCGCCGACCTCGGCGCGCCGTCGAGCACCGCGATCTCGCCAAAGATCTCTCCGGGACCGATCAGATTGAGAATGGCATTCCGCCCATCCGGCGACGAAGAGGAGATCTTCACCGTTCCCGAAATCACCGCGAACAGATTGTTGCCGGGATCGCCCTTGGCGGCGATCGTCGCGCCGCGCTTCACGGTTGTGTGCTTGGCATAGCGGCAGAGCTGATCGAGCGCCTCCGGCTCCAGATCTGCGAAGATCGGGTGCTTGCGCAGAACCGATAGTTTGTTGCCCGCTGACTGTCGGGGGTCGCCGGTCTTGTCCTGAGGCACGCCACGGGGCTCCTAAGACTGCGAGGCATCGAGGTTCCTGCGTAGTCAACGTTATCAGGCTTTTCAACCGGAAAGCATGGGCGCGGTTTTAGGCAAATGCCGCGAAAATGCCGCGGTTAGGCGAAAGGGCGGCATCCGAAGGAGCGTCATGCATTCAGGTCGCTGCAGAATTGCAGGCAATGCAAGTCGCGATTGCGTTGAGGCGCTGCCGAACGGCCGAAACTGGTCGGGCGGGCATCGGTCGGCCAAGGGTGCTGTCACATCACCGGCTGAAGCCCCTCCTAGCGGGTGAGCTCAGAGCTTCAGCCTGACTTCGCAGATATCAGGCTCAGTCCGATCCGGCTTGATCTCGAAGCCGAGCTGGCGGCACATCTCGAGCATCACGATGTTCTCCTGGAGCACGTCGCCCGATATGGTCTTGAGCCCTTCCGACTTCGCGTAGTCGATGATCAGCTGCATCAGGGCCCATCCTAATCCCCTGCCCTTGAGATCGGACCGCAGCAGGATGGCATATTCGCCGCTTTCGTAGATCGAGTCCGAGTGGAGCCGGACGACGCCGACCATCTCACCGGTCTCCTCGGCGAATGCGATGAAGGCCATCGCACGCGCATAGTCGAGCTGGGTCAGGCGCGCGATGAACTCGTGGGTGAACTCCTTCATGGGCGCGAAGAAGCGCAGGCGGAGGTCGTGCGGCGTGACGTGACGCAGGAATTCGTGGATGGTCGGCTCGTCCTCCGGGCGCAAGGGCCGCACGAAGATACGCCAGCCGTCCTTCAGTACAAGGCGGCGCTCCCATTGCGACGGATAGGCCCGAACGGCGAAATTGGCCGGGCCGGAGCCGGCGAACTTCCGCTGCGGCGGCGCCACGGCGACGCGGGCATCGACCGCAGTGACACCGGTTTCGTCCGCGAGTAGCGGGTTGATGTCGAATTCGCTGATTTCGGGAATGTCGGCGGCCATCTGCGCCAGCTTAACCAGCACCGTGGCGACGGCATCCGGCTTCACTGCCGGTACGTCTCGGTAGGCGCGAAGCAGCCGTGACACGCGCGTGCGATCGATCAGATCGCGGGCGAGTTGCAAGTCGAGCGGCGGAAGCGCAAGCGCCTTGTCGTTGATGATCTCCACAGCCGTCCCGCCCCGGCCGAAGACGACGACGGTGCCGAAGGTGGGGTCATCGGCAAGACCGAGGATCAGCTCGCGCGCCTTCGCCTTGACCACCATCGCTTGCACGATGACGCCGCCGATGCGGGCTTCAGGACGCAGTTTTCTGGCCCGGTCGAGAATATCGGTGGCAGCCGCGCGCACCGCATCCGGCGTGGTCAGATTGAGAACGACGCCGCCGACATCCGATTTGTGGACGATGTCACGCGACATGATCTTCAGCACGACAGTCAGGCCTTGCGCGAACATGTCGCGCGCATAGGCCACCGCCTGCTCGACATTGGTCGCAGCATAGGTCGGCACCATCGCGATGTCGTAGGTTTCGAGCAGGTGCTTGATCTCGACCGGCTCGAGCCATTTGCGGCCGTCGGCGATCGCAGCAGTGACGATCCGCTTCGCGGCCAGCGCGTCCGGCACGAACGTATCGGGCATCGCCGGCGGAACCTGGCTCAGCTCCTCCACCACCTCGCGGTGCCGGACCAGATACATGAAGCCGCGCACGGCATCGTCCTCGGTCGGGTAGTTCGGAATGCCCGCGCCGGAGAGCGTCTGAATAATGTCTTGATCGGCTCCGACCCAGGCGGCAAGGACGGGCTTTGCCCATTGGCGGTGCTGCTCGCGGTATTTTCTGACGAACTCCGTCACGCTCGTGGCGATGTCGGCCGCTGAGGCGATCGCCGTCTGCACGTTGAGGACAAGCACGGCATCATTGTCGGGATCGGCGAGCAGCACCTCCAGCGCCGCCGCGTAGCGCGAGGCGTCGGCGTCGCCCACGATGTCGACGGGATTTGCACCGGACCAGGTCGGCGGCAGCACGTCATCGAGCTTCCTGCGCCCGTCCGCCGAGATCGACGCCGGGATTCCGCCAAGCTCGACCAATCGATCGATGGCAAGGACGCCGATGCCACCGCCATTGGTCAGGATAGCAAGGCGCTTGCCCGTCGGCGATTCAACGCGGCCGAGCGTCTCGGCGCAATCGAACAGCTCGCGCAGATCGGAGACCCGCAGCGCGCCCGCGCGGCGGAACGCCGCGTCATAGACGGCGTCGGCGCCGGCGAGCGCGCCGGTATGCGTGGCCGCGGCCTTCGCCCCCTGCGCCATCCGGCCGGACTTCACCAGGACGACCGGTTTCACGCGCGCGGCGGCGCGCGCCGCCGACATGAACTTGCGAGCGTCCTTGATAGCTTCGATATAGAGCAGGATCGCGCGGGTCTTGTGATCCATCGCGAAATAGTCCAGCAAATCGGCAAGGTCGACATCGATCTGATCGCCGATCGAGACAATGCCGGAGAAACCGACGCCGCGCTGCGCCGCCCAATCGACCATGCCGGCCGCGATCGCGCCCGATTGCGAGATCAGCGCGAGACTTCCCGCGCCTGGCATGTGTGCTGCGAAGCTGGCATTGAGGCTCACTCCAGGCATCATGATGCCGAGACAATTTGGACCAATCAGCCGCATGCCGTATTTGCGGGCAGCAGTGATAGCAGCCTCGTGCAGGGATCCCGGTCCGTGGCCGAGCCCGGCCGAGACGATCAGCGCGCCCGCCGACCCGCGACGTCCGGCCTGGTCGATGATGCCGGGAACTTCCCGCGCCGGCGCAGTAATGATCACGAGCTCGGGGACGAAGTCCAACCTGTCCAGATTCTTCACCGCGGCTATGCCGCCGATCTCGGCGTGACGCGGATTGACCAGGCCGAATTCCCCTTTGAATTCTGCGCTGCGGATGTTCTCCAGGACGGCGCGTCCCACGGAGACCGGGCGGGCACTCGCGCCGATCAGCGCGAGGGAACGCGGCGACAGCAGATTCTTGAGGCGGTAGGTCGACATGAAAGCAAATGCGCCCGGTCGCTGGCGGTTCCGATGGTGGAAGATCGCGCCGCAAACTGTTCGGCTTAGTGCGAGATCATAACCCAGCAGGGTGGCTGGCCAATGACGGTCTTTATCACACCGCCCCTAACGTTCAGACGCGAATGATGGCGGATCGCTTTTCCTTGGCCGCCAGAGTAGTCCGGCTTTCGTCGCGACGCTTGATCCTCGTCGAGCCCGGTACCGGCAGCTTGAAGGGACGTTGACCAAAGTCAAGGACTGGCCACCATCTCGTTCCAGAGGGTAACCTGATTGCGGCCGGACTGCCGTCCGACGCATCTGGATGTGCCAGCAGGAATGACAGACGAGTCCGCGACCCAGGACCGGATCTTTGCGGCTCTCACCAATTCCGCCACGCATCCGGGTGTGAGGCGGATCGATACGCACGCAGCTTCGGTGTTTCTCGACGGCGACCGCGCGCTGAAGATCAAGCGGGCCGTGCAGTTTCCGTTCCTCGACTATTCGACTCTCGACAAACGCAAGGCGGCCTGCGAGGAGGAGATCAGGATCAACCGGCCGCTGGCCCCGCAGATCTATCATCGCGTCGTGGCGATCACGGAGGAGCCGGATGGGTCGGTGCAGATCGGCGGCCCCGGCCGGCCGATCGAGTATGCGGTCGACATGTCGCGCTTCGACGAAAGCCAAACGCTGGATCATCTGGCCAAGGCCGGTCCGCTGGATGACGATCTAGCCTCCGCCGCCGCCGACGCGATCGTGGCTTCGCATGCGGCGGCAGGCCACTTGGACGGCAGGGCTTGGATTTCCTCCATCCCTGGTCTGATCGATGGCAACAGCAATGGCCTGGACAATCATTTTGACGCTGAAGAAATCGCGCAGCTCGGCAGAGCCTCGCACGCGATGTTCCTGCGCCTCCGCACCTTGCTTGAAGCGCGCAGCCACCGCGGCTTCGTGCGGCGTTGCCACGGCGACCTGCATCTTGCGAACATCGTCTTGATCGGCGAACAGCCGGTCCTGTTCGACGCCATCGAGTTCGATGCCAAGATGGCAACAGTCGACGTGCTCTACGATCTCGCATTCACGCTGATGGACCTGTTGCACCACGATCAAGCACGCGCGGCCAACGTTGTCTTGAACCGATATCTCGCTGCGACGCCAAACGACAATCTCGACGCGCTCTCCGTCCTGCCGCTGTTCATGTCGATCCGGGCGGCGATCCGCGCTCAGGTGGCGCTGGCACGGCTGAAGCCGCCGCGTTCTGACGACCCCGGCACCCTTGACGACGCACGGCGCTATTTCGGCCTCGCCCGGATGCTGATCCATCCTCCCGCTCCGCGCCTGATCGCGGTCGGGGGATTGTCCGGCACCGGAAAGACGGTTTTGGCGCGCGCGCTCGCACCAATCGTCACGCCACAGCCGGGGGCGATCGTGCTGCGCAGCGACATCGTCCGCAAGCAGATGTTCGGGGTCAAGGACACGCAGCCGCTGCCACCATCCGCATACACGCCAGAGGTCACGGCCCGCGTCTACGACACCTTGGCTCAGTACGCCCGGCGGGTGCTGGCGCAAGGCCATTCGGCGATCATCGACGGTGTCTTCGCCGCCGAGGAGGAACGAGACGCGATCGCCGCACTGGCGCGCGAGCGCAACGTGCCGCTGAACGGCCTGTTCCTCGTCGCCGACCTCGCGACGAGGCAAGCGCGTATCGGAAGCCGCCGGGGAGATGCATCCGACGCCACGCAAGAGGTTGCCGCGCAGCAGGAGCGCTATAATATCGGTCATGTCGGTTGGGCGACCATCGATGCATCCGGGACACAAGAGCAGACGCTCCAGAGCTGTCGGGACGCAATCACTGAGGGCAAATAAGGCAATCTGATTGACGCGGGCAAGGATGGCGCGACCCAGCACGACCTCGACGGCCGCCCGCGCAATGCCGGCAATGCGGCGCAATGCACTGCCCGGCCGCCTCAGTCCCAGCATGGCCTGCGACACGGCGTTCCGGATCATCGCCCGCCGTCACCTCGATGCCGTTCTCGCCCAGCATGACGGCACTTGCCGCGGCGATCCCGATGCCCTGCACCAGATCCGGATCGCGCTGACACATCTGCGCACCGCCATCCGCTTCTTCTCGCCGATGGTCGACGATGCGCTGCGCCCGAATGTCTGGGCCGAACTGAAATGGCTCAACAGCCAGCTCGGCATGGTGCGTGACCTCGACGTGGCGATCGAGCGGCTCGTCGCCGAGACTGGCGACGAGCTCGCCGTGATCGCCGAGCTCCGGCACTGGGACGAGAAGCGCGCCGAGAGCCACCGCCTGCTGGCGCGCGCGCTGCAATCCGCGCGCTATCGCCGCCTGGTCGAGCAGACCTCGGCCTGGATCGAGAGCGGCCCCTGGTCGACTCATCGCAGCAAGGAAGCCATCAGATTGCGTCGCTGTTCGCTCGCCGAGCATGCGACGGCGCAGCTGGCGGCGTGGGAAAAGACGCTGCTCAGGAAGGCGCGGAAGCTGAGCAACCTTGACGTCGAGAAACGGCACAAGCTGCGGCTGCTCAACAAGCGGATGACCTATTCGATCGAATCGCTCGCGGATCTGTTCACCGACGGGGCGGCGACGAAGCAGAAGTCCATGCTCAAGCAATTGCGCAAGGCGCAAAAGTCTCTCGGGCAATTGAACGACGATGCGCGAGGGCAAGCGCTGGCGGCCGCGCTGAACGGTGCCGGTCTCGAGGCCGCCGCTCGCTTTCTCAACCGCAAGCGGGAAAAGAAGCTGCTGCAAACCGCCGCGGCGGCCTACCGCAAACTGGACAGGGCCAAGCC
Organism: Bradyrhizobium sp. 153; assembly: GCF_023073835.1. Classification (NCBI taxonomy): domain Bacteria; kingdom Pseudomonadati; phylum Pseudomonadota; class Alphaproteobacteria; order Hyphomicrobiales; family Nitrobacteraceae; genus Bradyrhizobium; species Bradyrhizobium sp. 153. Next base: position 165,781 of record NZ_JADPKH010000152.1, on the reverse strand, counting down.
CTTCCGCTCCTCCGACCTCGCGCCGAACGCAGAGCCTGAGAATTAGGTGTGAGGCAGTCGGTCATCTCGGTTAGCCCCGAGATCAGCATCGTCGAGACCGCGAACATCATGCTGAAGCGGCATGTCAGCGGCCTTATGGTCGTCGTCGATACCGGCAAGCTGGTCGGCGTCGTCTCGGAAGGAGATTTCATCCGTCGTAGCGAAATCAGCACCGGAGGCAGGCGCGGGCGCCGCCGGACGGCCGAGCTCAGCGAGGAATGACGGCGGTGGCCTCAATTTCGACGCGCGCCGCCTTCTCGACGAGACGGACCACCTGGACCAGGGCCATCGCAGGATAGTGCGCTCCGAAGACGTCGCGGTAGGCCCTGCCCAGCTCCTTCAGATTGGCCAGGTATTCGTCCATATCGACGACATACCAGGTCAGGCGCACGAGGTGCTCGGGCCGTGCTCCGGCTTCGGCCAGGATCGCAGCGATGTTGCTCAGGGTCTGGCGTACCTGCGCGACGAAGCCGTCCGCGAGGCGCTCTTCGGCATCCCAGCCGATCACCCCGCCAGTGACGACGATCCGCCCGTCAGCAGCCATGCCGTTGGCATAGCCCTTCGGCATTGGCCAGCCAGATGGCTGGAGGATCTGCGCCTTGGGGCGGATTTCCTGCTCGGCTGCTGTCGGCAGCACCGCGAACTGCGGGCCTTTTGACGTCACGGACAATTCTCTATCCTTCTCTCATTCCGCAGCGACGCCTGAGGACGCCGCTGCAGCCTGCGCCAGCTGACGCAGGGCAAAGCGCTTCAACTTGCCGGTCTCGGTTTTTGGCAGTTGCGCAACGAATTCGATCGCGCGCGGATATTTATATGGCGCGATCTCGCGTTTGACATGCTCCTGCAATTCGGTCACGAGCTGCGCGTCCGGCGTCACGCCCGGCGCGACGACGACATAGGCTTTCACGATCATGCCGCGCGCCTCGTCCGGCGCGCCGACCACCCCGCATTCGGCGACCGCCGGATGCGTGAGCAGCGCCGCCTCGACATCGGTTCCTGCGATGTTGTAGCCGGCCGACACGATCATGTCGTCGGAGCGCGACTGGTACCAGAAATAACCGTCGCCATCCATCACATAGGTATCGCCGGTGATGTTCCAGCCGTTCTGGACGTATTTCCGTTGTCGCTCATCGGCAAGATAGCGACAGCCGGTCGGGCCACGCACGGCGAGACGACCCATCGTCCCCGGCGGCACGTCACGGCCTTCATCGTCGACGATCTTGGCCTCATAGCCTGGCACCGGCTTGCCGGTCGCGCCTGGGCGAATCTCGTCCTCGGTCGCGCTGATGAAGATGTGCAGCAATTCGGTCGAACCGATACCGTCCATCAGCTTGATGCCGGTGGCCTTCAGCCAGGCCTCGAATGTCGGCTTGGGCAGCGTCTCGCCCGCGGAGACGCATTTGCGAAGCGAGGAGATGTCACGGCCCGCGAGCTTGCCGAGCATGGCCCGATATGCGGTCGGCGCAGTGAAGCAGACCGTGATCTTGTACTGCTCGATCGCATTCAGAATGTCGTCCGGCGTCGTCTTCTCCAGCACCACGAAGGAGGCGCCAATATGCATCGGAAACAACACGCCGCCGAAGCCGAAGGTGAAGGCGAGCGGTGCCGAGCCGACGAAGCGATCCTTCCGCTCGGCGCGCAAGATGTTGCGCGCATAGCCGTCGCAGACCGCCAGCATGTCCCGGTGGAAATGCATGGTGCCCTTGGGATCGCCTGTCGTGCCCGAGGTGAAGGCGATCAGGCAGACGTCGTCGGAGGGGGTATCGACAGCCCTGAACTCGGGGCTCGCATCCGCGATCAGCGCTTCGAGCGATTCGGCCGCGCCATTGCCCCAATAGACCACGTGCTTGAGGCCGGGCGCCGCGGCCTTCGCCTTCTCCATCTCCTCGGAGAGCTTTCCGTCACACAGCGCGAGCCCGATCTCCGCCTTCTGGATCGGATATGACAGCTCCTTGGCCCGCAGGAGCGGCATGGTCGCCACGACGATGCCGCCGGCCTTGATGACCGCGAGATAGGTCGCGACCATCATCGGATTGTTGGCCGAGCGCAGCAGCACGCGTCCGCCGGTCACGAGACCCAGCTTGCCGACCAGCACATTGGCGATGCGGTTCACGAGCGCTTGCAGCTCGCGATAGGTGTAGCTGACCGCAGGACTGATGACGCAAGGCGCATCGCCGTGGCCTTGCTCGACCCAGCGATCGAGGAAATAGCTGACGCAGTTCAATCGCGCGGGATAGCGCAGCTCCGGTCGCGTGAAGATGAATTCGGGCCAGAGCTCGCGCGGTGGCAGATATTGCCGCGCGAACGTATCGACATGGGCCGTCGCAGTATTGCCGTCACATGAGCCCGACACTTGACCCTTGGCAGCGTTGGCCATCGCACGCTCCTTTCAGCATGGATTGCACCCGGCAGCACGATCTGGAAAACATTTTAGGCTTAAAGCAATTTGGTGCAATAGCGGATTCTGGGCATTCCTTGCTTTTTGCTGCGGCAAATGGGGTCGGCGGCCCGTCCCGGCCGCCTACGGCCGGCTGCGCGCGGCCGATTTCTGCGCCGACGCCTTGGTCTTGGCCAGGAGCCGCATCAATTCCCGCACATCCTTCGGCGTCAGATCGGCGAAGAGGTCGGCAATCCAGGCTTCGTGTTCCGCAGCCATCCTGCGAAACTCGGCGCGCCCGAGTTTTGTGAGGCGGATCACTTGGACGCGGCGGTCCGTCTCCGAGGTACGCCGATCGAGGTGACCGGATTCAACCAGACGCTCGACAAGGCCGGTGACGTTGCCGTTCGACACCATCATGCGCTTGGAGACGTCGGACAGCGTCATGCCGTCCGGCGCCTTGTCGAGCTGCGCCATAAGGTCAAACCGAGGCAGCGTGACGTCGAACCGCTGCCGCAACCGGCCGCGGACTTCCCCTTCGATCAGGGTCGTGCAGGTCAAGAGCCGCAGCCACAGCCGAAGCTCTTCGGCATGGTCCTCCGGCGTTTCCACGGCCTTGGTTTCGGAATCGAGCATGTTGATGCAGTCACTCACGGCCGGCATTGGCGCCGGCACAGATTCCCCAACGTTTTGAGCTTCAAATAAATCGGAGCCGGCCGCAAGTCCAAAGCTGCAACAATCGACCGCAGGTCAATTTCTTTAGGCTTCAAATAATTGGCGCGCCGCTTGCATGCGCTGCTGCCCGCAGGATGCGACGTCTTGAGCTCGGCTTGCCGCGGCGGCCATCATCGGCATAAGCTTGGATTGGAGTACGCGGCTTGCAGCGCAAGCCGATCGTCATGAAGGACAGATCATGAAGACGCAAATGACCTTGGCCGCAGCCGCCATGCTGCTCGGCACCGCGATGAGCCCTGCCCTCGCCCAGGAGAAAATCAAGCTCGGCGTGGTCGTAACCCTGTCGGGACCTGCCGCTGCGCTGGGCCAGCAAGTCCGTGATGGCTTTGCGCTCGCGGTGAAGGATCTCGGCGGCAAGATGGGCGGCCGCGATGTCGAGGTGATCGTCGCAGACGACGAATTGAAGCCCGATGCGGCGGTGACCAAGGTGAAAGGCCTGCTCGAGCGCGACAAGGTCGACTTTGTGGTCGGCCCGATCTTCTCCAACATCCTCCAAGCGATCCACCGGCCCATTACAGAATCGAAAACCTTTCTGATCAGCCCCAATGCCGGTCCGTCGACGTTTGCCGGCAAGGACTGCAACCCGTTCTTCTATGTGACGTCTTATCAGAACGATCAGGTCCACGAGATCCTTGGCAAGGTCGCGCAGGATCGCGGCTACAAGCGCATGTACCTGATGGTCCCGAACTATCAGGCCGGCAAGGATTCGGTGGCGGGCTTCAAGCTCGATTACAAGGGCGAGATCGTCGAGGAATCCTACATGCCGCTGAACACGCTGGACTTCCAGCCGGAGCTTTCGAAGATCTCCTCGAAGAAGCCCGATGCGCTGTTCACGTTCATGCCGGGCGGCCTCGGCGTCAACCTCGTCAAGCAATACCGGCAGGCAGGGCTCGCCGATACCATCCCGGTGCTCTCGGCCTTTACGGTGGATGAATCGACCTTGCCGGCGCAGCAGGACGCGGCCGTCGGCATGTTCGGCGGCGCGAACTGGGCGCCCAATCTCGACAATCCGCAGAACAGGAAGTTCGTTGCCGCCTATGAGGCCGCCTACAACAGCGTGCCCGGCACCTACGCCTTCCAGGCCTATGACGCCGCCATGCTGATCAACAGCGCGATCAAGGCCGTGAAGGGCGACCTCTCCAACAAGGAGGCAGTCGCCGCCGCCTTGAAGAAAGCCGATTTTACCTCGCTCCGCGGCGCCTTCAAATTCAACACCAACGGCTATCCGATCCAGGATTTCTACCTGACCAAGGTCGCCAAGCGTCCGGACGGCAAGTTCCAGACCGAGATCGTGCAGAAGGTCTTCGAGAATTACGGCGACCGCTATGCCAAGGACTGCAAGGCGGCGAACTAAGGCATGATCCGGAAAAGTGCGCAGCGGTTTTCCGAAAAGATCATGCTCAACCATAACCTAAAACCGTATCGCGTTACGGGAGGACTGCAATGAAGAGCGAAATCACCGGCATCACTCGGGCCAATGAGGGCATCCAGGGCATTTCCTGGAACATCCTTGGCCAGACCTATGTGCCGAAGAGCTACGCCGAAAACAGCTTCTCCTGGCATGCGACACTGCCGCCGGGCACGTTCGTGCCGCCGCACATTCACCCCGATCAGGATGAGTATCTGTACATGCTGGAGGGCAAGCTCGATTTCATGCTCGGCAATTCGGAGGCGCAGGCGACCGCGGGCGACCTGATCCGCCTCGGCATGGGCGTGCCGCACGGCATCTTCAACAAGTCGGAGCAGACCGCAAAGGTGCTGTTCTGGGTGTCGCCGAGCCGCAAGCTGTTCGATCTGTTCTGGGGGCTTCACAACATGAAGGAGCAGAAGCCCGAGGACGTGGTGGCGATGGCCGCCGAGTTCAACATCCACTTCCTGCCGCCGCCGCCTGGCGGCTAGCCGCGTCTTTTAAGCGCGCACCGCCGCAAGTCCCGGCACTGCGGCGAAGCCTGCCTTGGTGGCGTAGCCACGCACGATCGCTTCGCGCTGAGAATAGCTCAGGACGTTCTCGACATTGTCGAAGCCATCAGGCGCAAGCTGCTCGACGGCGTCGATGACGCCTTCGGGACCGCCGCGCCGGTTGGAGCGGACGATCTCCGTCGTCATCGGCAGACGCTTCTTCTCGTACTCGACCAGCGCCTGGCGCGGATGCTCGGCGCGCACCAGTGCATCGGCAAGGCAACGCGCATCGAGGATCGCCTGCGAGGCGCCGTTCGAGCCAACCGGATACATCGGATGCGCGGCGTCGCCGAGCAGCGTGACGCGCCCGGACGACCAATAGGGCAAGGGATCGCGGTCGCAGGTCGGATATTCGTAGAATTCGGGCGTCGCCGAGATCAGGCTCTTCACGTCGATGTAGGGGACCGAGAAGCGCGCGACATGCGGCATCAGCTCCTCGCGGCGGCCCGGCCGCGACCAATCTTCTTTCCGCGGTGGGGGTGCATTGCCTTCGCCCACCTTGACCAGCACCGCCCAGTTGGTGAGCCGGCTCGCCGGGCTTGATCCTTCCGCTATCGGATAGATCACCACCTTGGCGTTGAGACCGCCGGCCACGATCATGGATTTGCCGGTGAGGAACAGCGGCCAGTCGCGGGCGCCGCGCCACAGCATCAGGCCGTTCCAGCACGGCGGCCCCTCATTCGGGAACAGCGTGTCGCGGACGCGCGAATGGATGCCGTCGGCACCGATCAGGATATCGCCGCGCGCGGTGTGGACATGGGCGCCGACCCGATCGAAGAAATAAGCGGTGACGCCGCCCTCGTCCTGCGTGAAAGCGCCGAGCCGGCGGCCGGTGTGAATCGCTTGCTGCCCGAGCCGCTCCTCGACGGCGCGATGAATGACGCCCTGAAGGCGGCCGCGATGGATCGAGAATTGCGGCACGTCGTGGCCGGCGTCGATGCCGCGGGCTTCGCGCCAGACCTCCTGGCCGTGGCGATTGAGATAATAGAGCTGATCGGTGCGGATCGCCACCTCGTCGAGCTTCTGCAACAGGCCGAGCCCCGCCAACTCGCGCATGGCATGCGGCAGCGTGTTGATCCCGACGCCGAGCTCGCGAATGGTGTCGGCCTGCTCGAAGATCTCACAATCCAGGCCTCGCGAGCGCAGCATCAATGCCGTGGTGAGACCACCGATACCGCCACCGACGATAATCGCCTTCATCGCCCTCACTCCACTCGAAACACAGGCAATGGGTTAAGGTCGCACGGGCGGTCACTCCGCCGCAAGCGGCTTTGTCGCCTCCGCCTTGAGCTCGGCCCGGGTCTTGGGCTTAGCCTTAATTCTCAGCTCCTCGAGGTCCTCCCGGTCGCGAACGCTGTTGCGGAAAATCTGATCTTTTCCGGGCAGATATTGCGGCGGGCAGAACACGTCGTTTGCCCCGTACCAGGCTGCCGCCTTCATGGTGAAGAACGGGTCGACAAGATGCGGACGGCCGAGCGCGACGAGATCCGCCCGGCCGGCGGCCAAAATGGTGTTGGCCTGATCCGCCGTCGTAATGTTGCCGACGCACATGGTGGCCACGCGCGCCTCGTTGCGGACCTGGTCCGAAAAGGGCGTCTGGAACATGCGCCCGTAGACCGGCTGTGCGTCGCGCACGGTCTGGCCGGTCGAGACGTCGACGAGATCGACACCAGCCTCCGCAAAGGCGCGCGCGATGGCGACGGCATCATCGCCAGTGATGCCGCCATCAGCCCAGTCGGTTGCGGAGATGCGCACCGACATCGGCTTGTGCGACGGCCATGTCGCGCGTAGCGCCTCGAAGACCTCGAGCGGGAAACGCAGACGGTTGGCGAGCGAACCGCCATAGTCGTCCGTGCGGGTGTTCGTGAGCGGCGAGATGAAGCTCGCGAGCAGATAGCCGTGGGCACAGTGCAATTCGAGCATGTCGAAGCCGCAGCGCTCGCCGCGCTCGGCCGCCGCGACGAAAGCGTCCCTCACCGCCTTCATGCCGGCACGATCGAGCTCGCGCGGCACCTGACTGTCGGGGAAATAGGGCAGCGGCGATGCCGAACAGACCTCCCAACCGCCCTGCTCCAGCGGCCGGTCCATGCCGTCCCACATCAATTTGGTCGCGCCCTTGCGGCCGGCGTGGCCCACTTGCAGGCAAATTTTCGCGGCCGAATTGCCGTGGACGAAATCCACGATGCGCCGCCACGCGGCTTCCTGCTCGTCGTTCCAGAGACCGGCGCAGCCGGGCGTAATCCGGGCATCGCGGCCCACACAGGTCATCTCGGTGAAGATCAGCCCGGCGCCGCCGATCGCACGCGAACCGTAATGCACCAGGTGGAAATCGGTCGGCACGCCTTCCTTGGCCGAATACATGCACATCGGCGATACCACGGCGCGATTGGCAACCTCCATCTCGCGCAAGCGGAAGGGTTGGAACAGCGGCACGCTCGGTTTGTCGATGTCGACATCGAAGCCGCTGCTGCGCACCTGCCTGGCGAACGTCTTTTCGACCTCGGCCACAAAATCCGGCGCGCGGAGCTTGAGGTTGTCGTAGGTGATTGCCTTCGAGCGAGTCATGACACCGAAGGCGAATTGCACGGGATCAAAATCCCAGAAGCGGTCGACGTGCTCGAACCAAACCAGCGAGACGTCCGCGGCATGCTGCGTCTTTTCGACCTCCTCGCGGCGGCCGTTCTCATACTCCGCCAGCGCCGCCTCGATGCTGGGCGCCTTCTCCATCGCTTCGGCCAGCGCGATGGCGTCTTCCATCGCGAGCTTGGTGCCCGAGCCGATGGAGAAATGGGCGCTCGCCTTGGCGTCGCCGAGCAGGACCATGTTGTCCTTGACCCAGCGCTTGCTGCGGATCATCGGGAAGTTGCGCCACATCGAGCGGTTGGTCAGCAGCTTGTGCCCATCGAGGAACCAGCCGAAGATCTCCGCCATCCGCGCGGCGGACTGAGCCTCGTCCAGCCCCATCAGCCCGGCGCGCGCAAACGTCTGCGGATCAGTCTCAAAAATCCAGGTCGAATGCCCGGCCTCATACTGATAGGCATGGGCGATGAATGGCCCCCACTCGGTTTCCTGGAAGATAAAGGTGAAGGCATCGAGCGGCCTTGTCGACCCCATCCAGGCGAACTTGTTGGAGCGGACGTCGACCTCGGGCTGGAAGTGATCGACGTATTTCTCGCGGAAGCGGCTGTTGATGCCGTCCGCGAGCAGGATGAGATCGACATCGGCGAAACGGGATTCGTCGTCGATATCCACTTCGAAATGCAGGGAGACGCCGAGCTCGCGTGCCCGCTCCTGAAGAATCAGCAGCAGCTTCTGCCGTGAGCAGCCGCAAAAGCCGTTGCCGCCGACCCGGTGCACCGTGCCGCGGAAATGCACGGCAATGTCGTCCCAATAGGCGAATTCCTGAGTGATGCGGCGGTAGCTCGGAAGATCGTGCTTCTCGAAATTGTCCAGCGTGGCGTCGGAGAACACGACGCCAAAGCCGAAAGTGTCATCGGCTCGATTGCGCTCATACACCGTGACTTCGGCGCCTGGGCGCTGCTTCTTGAGCAGGATCGCAGCGTAGAGACCCGCAGGTCCGCCACCGATGATCGCGATTTTCATGGGAGCCTCGCCAATTCACCTGCAAACTATTTTAAGCCTAAAATAATTTCGCGCAAGCCCCCGTCGCTGGTCTGGCCCCGTACAGACGGTTATCCTAGTCGCCCCTGAAGACCGGCTTCACCTTGTTAGCGAAAGCCTCGAAGGCGCGCTCGAAATCGGCCGTCGTCATGCACAACGCCTGCGCGACGGCTTCCGCCTCGATCGCCTCTTCCACCGACATCGCCCATTCCATCGCCAGCATCCGCTTGGTCATGGTGTTGGCGAAGGTCGGCCCTTCCGCGACCTGCTTGGCCAGCAATTGCGCCTGGGGCAGCACCTGCTCGGGCGTAACGAGGCGGCTGAAAAAGCCCCAGCGCTCGCCCTCCTCCGCGGTCATGAACCGGCCGGTGTAGAGCAGTTCGGAGGCGCGTGACTGACCGATGATCCGCGGCAGGATCGCGCAGGCGCCCATGTCGCAGCCGGCAAGGCCAACCTTATTAAACAGGAACGCGACCTTTGTGCCACTCGCCGCGAGGCGCATGTCCGACGCCATGGCGATGATCGCCCCAGCGCCGGCGCAGATGCCCTCGACGGCAGCCACGATCGGCTGCGGGCAGGCGCGCATCGCCTTGACGAGGTCGCCGGTCATGCGCGTGAAGGCCGTCAGCCCCTTGGTGTCCATCTTCACGAGCGGGCCGATGATCTCGAACACGTCGCCACCAGACGAGAAATTACCGCCAGCGCCGGTGACGACGATGGCCTTGACCGCTTCGTCGAACGCGCAGGCGCGAAAGAAATCGGTCAGTTCCCGATAGCTTTCGAAGGTGAGCGGATTCTTTCGTTCGGGGCGATTGAGCGTAACCGTCGCAACACCATCGACCACCGCCAGCAGGAAATGCTGCGGCGAGTAATCTGCAAGCGGTATGGTGACGGGATTGGCTGGTCTGCTCATGCGATCTCCTTAGCTTCCTTGTTCCGCGCCTGCGCCACACACGCTAGATTTCACCGCCCGCAACCGCGATCGCCTGCCCGGTGATCGCGCCGGCACCCTCGCCACACAGCCACAGCACGGCATCGGCCACCTCTTGAGGCGTGATCAGCCTTCCTTGCGGATTATGTTTGGCGAGCTCGGCAATCGCCTGCTCGCGGGTTCTGCCGGTCTTCGCCATGATGTTTTCGATACTGCCGGCGACGAGATCGGTGTCGGTGAAGCCGGGACACACTGCATTCACGGTCACATTGCTTCCGGCCATCTCGAGAGCGAGCGAACGCACGAGACCGACCACGGCGTGCTTGGCCGCGGCGTAGGCGCTGACATAGGCATAGCCCTTGAGCCCGGCCGTGGACGCAACTGCGACAATGCGGCCATAGGGGCGGTCTTTCATGCCCGGTAATACACCGCGGATGGCATGGACCACGCCCATGAAATTGACATCCATCATGCGGCTGAACAGAGCGCTGTCCGACTTCGCGAATGGCGCCGATTCAGCACTGCCTGCGTTGGCAACCAGGATGTCGATCGGCTTGCGCGTACTCGCCTCAAGGATGGCGGTCTTCAATGAGGCTTCATCAGAGACGTCGGCAACAGCCGCGAAATGCGCCGCGCCTGCGTTGACGGCCCCTGCAAGAGTCGCGGCATTCCGACCGAGCACGGTCACGGTCGCGCCGGCACCGACAAGCGAGGCCGCGATGGCACGGCCGATGCCGCGACCGCCGCCGGTCACCAGCGCGTGCGGCGAATGCGGCAATCCGGACATGCGCTGGCTCCCTGAGATGCTGATCGTTTCCTGGATATATTTTAACCTTCAAATTTTTGCAACGAAAGCGCCGATAGACGATCGGGAACGGCCGCACGGCGATCGGCCCGAAAATTGCTTTAAGTATAAAATTATCCCTTCCCATCGCCCGCGAGCCTGTTAGCATCATAGAGCCAAGCAAAAGGATGTCGCGTGTCGCGGCCAGTGCCAATGATAACAAAGGACGGACGCTTCGCCTACGAAGCCGCGGGCGATCCGGTCGCGACACCTTTGATTTTCCTGCATGGCATTGGCGGCGCGGCGAGAGCCTGGCGGCACCAGCTCGCCACATTCGGCAACCGCTTCCACGCGATCGCATGGGACATGCCGGGCTATGGCGGATCGGCGCCGCTCGCCAGCGTCAGCATCGCTGCCCTGGCGGATGCACTCAAGAGATTCATCGAGCAGCTCGGCGCAAGCAGGCCCATTCTGGTCGGCCATTCGATCGGCGGCATGATCGTCCAGAAGTGGCTGGTGCAGTCGCCGAAACTGGCGCGCGCGGTCGTCCTGGCGCAGACCAGCCCGGCCTTCGGCAAGGCTGAGGGCGATTGGCAGAGATCCTTCATCGCAGCGCGGCTCGGGCCGCTCGATCGTGGGGAGACCATGATGTCGCTGGCGCCTTCGTTGGTGAAGGAGCTGGTCGGCGACGATCCCGATCCAAAGGGAATGGAGCTCGCCCGCGAATGCATGGCAAACGTGCCTGAAGCCAGTTATCGCGCCATGATGCTGGCTCTCATCGGTTTCGATCAGCGCAGCACGCTCAGGGATATTTCAGTCCCAACGCTGCTGCTCTCCGGCTCAAAGGACAACAACGCGCCGGCGCCGATGATGGCGAAGACGGCGACCTTTATTCCTGGAGCTGAATATGTCGAGCTCGCCGGCGTGGGCCATCTCGCCAATCTCGAACGCCCCGATACCTTCAACGAAGCGCTCGGCCGATTCCTGAACTCTCTCGCGACCAAAGCCTAAGGTGATTGCGCCATGACCATGCAAGTCGGCAAGAATATCGGCGCAAGCGACAAGGCCGTGCTCGATGCTCCGATCTTCGATCCTGTCGCATACCGCCTCAGTGACGAGCAGGCCGGCATCATCGCGCGCGCCCGCGAGATCGGCCAGAGCGTGTTCGCCGGCCGCGCTGCGACCTACGATCGCGAGGCGACCTTCCCGACCGAGAATTATCGCGATCTGCATCGCATCGGCCTGCTCGGTATTGCCATCCCCAAGAAGCACGGCGGCCTCGGCGCGAACTACCAGACTTATGCCTTGGCGGCGGCCGAGATCGGCCGGTACTGCGGCGCGACCGCGCTGACCTGGAACATGCATGTGTGCTCGACGCTGTGGTCGGGCCCGCTGGCCGACGATCTCGACATGGACGCGGACACCCGCGCCGCGCACGAGCAGCGGCGCGCGGTCCATTACAAGCGCATCGTCGAGGACGGCGCGATCTACTCGCAGCCGTTCTCGGAAGGTGGTGCGGCGGCGGCGGGCGGTGTCGCTTTCGGCACGGAAGCAAGGCCGGTCGAGGGCGGCTGGATCGTCAACGGCAAGAAGATCTTTGCATCGCTCTCCGGTCATGCCGATTATTACGGCGTGCTCTGCACCGAGATCGAGGTAGGCGGGAAGGCATCGCGCCGCAATACGCTTTATCTGGCTATTCCTGCCAAATCGGAAGGCGTCTCGGTCGTTGGTGACTGGGATCCGCTTGGCATGCGTGGCACCGTCTCGCGGACGCTTCTGTTCACGGACGTGTTCGTGCCGGAGGATTCTGCGCTGATGCCGCGCGGCGTCTATTTTCAAGCCGCAATGCGCTGGCCGCACATGTTCCTGACGCTGTCGCCGACCTACATGGGCCTGGCGCAAGCCGCTTATGATTTCACCGTACGTTATCTACGCGGCGCGGTGCCGGGCATGCCGCCGGTCAAACGCCGGATGTACCCGACCAAGCAGATCGCGGTCGCTCAGATGCAGATCAAGCTAGAGCAGATCAAGGCAATCTGGTTCCAGGCCGTGACCGAAGCCCGCGCCAATCCAAGCAAGGAACAGGTGCTGCGCGCCTACGCCGCACAATATTCGGTGATGGAGGGCGCAAATGAGCTCGCCGCGCTCGCAATCCGCACCTGCGGCGGTCAGGCCATGCTGCGGTCGCTGCCGCTGGAGCGGATCTACCGCGACAGCCGCTGCGGTTCGCTGATGCTGCCCTGGACCGCCGAGCTCTGCCTCGACCGGATCGGACGCGAGGCGCTGTACGAGGCCGGCGAGACGGACGACTGACGGTGGACCTCTGTAGCCTGATCGACCGCAACGCGGCGTTCGCGCCAGACAAGACGGCCATTGCCTTCGAAGGGGAACGGCTGAGCTATGCCGCATTCGCCGCGCGCATCGAACGGACCGCAACTGCTTTGAAGCGGGAACTCGGCGTCGGCCACGGCGACCGCGTCGCGATCCTGAGCCTGAACCGGCCTGACTACCTGGTTCTGCTCTACGCTTGTGCGCGGCTCGGGGCGATGCTGGTGCCGCTGAACTGGCGGCTGGCGGTCGCCGAGCAGCTGTTCATTCTGAGCGATGCCGGCGCCAAGATCCTGGTGCTCGAGCAGGCATTTGAGGGAGTGCTTGGCGAACTTGGGCGGACTGCGCCAGGGACATCGGTCGTCTGCCTCGACTTCACGCCGCCTCGCGGCACGACATTCGAAGATCTGCTGGCTCGCAGCCCGGGCAGCGGCCGCAATCCGCACACCGATCTCTCCTGCCCGCTCCTCATCGTCTACACCTCAGGAACGACGGGACGGCCGAAGGGCGCGGTGCTGCGGCAGGAAGCGCTGTTCTGGAACGGCGTCATGAGCCAGCACATGCACAACATGACGTCGGACGACCACGTGCTGACCGTGCTGCCGTTCTTCCACGTCGGCGGCCTCAATATCCAGACGACGCCGGCGCTGCAGTTGGGCGCAACCGTCACGATCCACGCCCGCTTCACGCCGGATACAGCGCTCGCAGCGATCGAACGCGAGCGGCCGACGCTGACCGTGATGGTGCCGGCGATCATCCAGGCCGTGAGCGAGCATCCCGCCTGGACGACGGCCGATCTCTCGTCACTCAAGGCCGTCGCCACGGGCTCGACGATCGTGCCGCCGCACTTGATCGACCGTTTCGTCGCGCGGGGCGTTCCCGTGCTTCAGGTCTACGGCTCGACGGAAACCTGCCCCATCGCCATCTACACCCGCCTCGGCGGTGACCTCTCGAGGGTGGGATCGACCGGACTGGCCGGCCTGTGCTGCGAGGCAAAGGTGGTCGATCAGGCCGGAGCCGAGGTGCCGGCCGGCACACCGGGCGAAATCGCGGTGCGCGGCGCCAACGTGTTCTTCGAATATTGGGGCAATGCGGACGCCACACGTGATGCGCTGCACGACGGCTGGTATCGCACCGGAGATATTGGCCTGTGCGATGCGGACGGCTATTTCTGGGTGCGCGACCGCAAGAAGAACCTGATCATTTCCGGCGGCGAGAATGTCTATCCAGCTGAGGTCGAGCGCGTCCTGCTCGAACATCCCGATGTCAGCGAATGCGCCGTAATCGGCCGGCCGGACCCGCGCTGGGACGAAGTCCCCATCGCTTATGTCATCCGGCGATCCGGCTCGCATCTCGAAGCGGATGAGCTCAGAGCGTACATCCAGGCACAGCTCGCGCGATTCAAAGTTCCACGCGATATCGTCTTCGTCACCGACCTGCCGCGCACTGCGCTCGGCAAGGTGCAGCATTTCTTGCTGAAGCAGCTCGATTCGCAATCGCGCGCGCAGGGAGAAAGATCTTGAAGATTGCGGTTCTGGGTGGGGGAAACGGCTCGTTCGCAGCCGCGGGCGATTTTGCGCTGGCGGGGAACGAGGTCCGGCTCTGGCGCCGCGATGCGGATCAGGTCGCAGCGCATCGCGCCACCGGCTCGCGCATTCTGGTCAAGGATCATAACGGCCGCCACGACGTGGAGCTCGCGCTGGTCACGGCCGACATCGCCGAAGCCGTCAACGGCGTCGAGCTGATCCTCTGCCCCGCGCCTGCCTTCGCACAGCCGGATATTGCCCGTCAGCTCGCCCCGCATCTGCAGGACGGCCAGGTTATTTTTCTGCCGCCGGCGACATTCGGCTCGATGATATTCGCCCAAGCCGCCCGAGATGCCGGTAACCACGCCGAGGTGAGCTTTGCCGAGACTGGGACGTTGCCCTGGCTGACCCGCAAGCATGGACCATTCGAGGTCGCGATCACGATTCGTGCCAAGCGACTGCCCGTCGGCGTGTTCCCGCTCGATCGTGCCGCACATGCGCTCGAAGTCATTGGACGCGCTTTCCCCGGCGTGATCGAACCGTGCGGAGATGCGCTGTCCGGCGCGCTGATGAATGCAGGGCCTATCATCCATCCACCGTTGATCGTGATGAACGCCGGCCCCATCGAACATTTCGAGCGCTGGGACATTCACAAGGAAGGCACCCAAGCCGCGATCCGCCGGGTCACCGACGCGCTCGACGCGGAACGCATCGCGGTGCGCGAGGCGCTCGGTTACGGCACGCCGCATTTCCCGCTGGCTCATCACTATGCGATGGAAGGCGAGATTTGGATGTATGGCCGCGGCTCGCACGACCGGCTGACCGATTCCGGCGACTGGCGCGAACGGATCGTGCTGACCGAGCACCGCTACATGCGAGAGGATCTGCGGCTCGGGCTGTCGTTGCTGGTCTCCGTCGCCGCCTTGGCTAGCGTGGCCACACCGCTGGCCAAAGCGTTCCTCGCGATCGGCGGTGCGATCTGCGGCGAGGATTTTGCGCGAGAGGGCCGAACGCTCGAGACGCTGAGGCTCGGCAATCTCAACAAGGCTGAATTGCAGACGCTGCTTCGCAATGGATTCTGATCGATGACCAATCGCGTCAATATCGCCTGTCTCGGGGCTGGCCGCATGGGACGCGGCATCGCCGTCGCGTTCGCCTATGCGGGGCACAGGGTCACGATGATCGACATCAAGGCGCGCTCCGCGGACGATTTCGCCAAGCTGGAGGCGGACGCGCTCGGCGAAATCAGGAAGACCTTTGCCAGCCTGTCGAAGCTGGGGCTACTGACGGAGATGGACGTCGATCCGCTGATCGCGCGGGTCTCGGTGGTAGCGGCCGGCGACAGCGGCGCAACGCTGTCCGAGGCCGGTATGGTCTTCGAGGGCGTCCCTGAGGTCGTCGAGCTCAAGCGGGAGGTACTGGCGGCCGCCTCGAGGCAAGTCGGCCCGGACACGATCATTGCATCGACGACGTCGACGATCCTCGTCGACGATCTGTCCGGCGCGATCGTGAACCCTCGCCGCTTCCTGAACGTGCATTGGCTCAACCCGGCCTATCTGATCCCCCTGGTCGAAGTTTCGCCTGGCAAGGCCACCGACCCCGCCATCATCAACAAGGTCAAGGTGCTGCTCGAAGGCATCGGCAAGATACCGGTGGTCTGTGCGGCGACGCCCGGATTCATCGTCCCGCGCATCCAGGCGCTGGCGATGAACGAGGCCGCTCGGATGGTTGAGGAGGGTGTCGCCAGCGCGGAGGAAATCGACAAGGCGATCCGCTACGGCTTCGGCTTCCGCTACGCCGTGCTCGGCCTGCTCGAATTCATCGACTGGGGTGGCGGCGACATCCTGTACT
This sequence comes from Bradyrhizobium sp. 153, assembly GCF_023073835.1. Classification (NCBI taxonomy): domain Bacteria; kingdom Pseudomonadati; phylum Pseudomonadota; class Alphaproteobacteria; order Hyphomicrobiales; family Nitrobacteraceae; genus Bradyrhizobium; species Bradyrhizobium sp. 153. The sequence goes on along the minus strand of NZ_JADPKH010000152.1, from coordinate 149,630 downwards.
ATGCGAGCCGCTATCTCGAAGGTGCACTGGGGAGCGATCGCTATCGGGCGCCAGAGGTGATTTCGCGCAACATGAGCGAGGGCCGGATCGGCCTGCGGACGGGCGCGGGCTTCCTCGACTACTCCGGCCTCGATGTCGATGCCTATCGTGTCGAGCGACTCAGGGCCATGGTCGACCTGCTCCGCCACTTTGGCCTGGCGCGACCGCCCGTGCTCGATCGCGGCTAGCCGAAGACGTCCTGGAGCACACCTTCGCGGACGACGGCAACACCGTCGAGCTCGATCGTCGTTCCCATCATTGGCAGGTCGAAATGACCCGCCGTGTAGCGGCCCGCGAATTCATTCGCACCAGTCGAGAACAGGAAATTGCCCGACACAGCGCGAAGCTCGGTACCGTTGGTATCGCGCTGGTCGTACATCGAGAGCGCCTCGTACCGCGCGCCGGGGTTCATGCCAAAACCGACATGCGAGACCGCATAGGCTTCGCGATCACCCCAGGCGGCGAGATAGCTGCGCATCATCGCGGCATCCGTACCTTCGCCTTCCAGCTCGACGACGTAATCGTCCTTCAGCGTCATCTTCACCGGTGACGTCAGATAACGTTTGAAGGTCAGGTTGATGTCGCCGGGCGCCATCACCAGCGTGCCGTTGATGGTCCCACTCTTGGGGAAGCTGACGACGATGCCACCCGGCCAATGCGCGAGTGTGCCGGGTTTGTCGGTCCAGCCCCACACGCCGACCGTGGAGGCTCCGACCATGTCGACGTCAAGCGCCGTTCCGGCCTTTGAAGTGACCCGCATCCGCTTCGTTCCGCGCAGCATCTTCGCCGCGGCACGAACGCGCTTCTCGAGCGCGGGATCCGGCACCATCCGTTCCAGCGCCTCGGGATGCTCGTTCGAAATCACCAGAATGCGCGCGCCAGCCTTGAGAATTTCGGGTGTCTCCACCGCATGCATCAGGCCCTCGATGGTGCAATCCACCACAAAGCCGGCCTGCTGAAGCGCGCTGATCACCGGCCCCAGCTGCTGGATCGCCTCGCTCGCCCCGGTCGAGCGAACCGGAACGACATGACGGTTACGCGGTGTCGGCATTACCACGTGAAACGGCCGTGCTCCCATCCGCAGCAGCGCGAGCTCCGCCAGATGCACGTTCAACGCGCGCGACTGGGTTTCCGAGAGGATCGCCGCGGTATCGCCTGCCCTGACGGCGCATCGGTCAAAGATTTCGCAAAATGCGTCGATCCATTTTGCCTCGATGCGATCAGCCAGCATGGTCCACTCCCGGTCGTCAGGATTTTCTATTTGTCTGTTACGCTTCGGGGAAGCCCCGGAGCAGATACGATCGCACGGCGCCCAGCAGACCGTTCAGGATCAAACCCAGCAGCGAGATCGTGATCAATGGAACGAACATGTCCACGGCCTGGAAAGTTCGAGCCGCCGTCACGAGCGCATGGCCTAGTCCATCCGTTGACGTGATCATCTCGGCCAGAAACACCACGATGCAGGAAATGACAAGGCCGATCCGGCAGCCGGTCAGGATCGACGGCATCGCCGCCGGCAGCACGACCTTGAAGAGGATTTCATAGCGCGGCGTTCCTGCCGCCATTGCCGACCAGATCAGCTTCTGCTCCACGGTCGACGCGCCGTAATAGGTCGAGAGCAGAATGGGAAAGAGTGCGTCCGCGGCCACCAATGTGATCTTGGATCCGTGGCCGAAGCCGAGCAGCAACAGCAATGCCGGATAGAGCGCGACCTTGGGCAAAGGCGCCAATACGCGCACGATTGGTCGAACCACGGCATCGATCGCGGGACTGGCGGCGGCGGCGATGCCGATACTGACACCCAGCACGACGGCAATCGCGAATCCTGCAAACAGCCGGATCAGGGTCGCCGCGATCTCCTGCTGAAACGTCCACGTTACGAGTTGCTGGAGCAGCCGACTGAAGACATATCCCGGCGGCGGCAGCAGAGCCACAGGCGCAAGGCCTGTTGACACGAGGCCTTGCCACACTGCGATCACCAGTACGATTGGCGCGAGCCCGAGAGCAAGATTTGGGGAGAGAAGGCGCGACATCACGAGAAGCTCAGCGGCAGGTCGAATTGAGGCGCGGACCAGCGGACAAGGTGGGCACGAACCCTTTCGAAAATCGCGTCGAGGCAGATTCCCATTGCCCCCACGATGATGATCATCGCAAAGACGGTGTCGTATTGGCCCATGTCGAGTGCGTTGAACAGGATGTTCCCGGCGCCGGACTGACGGGCGATCATCTCGCTGGTGATCATCGTGATCAGCGCCAGCACCAATCCCGTGCGGCAGCCGGTCAGAATTTCCGGCAGAGCGGCGGGCAACACGATCCGCACCAGGCGCTGCGCCGGAGAAAGCCCCATCGCGGCGCCCGACCACAGCATCTTTTCCTCAACCGCTTTGGCGCCCTCAAAACTGTGATAGATCACGGGCAGGCTGACGCCAAGGAAGATCACCAACGTCTTCGTAACGTCGCCAACCCCCAGCCACAGCATGATGATCGGCATCAAGGCCGCCTTCGGCACCGGATAGATCACCATCAGGAGCGGATTGAAGAAGGCCGCGACAGCAACGCTACGTCCCATTAACAGCCCAAGTGGAATCGAAACAAGCACGGCCACGCCAAACCCGATTGCCATGCGGCGGAGCGAGGCCAGGATATTGATCAGCGCTTCCCTGTCGCCAAGGATGTCCGGAATCGCGCGGATTGCTTCGATCGCCGTGGGAAAGCTGTCATTCTTCAGCGCGAGTGACGCGACCTGCCACACCGCCAGCAGTCCGATGCAGGCGAGCACCGGGGCAGCGCGTTTGACTATGGCGGCCGACGACATCATGCGAGCGAGCCGGCTTGGTCGCTTTCATCGAACATGCGCTCGATGTCGACGACGTACTTCTGGTAGCGCGGATCAAGCAACAGCTCGCTGCGGCGGCGCGGCCGCGGCAGATCGATGTCGATGACCTGCCGGATGCGGCCTGGCGATTTCGACATCATCACGACCTTGTCGGAAAGGAAGACGGCTTCGTCGACCGAATGGGTGACGAATAGCACCGTCTTGCGATCACGCTCCCAGATGTTCAAGAGATCGTTCTGCAAGCGGGTCCGGGTATAGGCGTCGAGCGCGCCGAATGGTTCGTCCATCAACAGGACTTCGGGATGGTAGGCGAGCGTTCGCGCCAGCGCGACACGCTGCTTCATTCCGCCTGACAGCTCCTTGGGGTAGAAGTTCTCGTAGCCCTTGAGGCCGACCATCTCGATCAAGGTCCGGCTCTGCGCTTCGGCGTCGGTGGCGCGCACGCCTTGCTGGCGGGGGCCGTACATCACATTTCCGAGCACGGTCTTCCAGGGAAACAGCGCAAATTCCTGGAACACCGGTCCGCGATCCGGACCCGGCCCTGTGATCGCCTTTCCCTTCATCTTCGCCGCGCCGCTGGTCGGACTGACGAAGCCTCCGACTATGTAGAGCAGGGTCGACTTGCCACAACCGGATGGGCCGAGGATGGAAACAAAAGCGCGTTCCTCGATCGTCAGCGAGATGTCCGACAGCGCCACATGAGCTCTGCGCGCCGAGGTCTGAAAGACCTGCGACACGTGGTCGATCTCGATGATCGCAGGAGCCGGCTCTTGTCGCGTCACCGGTTTCACCCATTTGCTTGATCTTGAAGGCACTACCTTCATCGCGTCTCTCGCCTCGCTCGCGCGCGAATATCGCGCGACACGCCCCGCTGAATGTCCATCAGCGGCAAGACCTTAGCAAGAAACTTGCCAGACTGACGGTCGTGTTCGCACGGGTGCAGTTCGTCATTCGAACCAAGGCCATTCCGCCGGGCCCTCGTGCGTAACGGCTCCGCCCGGCGCCTGCCCGACAAGTCGCGCATACTTTGCGAGCGCGCCGGCGCGATGGCGCGGTGACCGCGGCTTCCAATGGCACCGACGTGCCGCAAGTTCCTGCTCATCAACCAGCAAATCCATCCGTCGGTTTGTGGCATCAATCCGGATCCTGTCGCCGTCACGCACAAGCGCCAAGGGACCGCCAACAAAGGCTTCGGGAGACACGTAGCCGATACACATGCCGCGGGTCGCGCCAGAAAACCGTCCGTCGGTGATCAGGGCCACCTTCTCGCCCATGCCCTGCCCGTAGATCAGCGCGGTGACGCCGAGCATCTCGCGCATGCCGGGGCCGCCGACCGGCCCTTCATTGCGGATCACCAGCACATCGCCTGCCTTGTAGCTGCGGTCGCGAACCGCCGCGACGCAAGCCTCCTCGTCTTCAAAAACGCGTGCGACGCCCTCGAAGAACTGGCTCTTCAATCCCGCAACCTTGATCACCGCGCCGTCGGGGCAAAGATTGCCTTTCAGCACCGACACGCCGCCATCGGGCATGATCGGCGCGCGGGCCGCGTAAACGACCTCACCATCGGGCGCATTAGCCGCACCATATTCTTCGGCAAGCGTGCGGCCTGTGATGGTGATGCAGCTGCCATCGATATGCCCGCTCTGGATCAGTTCGCGGACCACCACGGCGGCGCCGCCGATGTCGTAGACGTCCTTCGCAGTGTATTTGCCTCCGGGCCGCAGATTCCCGATCAATGGTGTCCTGGCAAAGACCTCGCCGACGTCATCGATCGTGAACGCGATGCCCGCCTCGTTCGCGATCGCCGGAAGATGCAGAGCGGCATTGGTCGAACCGCCCGTCGCTGCGACGATCGCCGCACCATTCTCCAGGGACTTCCGCGTCACGATGTCGCGCGGCAGCGGACCGCCGCGGTCCAGCATCTCCATGATTAGGCGCCCGGCCCGGCGCGAGATTTGCGCTCGCTCAGCGTAGACACCGGGGATCATCGAGACGTTGGGGATGGTGAGGCCCAGCGCCTCCGACACCATACCCATGGTATTCGCAGTGAACTGGCCCGCGCACGCACCGATGGTCGGCAGGCAGGCGCGCTCGATCCGCTCGAGCGTCGCGTCATCGATCTCGCCGGTCATAAAGCTGCCGACGGCCTCATAGGAGTCGAGCACCGTCAGGGTCCGCCCGTCCGCGCGGCCCGGCAGCGAGCTGCCGCCGTAGATGAAAATGGACGGCACGTTGCAGCGAACCATGCCCATCATCACGCCGGGAAGCGTCTTGTCGCATCCACCGTATCCGATCAGGGCGTCGTAAGCCAGACCATGGACGACCGCTTCGATCGAGTCCGCGATCAACTCGCGCGAAAACAGGGAGAACTTCATCCCCTCATGATTCATGCTGATGCCGTCGGAAACCGACACGGTGGAGAACTCCCGCGGTGTGCCACCGGCCTCCTCGATTCCGGTCTTGGCCGCGGCGACCTGAAAGTCATGGGTCATGTTGCAGGGCGTCTGCTCGCCCTTCATGCTGACGACGCCGACCATCGGCTTGGCGATCGCGGCATCGTCGAGACCCATTGCGCGCATGAATGCACGGTGTGGAGCTCGGTCGAGACCGTCTGTGGTGACCCGTGATCGCAGCTTCTTCATACGTGGATCTTCTTCATGCTGCGTTCCGGATGATCCGGGACGCCACGACCCCTGGCCTGGATAATTCGCCTGCTCGCTTATTGCAGCGGAGCGACGATCGTCGGATGCTTGAACTGTGCGACATCCAGCTTCGGCAGCATTCCCGTCTCTGCATAGATGTCCAGCATCTTCTGGATCGCGGGGAAATTCGGTGCCGCACCCGGATCGCGACCGAAATCGTTGTCCTTGAGCAGGTAAGTCTCAAGCACCGGAATAGGCGCCTTCAGAACTTCATTGACCACCTTGAGGGTCTCTTCGCGGTTTGCCAACGCTTTCTTCATGCCCGACGTGATGTCGCGGACATAGGTCTTGACCAGTTCGGGGTTCTTATCGACGAAATCGGCACGGCAGGCTTCCAGGATATGCACGATGTTTGGCATGGCCTGCGACAACGAGAACAATTTCCTTGTGCCGCCCTTCGCCTCCGCACGCGCGGCAAAGGGCTGGTTCATGTTGACCGCATCGACACGGCCCTGCCGGAGCGCGTCTTCAGAGACGGCAAAGCCAACCTCGACCAGCTTGATGTCCTTGGCAGGATCGACACCATTCTGCTTCAGGAGCAGGTTGAATGGCCCCTGCGTGCCGCCGCCGATCACAGAAATTCCGACCGTCTTGCCCTTGAGATCGGCAATGGTCTTGATCGGCGAGTCATCCATGACAGCCCAATAGACCGAAAAGCCGCCGGGCTTCTCGAAGACGTGCTGTGCCACGATGTAGGCTTTGAGGTTGCCTCCGACCACGCCATTGGAGAGCGAGAGTGGCGCCTGCGTCGCGCAATCCAGCGCCCCGGCTGCGAGTGCCTGCGTCATTGGGGCGGTGCCCTGAAATTGAGTCCATTCGATGTTGTAGGTCTTGCCGATGTTGGGAAACTCGGCCGGGCGCCGCATCATCCAATACTTGGATTCTTCGGCAGGGATGGTCCAGCCGACGCGGATTGTCTGCTGCGCCTGCGACGGGGCTGCGTCCGCGATCAGGGCCGCAACCGCGCTCATTGCCAGGATCCACCTCGAAACGGTTCGCATCATCCCACTCCGCTGCTCCGGCGCCGACGGGCGCCACCGAACCCGACCTGTCCAAATGTTTCATGGTTCAAACAATCAGGCAAGCCATGCATGCCGACCGGTGTCACCGAACGATACGCCATGTAAGGTAAGTCGGCGGTCGCACGGCGTTGCGCTGCGGCAGAGGAGGCAACCTATGGCTGATGCGAGCAGAACAAACCCGCAAGATGTCGAGAGGCTCGGTTATATCGGCCTTGGGCTCATGGGGGCACCCATGACCAGGCGCCTGCTCAAGGCTGGCCATCAGGTCACCATCTGGAACCGTTCGCAGGACAAGACGACTCCGCTGGTCGAGGCCGGCGCAGTTCGCGCAGCCACGCCCCGCGACGTGATGGCGAAATCGGACATCGTTTTCATGTGCGTGACAGACGCCGCCGCCGTTCAAGAGGTGATCTTCGGGCGCGAAGGTCTTTCATCGGCGCCCGGCGCCGGCAAGCTCGTGGTCGACTTCTCGTCGATCCATCCTGACGCCGCACGCGATCTTGCAGCGCGTCTGAAAGACGCGAACGATACCGGTTGGATCGATGCGCCTGTGTCCGGGGGTACGAAGGGCGCTGAGGAGGGCACCCTTGCGATCATGGCTGGCGGAGAAGCGCGCGACATCGAGAGGGTGCGGCCCTATGTGCTCGCCATGGCGCGCAGGTTCACCCACATGGGCTCGATCGGCGCCGGCCAGACCACGAAGCTGTGCAATCAGGTGATCGTCGGATGCGCGATGGCCGTGCTCGCGGAGGCAACGCGCCTTGCCGTGAACGCCGGAATTGACGCCAACCGATTGCCCGAAGCGCTCGCCGGCGGCTTTGCGGATTCCATCCCACTCCAGCTCTTCGTGCCGCGAATGGTTCAGGGCATTCACACCCCACCGCTCGGTCACATCGCAACGATGCTCAAGGACCTCGATACGGTCGCGGACGTCGCACAGGCGACGTCGACGCCGGTGCCGATGGCTCGCTTGCAGGGCAACTTTTCAGGTTGGCGAAGGCGGCGCGCGGCGCGCAAGCGGATGCGCTTGAGATCTACAAGCTTTCAGGGCAGAGCCTTGCATCGTTGAACGCGACCTAAGTACGCTACGGCGCTTTCTTGCGCTCATCGTCGGACCGGAACCGACCAAATGTCCCACGCGCGAAGAGCAGCGGCTCTTTCGCGTTGTAAGTATAGGCCTCGACCGCGCCGAGAAAGATCACATGGTCGCCGCCATAGTAACGATTCACCGAGCGGCATTGAAAATTGGCAACGCTCTCAGCGAGCACGGGCGCATTGCCGAGGCCCGGCGACCAAACCACGCCAGTGAACTTGTCGTCCGACGACTTGGCGAATTTGTTCGCGAGCGCCTGTTGCGAAGCGCCAAGCACGTTGACCGTAAAATGACTGGCGTTTTGGAATACGGTCAGACTCGAGGAATAAACGACAAGGCTCCACAGAACCAGCGGCGGATTCAGCGAGACCGAGGCGAACGAATTGCAGGTCAGGCCATAGGGCTTCCCATCAGCGGCCGCGGCCGTGATGATCGTCACACCCGTCGCGTAGGTGCCGAGCGCGTTGCGAAAATCGCGGGGGTCGATTGGCGAGTTGTCGCTCGCGAATTCGTTTGCTGGATCGGAAGCGGCCGGCTTCTTCGGCAGATCATTCATCGGCCGGCCTCACAGCGTGAGATTCTCGGACGGCAGGCCCAGCGCCACGCGTCCGTAATTGGTCCCGGCCGCGTCAAAGTTGAACGCCAGATGCGAGTTGATCGCGTGCGCATCGCGGAACTGCCGCTGCAGCACGCCCGTCGTGAACAGGCCGCGCGCTCCGCTCGCGGCAAACAGCATGGAGACCGCCTCGGTGCACAGATTCACCGAAAAGGCTCCATCGCGCCGATATCTGGTCTTGGTCGCCATATCTGGAATACGACCGCACCGAGCGTCCTCCATCGCATTAAGGCAGGCCGAGCGCATGATCAGGCGTCCAGCGTCGATCTTGGCCGAGGCCTCAGCGATCTTGATTTGCGTGCTTTGAAAGTCGCTCAGCTTGGCGCGGTTGTAAGTCGAAATGCGATGACGCGCGACCTCGGCGTAATCGTCGAGGCAGGCCTGCGCGTTTCCAAGCGCAACACCGGACAGGACGTAAGGAAAAAGCGAGAAGACAGGGAGCGCATACAGCGGATTCGGATTGACCTTGCTGCCCGGCGTTGGGCCTCCGGCGAGTTCGCCGACGGCGACCGTCATATGGTCAGCCACGAAGGCGTCCTTGACCTCCACGTCGCATGATCCCGTCCCGCGTAATCCCGCGACATTCCAGGTATCGAGGACTTTGTAGTCGCCTTTGGGCAGCAAGAAGATTCGATACGCGATGCCGTCGGCCTCGTCATCGGAGTAAACGACGCTTGCAAGCATATTCCATTCGCAGGAGGCAACGCCGGAGGAGAACGGCCAGCTACCATGCAGCCGATATCCACCCGCGACCCTGGTGGCGCGGCCGGCCGGAAAAATGAAGGAGGACGCAATCAACACGTCCGGATCGCGGTCCCAGACCAGATCCTGAGCCTTCTGCTCGAACATGCCGAGCATCCAATGATGACTCGCCAGGTTGGCGAGGTTCCAAGCCACGGAGGCATCCGCCGATCCGAGCAGTTCGGCGCAGTCGACCAGGGCGACGTAATCAAGCTCGGCGCCGCCAATCCGCCTCGGCTGCAGCATCCGGAACAGACCGGCATCGTGGAGATCCCTTTCAGTCTCCGGCGGAAGACGCCGCAGCTCCTCTGTCCGCGCCGCCCGCTCTCGCAACCGAGGTAGGAGCGCCCGGGCCTTCGCGATCATTGCCGCATAGGCGCGCTCACCGGCTTCCAGCCCGGCGGGCTCGCTCATGCTCGGCTCTCGACCAGGCGCCATGCCGTATCCCTCCTCACATATTTATGCGGCTGGGCCTTCACCAAATCAAGGGAGGGCTAGCAGGTGCGGTCGCGGGGCACCTCGGCCGGACAATGAAGCAGGATCGCTTGCGCGAGCATTGCAAGGCGGTGATCCGCGGCATCGCCATACTTGCTCCGCGGCGATCAACTGCCTAGCTCAATCGGTCGAAGGCTTGACTGATCCAAAGGCGCCCTTTTCGGCGAACTCCGCGATGCGACGTTCGTCGTAGCCGAGCGTATCGTGCAAGACTTGTCTCGTATGCTCGCCCAGCAGCGGAGCAGCCACGGGATCAATGGCCGCAGTCAGGCTCATCGTGATCGGGGGCTCGATGTTGGGGACCCATTCTGCTGTACGATGCGGAATCCGGCTCAAGCGGTGGCGCTCGCGCGCCTCCGGCGCATTGAACCCCTCCTCAACCGTTCGAAGATAGCCGACCGGGATATTTGCCAGCTTCATCTTTGCCATCCAGTTCTCGAGGGTATCGCTTGCAAAGACCTCCGCAATAGCTGCCCGCAGGAGCTCCTTGTTCTCGGAGCGGGCCTTCCGCGTTGCAAATCGCGGATCGGTGATCAGATCGGGCCGGTTGAGCACCTCGACCACGAGCCGGCGATAGAGCCGGTCGTTGGCACAAGCCATGTAGAGCGGCCCATCGGAGGCCTCGTAGACGCCGACGGTGGGAGAGCCGCTCGGCGAATTGCCAAACCGGCCAGGATTCTCGCCGTTGATCAGATAGGCCATGCCGTAGAAACCCGTCATCCCCATCGCGACATCGAACAGCGCCACCTCGACATGCTGCCCGCGGCCGAGCCGGTCCCGCGCCAGTAATGCCAGCAGGATTGCGTTGCAGGCAGACATTCCCGTTGCCATATCCACGATCGGCGGGCCGGTACGAACCGCCGGGCCGTCGGCAAACCCGTTGAGCGACATGAAGCCGCTCTCCGCCTGCGTGATGGGATCGAAGCCCGGGCGCGAAGCGAACGGTCCGGTGCGTCCGTAGGCGGAGATCGAGCAATAGACCAGCCGCGGATTGAGCGAAGCGACAGCTTCGTAATCGAGGCCGAACCTCTTCATGACCCCACTGGAAAAATTCTCGACGACGACGTCCGCTTTGCGGATCAGGTCGAGCGCGATTTCGCGGGCCTCTGGCACGGCAAGATCGAGCACGATGCCACGCTTGTTGCGGTTCAGGCTAAGATAGGCGGCACTCTCTCCGCCGATTTCGGCGTGTTCGTAGGCACGTGTATCGTCGCCGCCGTCGGGATTCTCGATCTTGATGACTTGCGCGCCGAAATCAGCAAGCGTCTGTGTGCAGGCCGGGCCGGCAACGACACGCGTAAAATCGACAATCAGCAGACCATTGAGCGCAGTTGGCCCTTCCGTCGTCCGCGACGAACGTTCCGGCAATTGAGGCTTGGTAGGCATTGATGGCGCTCCTTTACATCGGCTTATGGCCGCCGAATTTCCTGCAAGACCGCACTTAAAGCCCGACGCTACCGAATTCGCAAGTGTTTCACCCGGCTCGCCTGAAACGCAAAAGGGCCCGGCAGCCATCCAGCTGCCGGGCCTCTTGACACTCTGCGCATTTGGGCTGCGCCACATCTCGTCAGCGAGGTTGGTAGTCGCGTTCCGCATCACGGGAAGCTCAGCGCCACCACTCAGCGCAGCCACTTTCGCCAGCAAAGCGTATGAGACCAGGCCCAGCGCACCTCGGGCTGACAGAGGCCGACAGCCCGTCTGGATGAAGTATTGGCGGACACGGGATTGTCCATCGTATCCCAAACGACGCTGTCCCAGCCGATACCGCGCCCCCTTGCCTCGATGGCTGCCATCAACCTGATTTGGAGCCCGCGCCTCAATGCCGCCGCAAGATCCCGAACCTTGAGAAATAGCCGCAATGTCGCACGGGTGTGGACGATACAACATCGGCAAAAGGCGACTGCGGCATCGCCAGATAGACCAGGCACCAGGTTCCAAGTCGAACCGGGGCATCGCCGCGGCGTCGAAAAACGTCTGCTGATGCAGATCGGCGAAGCTGCCGGCAACGTCATCATCAGACGCTTCGGCCACACAAATTCTGTACATGGCATACCCATCGGGGAGAAGTGACCTTGATCCGTCGTGCGGCGATGTCGCCGCAGTGGAAGCCTCACTTGCTCAGCACGACCTTGACGCCGACCCAGATGGCCCCCATCAGACCGGTGGCGATCACCGTGATTACGACCTTGAATGCATAGCTCTGCGCCTGCTCCACGCTCTTCCGCCATCGCCGCAGATGCTGGAAGTCCGCCCTGAGCTCTTTCCGATCGTCATCCTCAATTCCAAAAGAGGCCAGCACCGACGCCATTGCTTTCAATACGATCGCATCGATGCTCTCCTGCCGCAGTCTGTGTTGCGCGGCCAGCGTCTCGGCAACGATGGCCTTGATTTCGTCGTCCGGCATCTTCACCGCCTGATGATCCTTGCAACGTTCTCGAAGCCGCGCTTGGCGAAGTAGAATGTGGCGACGAGATTGGCTGTGACAGCCGCAAATCCTGCGAGAGCGTCCGTAGAGTCAAGACCAAGCACTTTTACCCAACGTTCAAACGAACTTGCGGGTCTGGCAAAAGTTAGCCGATCAGGAGAATCGGCCATGACACCCAAGGCGACGTCCGAAGAGAGATCGCGAAACCTGCCGGCAGCCAAGCCGCGCAGCGACAACAAGCCGCGGAGCGCTGATAGGCTGCGCATCGACAAGGCGCGAGAGACGCAACAAGTGATCATTGAAGACGCCAGCGAGACCGAGGACAGGGACCCCGACCTCGTGCGCGGCGATGGCGGCACCATCGACCTTCCCACTAAACCCGGCGATTTGTCGAAGGACGATTAGGCGGAACCTACCTGACGCGAGGCGCGTTTACTCTCGTTGGAAGGAACGTTCGTCGATGAGTCACACTGTCCTGGTTGTTGACGACGACCCCGCCGTCCTCGAGGTGATCGTCGGCATGCTGGAAGATCTCGGCTGCCAGGTGGTCAGCGCCCAAAACGGTCGGGATGCGCTCGATCAGATCAAGGAGAACCAGGACATCTCCGTCCTGATCACGGACATCAATATGCCGGGCATGGATGGTCATGAACTGGCCGAGCTGGCCAAGCGAATCCGCCCCGAGTTGAAGATGCTTCAACTATCTGGTCGCGAACCCCGGCGCGGCGGCCTGCCGATGATCAGGAAACCGTTCTCGTTCGAGGAACTCGCTGACGTCATCCAGCGAACCACCGGCATTTGCTGACGTCACGCCCAAAAGAAAGGCCCGCAGCGGAATGCTCCGTGCGGGCTGAACCAAACTCTTTGGACGATGCCATTCTGCCAGTGTTTTGCCCGACGTGTCAAACACCGTCGCACGCAAGAGGAAGCCCTTCCTCCCAGCTAGATATGTGGTGGGCAAGGGGCTTGCTTCAAGTCCCTGCTCCTGCCGTAGAACCCGTGGCCCGGCCAACACATCGAGGGGTCACGACATGCCTGTATTGCTTCCGACGTCCCGTTCGCGCCACGAGGCTCGTCGCGCCGGCGCGGGCAGCGCAGCGACGACCGATCATGCCGTGGTGATCGCCGGCTGTGGCCCGACCGGCCTGATGCTGGCTGCGGAGCTCGCTCTCGCCAATGTCGACGTCGCAGTGGTCGAGCGGCGTGCGAACCAGGAGCTGGCCGAGACGCGCGCCGGCGGATTGCACGCCCGCACCATCGAGATCCTCGATCAGCGCGGCGTCGCCGACCGCTTTCTGCGCGAGGGCCAGATCACCCAGCTCGCCGGCTTCGCCTGGACGCGGCTCGACATCAGCGACCTCCCGACCCGGCACGCTTACGGCCTCGCGCTGCGGCAGAGCCACATCGAACGCATCCTGGCCGGCTGGGTCGAAGAGCTCGCAGTGCCGGTCTATCGCCACGCCGAGGTGACGGGATTTGCGCAGGATGAGACCGGCATCGACGTCGCACTGTCGGGCGGAAAGAAGCTGCGCGCAAATTATCTCGTCGGCTGCGATGGCGGCCGCAGCATCGTGCGCAAGACTGCAGGCATCGACTTCGCCGGCTTCGATCCGACGCTCAGCAATCTCATGGCCGAGGTCGAAATGCGCGAGGCGCCAGCCCTTGGCCTGCGTCACGACGCGCTCGGCTTTCACGGCCTCAGCGAGACCGAGAGCGGCCGCGTGCTGGTCGTCGTGACGGAAGCAACGCTCGAGCGCACCGGCGAGCCCACCTTGCGCGACCTCAGCAAGGCCCTCGTCGCGGTCTACGGCACCGATTTCGGCCTCCACAGCCCCGCCTGGATCTCCCGTTTCACCGATGCGGCACGGCAGGCGGTATCCTATCGCAGCGGACGCGTGCTGCTCGCCGGCGATGCCGCGCATATCCATCACTCCGTCGGCGGGCAAGGCCTCAACCTAGGTGTGCAGGACGCCGTCAATCTCAGCTGGAAGCTGGCGCAGGTGGTCAGGGGCATCTCGCCCGACAGGCTGCTCGACACCTACCATTCCGAACGTCACCCCGTTGCCGCACGCGTCTTGCGCAACACCATGGCGCAGATCGCGCTGCTCCGCCGCGGCGATGACGGCCTCAAGGCCGCGCGCGACGTCGTCTCCGAGGTGCTCGCCATGGACCAGCCGCGCCAGCGCGTTGGCGCAATGATGAGCGGGCTCGACATCCGCTACGATCTCGGCGATGGCCACGCGCTGCTCGGGCACCGCATGCCGGATCCCGGTCTGTCGGTCGAAGGCCAGAAGCTCAAACTGTTCACGCTGCTGCACAGCGCGCGCGGAGTGCTGCTCAATTTTGGCAAGCCCGACGGCATCGACGTTACGGCCTGGGCGGATCGCGTCAGTTACATTGTCGCCGATTACGATGGCCCATGGGAGCTTCCGGCTATCGGATGGGTCGCCCCGCCGAGCGCAGTGCTGGTGCGACCCGACGGCCATGTGGCCTGGGTGGGAGACGAGAGTCAACGCGGACTGGCGGATGCGCTGACAACCTGGTTCGGACCGGCTGCTGCGTAGCGCACGAACGTCACAGCCGCGACACCCCGCGGGCTGATCCGAACTCTTTCGATGATGCCATTCTGCCAGTGTTTACCAGTCCAGAACTCGATCTCGCGCCCGACGAAAGCGGACAATCTCACCGTGATTGTGCCAATCTTCCCATCCGACTGGAAGGGAAGAATGTCGACCCACAGGGTGAAGGGCTGGTCACGAACGGCCGAACGATCGGCTGGACATGTCCAGCCAGAGACTAGAAGGCCGCGCGACTTTGCTAGCCGACACCACGCGGCAGCATTCCGGCTTGCGGCGATCAACGCGCCCATGACCGCGGTGGTTATGCGCGGCAACGAGCAGTCGCTCGTTCTTTCCCAGCATGGAGACGATCAGGTGACCTCGATGCCGCATCGCTACCACCTTACTCCCCGGCCAAGTCGTGGTAGCGTGCGCCCACCGGCCCGAGCCGCCATCGAATGACCGCGATAAGCTCTTTGCCGCAGCGAATGAGCGGCGAATTTGCCAGAGACTGTTGCGGATCGTCACCCGGCTATGTTGCCAAATTCGGATGTCGCGAGCGCAGGATCTTGGCAACGGCGAACATTTCGGGCGTTGCCGGACGTCCAACAAGACCAAAGCGAGAAGCGAATTACTCATCGACCAACCCCGCAGAAAATTTAGGACGAGATTCGCTCCTTCCCCAAAGGTTGAAACTTCAGTCTAGAACAAACAACAATGTCCACAGACCTTCCTTGGCGCGTGTCGCTGAGCAAGAAGATCGGTGTGCGAATTAATTCGAGCATGAGAAAGTCGTTGAGCTAAGTCGCGCCCCTCTTCCACCCCTCAGCTCCTCACTCCCGCACCCGACCCATCGCCTCCGGCAGTGACGCCAACAGCAACACGACGCAGACGCACAGCAGCACGATGTCCTTGAACAGAAACTCGCCGGTGAGATTCCAGGCCATCGGATCGGTCGAGAGGCTCCATGTCACCACGCCCGGCGTGGTGAAGAAGAACGAGAAGGTGACGGCGAAGGTGACGACGCCCATGAAGGCGCCGAGCGCCGACATCAGCGGATTGAACGCGCCGGCGATCAGCAGCGCGCCGATCGCGAATTCGGTGACACCCAGCACATAGGCTTCGCCGCGCAGGCCAAACAGCGAAAGCCAGGAGATGAACGGGCTGTTGCTGATGAACTGCGCGATGCCTTGCGCCGATTGCGGCGTGAATTTCTGCATGCCGAACGAGACGAAG
Source organism: Bradyrhizobium sp. 153 (assembly GCF_023073835.1). Lineage (NCBI taxonomy): Bacteria > Pseudomonadati > Pseudomonadota > Alphaproteobacteria > Hyphomicrobiales > Nitrobacteraceae > Bradyrhizobium > Bradyrhizobium sp. 153. The sequence continues at coordinate 133,867 of NZ_JADPKH010000152.1, read as the reverse complement.
ATGATCACCATGACCCAGCGCAGGATCGCGAGAAGGCGATAGGATCCGTTGCCGGCTTCGGCGACGTTGAATTCTGCTTTCATTGGACGTGGTCTTCCCCTGGCTGCTCCCCGCTTGTTGCGGGCTGCCGGTGATACGCAGGCGGCGCCCGGTCCGTTACGCCGTCCCGGTCACGACGGGTTCACGAGCTCGTGGGCGCCGGGTCGGCCGAGGCCGGCTCTGTACAAAATTGGACACAGCCTCGCTGCACTCAGTTGAGTAAGTGGCTCAACTTGCTCTCGAAAATAGTTCTTCGCTTCATATCAAAAGATACTGACTCTGCGCCGCCGTGGGCGTACGGTTCATACATCACCGCAAGGCCCGTGGCATGAGATCGGTGATGAGAACGCCGGATTGCGCTCCCGTCCTATCTCGAACAAGGGAGATGCGCCATGCAGACGCGTCGTCGCTTCAAGCAGACTAAGACACTCACCGAACGGCTCGCAGACGATGCCGCACGCCTGCGCGAGGAAGCGCGCACGCTGACCCCGGGGCGCCGTCGCGAGATGCTGCTGCGCCGGGCGCGGCAGGACGAGACCGCCATGCAAATCGATGCCTGGCTGCATTCGCCCGGCCTGAGGGCGCCCACATGACAAATCAATATCGCGCCTATCTGGTCGGCGAGAACGGCGTGTTCCGCTCCGCCGAGGCGTTCGAGGCGGCCTCCGACGCCTCCGCCCTCACCTTCGCGCGGCAGTTCACGCGCCACGGCAAGGTCGAGGTCTGGCAGCTCGGCCGCAAGATCGCCGTGCTGGAGCCCGAGCAATCGCCGGCGCACCAGCTCACGCGTCAATGATCGCGCCCGCGCGGCCGCGTCTCGTAACTCTCGATGGCGAAGGAGAACGTCACCTGCATCACGGGACCGTTGCCATCGCGAACCTCGATCGCCATCGTCTGCCTGCTGCCGCTTAGCGACGCCGAGAGGATGGCGTCGCGTGCCATGTCGCCCAGCGACTTGGCCGCCTCCGCCTGAACGGCGCGAGGACTGGACAGTTCCAGCCCCTCCTCGTCAAGCGCGGTACCGTTCTCGTCGCGCAGGTCGAAATAATATCGGGGCATTTCGGCATCCTTTGCCCTAATAGGCGCGAAGGCGGCAAAGGTTTCTATGGGGGGCGAAAAAGTTGCCTTGGCATCACCGGATTGTTCCGGCGGCGAGGCCCGTCACCCCGCCGACGTCCGCACGCTCCTCCGTCAGCTTACGCGCGATATATAGGCGTCCACTGTCTCCGCGAACGAGCGCTGCACCCCGATCGCGGCCCCGTGCGCCGCGCTGGAGCTCGCACAGGCCGCGTCCGCGGGCGCCGGCCGGCGTGATGGCCAGATACTGATCGATCGCATTTTCGGCCAGTGGGATCGCCTGGGATCTCCCCTCGCAATCAAGAGACGCAGGAAGCTCGGCCAAACCGGGCATGGGACGCGCCTCATCCGCGGGAGGATTTCGGCCTCGGCGTCCTGATGGGCTGGGTGTGGGTGCCGAACAGCGCCAGCAGCAACGCGACTTCTTCCTTCGAACCGACCTGGATCATGATTGTCTCCTTTTCGCAGGGTTGGTCGGAGGCGACGGCTGTGGAGTTCAGGACAATCGGGTTTCAGCATTGTTTCAGGCGCGTTTCGTCGGGGGCGCCGCCTGGCCACGCGACTTGTGTGCACAATTGAACACCGCAATGCGCGAAGCCGCCGGGCGCCGTCTGCACCCGGCATCGACTAATGCGGCAAGCTCCTGTTCACCCTTCCGACAGATAGGTGAACGGCCACCCGCCACGACTTTCACGTCGCATTCATTGTCCCTGTCCTAAACCGCCGGCCGACGAAACGGCACGTAGGTAGGACGATGTCCTTTGACCCGATGGCCGCTGCGGTCGACTGGCTTGATGCCTACCGCGCCGGCGATATCGAGACCATCCTGGGAATGTATGCCGATGACGCGGTGATTCACTGCGGCTGCGGCGGCATGAAGACGTGCTCCGGCAAGGATGGCCGACGCGCCTATTGGCGCGATCGTCTCCGGGACTATCCCGCCACAAGCCTGAACGACCTCAAGCCGTCGGGAGATACGACGGTCATTTCATATATCGCGAGCGGCGGCGTCGTCAGCGCAAGCCTGAGCTTCAACGCGCAGGGGCAGATCGCCTCGCACGTTTGCGGTCCTTCGAATTAAGGCCGTACTCATCTGTGGACGCCCCGCGAGATGCAAGCGATTTTTGAAGAAGATCGGCACGTAGTCGGATGCTGCCATCTGTCCGGCCTCTGATGGTGCAGCGATGAAGCTGCGGGCCCGTATGGGAGTTCGCAGACCGGGACCAAATCATGCGTGCTCTGCGCACGATGAGTACGCCTGGTTCTTCCGGCCTCGTCTCGCCGACTGTTGCGCCATACTCTCCTTCGACCGACTACACCTCCGACGACCTCAGGTCCGCCAGGATCACGCCTTGGCTGCGACCGGAGCCCTGTAATTCTCCTGCTTGATAAGTAGCGCCCAGACGATCCGCGCCATCTTGTTGGCGAGCGCGACCGTTACCAGCATGCGTGGTTTGCGAGCCAGCATCTGTTCGAGCCACGAACCCCTTGGCGCACCGCGTTTGCTCGCCTGTTGCACAACCGCGCTGCTGCCGATGATGAGGAGGCGCCTAAGCGTGCGTTCGCCCATCTTGGATGTCGCACCGAGCTTCTGCTTGCCGCCTGTCGATCTTTGAAGAGGCGTGAGTCCGAGCCATGCCGCGAAGTCACGGCCTTTGGAAAAGGTCTCGGCCGCCGGTGCTAGAGCGGCGATCGCGGTGGCGGAGATTGGGCCAATGCCAGGAATGGTCATTAGCCTGCGCGATACCTCGTCTTCGCGAGCGCGCCGAGCGATCTCCCGGTCGAAATATGCGATCTTGCCATTCAACTCGGCGAGCAGGTCTAGCATCACTCATAACATGGGGCGGGCCGCTTCGGGAAGTGAACTGGCCATAGCTTCTTCTTCGATGTGGTCGGTAAGTTTCGCCACATGTGATGGCCCCTTGGGCGCGACCCAACCATACTCCGGGAGGTGTCCTCGAATCGCGTTGATGAGCTGGGTTCGTTGCCGCACTAACAGGTCACGGGTTCGAAATACCAAGCCCGCAGCCTGTTGCTCCTCGCTCTTTACGGCAACGAACCGCATGCTCGGCCGCTGCGCGGCTTCGCAGATCGCCTCAGCATCAATCGCGTCGTTCTTTTGTCGCTTCACAAATGGCTTTACATACGCGGGAGGGATCAGCCGAACGCTATGGCCAAGCTGCGCGAGCTGCCGAGCCCAGTGATGAGCTCCTCCACATGCCTCTAAGGCTACTGTGCAAATCGGCTGAGCCGCGAAGAAATCCAGCAACTTTCCCCGGCTGATCCGTTTGCTGAATAAAGTCCGTCCTTTCCCGTCCGCGCCATGAACGTGGAAAACATGCTTGGCGATATCCAGACCGATTATGCTAACCTCTGCCACGGACGCCTCCCTTAAGTGGTGCTAAACACCTCCACTTTGGCACATCGATGCCGTCGGCGGGGCGTCCACCCCATCATGAAAGTACCGTCGGCTCCTGAGTAAGTGAGCGCCGTCGCCATGCGATCCTTCGCCTCCGTCAGCCCTCGCGCCATTCCGATGATCTCGCCGATGCGCTCTGCAAGCGCTAAATAGAGGGGCCGCGCCGATGTAGCGCGGCCCCACGTCAACGCTGCGGAGTTTCTAAATCCCGTTTGGCGTACAGGCCATTAGCAACTTGGCCGTCTCAAGAAGATTTGTTCCGTTCACGCGTGAAGCTTTTGGGAGCACGAAGACCACATCTTCGTCAGTTTCCATCGTGTATCCACTATCGTGCTCGTCTTCCGTGATTATTACGGCCCGCATTAAACCGTATCCCGGTGCCGCTGCATTGATTGCCGCTGTGGCTTGTGCGACGGCATCTGCCGTGGCCATTCCTTTGTTCGGTCCGGCAGTGGTACGGTCCAGTATCTTGTCGAGGCTTGGATCGCCTTGCCATGCATTGACGATCACTTGCGCAATGCCGGGAACAGCACTTGCCGGCATCGCAAATTCCGGGACCGTCATCTCTCCGCCACCCTTCTTCTTTTTGATGCCGCCTGGTGCCGTTGGTGCCATTGTTAGGCCCTCCCTGATGAAAGCTGCCACGGCACCTGACCGCCTGGCCAGGTGCCTGGCATCATCTCACACCTGAGCCCGGAGAACCGCAAGGCCCAGCGAGGCGCGCCCCATTCACCAACTCCGCTTCGGGTAAAGCCTTTGTCCGGTGTGGCCCATCGGTGGCGTTCAACGATGTCGGCCGTTTGTGCCGCTGTCGAGGGATGAGCGGACATCATCTGGAGCGCTCAAGCTCAACGCATGATTTGTGAGTAGATGTCTAGCTGCGCTCACTTGCCGCGCTTGAGGCGCAGCGCAATGCCGTGCTGCCAGGCGCGTATCCTGACGGCCGCTTCACTGCGATTGAGCTCTTTCGCAATCTCGTCCGGTTGCCGGCCCGCTTCAGCCATGCCCTTTAATTGCTCATGCTCTTCCACTGTCCATTCTTCAACAACGGATGATTGCATAGGTCGCCTGGAGAGTCGAAGCGTTCGAGAAGGGCAACAAGGCTTCCCTACCCAAGTTCCTACATCACTCCGTTCGAGCGCACGCAGGCCGTCCAGCAGCTCGGCCTCCAGCTCACGGATATGCTCGGCCGGGGGCCCGCTCGAAATCACGCGGGAGCTTCCGGCAGCGCTCCAGCCGTTCCTGAAGAATCCGCTTGTCTCTGTCTCGGTCCATGCTGGCCTTGATTCAACAGAGCACAGACGGCTTCAAGGGAATGTCCAAAAGTGCACGCCGCCATGGGGCGCAATTGAACAGCGGTCGCGTGTTGAAGTGGCGGTTGGATCGAAGGTCGCCAACGGGACAAAGCGGCAGAAGTTCCTACTTCAGCGCCTTCCCAAGCTCGGTCGCAGCAAGATCGTGCTGCGGCACTCCGTGCCTTCGATCGCAGGCAACCAATTTGAATCTCACTTGTTGTCGCCGGCACAATCCATTGCAGGAGACAAAACATGTCACGTCTGACTTTGCTGGCCGCAACCTTGTTGCTGCTCGCATCTGCGCCCGCGGGCGCCCAGCCCGCGCAAAGCGGACCGGGCAACAATGCCGTCAACAGCTCCGACCAGAACAACTCGAACGCGCCGGTCGCCGGCCGCAACAGCTTCACCGAGGGACAGGCGAAGTCGCGGATCGAGAACGCGGGATATTCCAACGTCTCCGGCCTGCAGAAGGACAACGAAGGCGTCTGGCGAGGCAAGGCCGACAAGGCCGGCACCAAGACCGATGTCAGCGTTGACTTCCAAGGCAACGTCAATCCCGCGAAGTAAGGAGGAAACAGCATGACGATCACCATTTCTCGTCTCTACGACAATTATTCCGATGCCGAGCAGGCCGTCACCCGGCTCCAGAGCGCCGGCGTGCCGCACTCCGACATCAGCATCGTCGCCAACAATTCCGACAATTGGTACGGCTCATCGCGCGGCAAGATCGATCGTGACCGCGACGGCGTCGACGATCGCGCCGAAGGCGCCGGCACGGGTGCCGGCATCGGCGCCGGCCTCGGCGGCGCAGCAGGCCTTCTCGCCGGTCTCGGCCTGCTCGCCATTCCCGGTCTCGGACCGGTCGTGGCTGCGGGATGGCTCGCCTCCACGGCTGCCGGCGCCGCCGCGGGCGCGGCCACGGGCGGCATCGTCGGCGCACTGACCCAAGCAGGCATCTCCAAGGAAGACGCCTCGCGCTACGCTGAAGGCGTCCGCCGCGGCGGCACGCTCGTCTCGGCGAGGGTCCCTGACCAGGATCGCGCACGGCTCGATGCGCTTCTCCATGACAGATCCGTCAACCTTCAGGAGCGCAGCTCTGCCTGGCAGAAAGCCGGCTGGACCGACTTCGATGCCGCAAGCCCGCCTCTCGCTCCCGACGACATCCGCCGCGAGCGGGAGCTTTACGGCATGGGCGCGCGGCGATAGGTCCCGGCCGACCCGACAAGACAAAGGCCCCGCGCTGGTGGGGCCTTTTTTGATGGTGGAGCGGGTCTGCCTTACCGAAGCCGCGTCGGGAAAAACAGGAACCACGTGTCAAACTTTATCTAAAAGGCGCCGAATCGGTTTCGGCGAAATGAAAGCTTTTCGCGCCATGCTGGGCATGTCGATTTGCTCTCGTTGCGAAAGAACGCAAACGGGACCGCTTTGGAGAGACCACCGATGTACTTCGTCGCCGCTGCATTGCTGGGGCTGTCGGGACTGTTCTACTCCGCCAGCCGTCATGAGCTCGGCCAGTTCGGAGCAGACGTGTGCCGCTATGGCGGGGCGTTCTGCGACAATCCGGTGGTCCTCTTCACGGGCGCAGCGCTCGCCGCCGCCTGGGGCATGTTCGTTAGCGTCAAGTAGCATCGCGCTGGCCCAAAGACGATCTTGCGAAGCCGGCGAGGATCTGACGGCTCTTGCGATGGTCCGTTTCTAACACTGTTTTGCCCGACGATCAATCAAAATTCGCCTCATCCGAAGTGGCGGCCGGGAGCTCCACTGGGGAACTTCTGTTCCCCCATTAGCATTTGCTATGAAGTTCTCATAGCAAGGGCCTTCCTTCATGCGCGACAGCGCTCACGCTTCCAAGACGTCCGCGCCGTCGCTTTTGAAAAGGCTGGGGCCCGGTCTGATCACCGGCGCGGCCGACGACGATCCGTCGGGCATCGCCACCTACTCGCAAGCCGGCGCGCAATTCGGTTTCGCGCTGCTCTGGACGGTGTTTCTGACCACCCCGTTCATGATCGCCATTCAACTCGTCAGCGCCCGGATCGGCCGGGTCACCGGCAAGGGGCTCGCCGCCAACGTCATGCGGCTCGCGCCTCGCTGGGCGGTGCTCGCGCTCGTGTCCATGCTCGTCGTCGCGAACACGTTCAACATCGCGGCCGACATTGCCGCGATGGCGGAGGCGCTTGGGCTCGTGATCGGCGGGCTCCAGCACGAACATGCGCTGATCTTCGCCGCCGGCTCGACCCTGCTCCAGATCTTCCTGCCCTATCGCCGCTATTCGCCGGTGCTGAAATTCCTCACTCTTGCGCTGTTCGCCTATGTCGCCACCGCCTTCACCGTGCAGATTCCGTGGAGCACGGCGCTGCTCGCCGCAGTGTGGCCCAAGGCGAATGTCAGCGCCGACTATTTCCTGATGGTCGTCGCCGTGCTCGGCACCACCATCAGCCCTTACCTGTTCTTCTGGCAGGCCTCGCAGGAGGTCGAGGAGATGAACCAGGGCAAGCGCGACAAGCCGCTGCGCGATGTTCCGAGCGGCGGCAATCCGGAGCTCGCGCGCATCAGGGCCGACACTATCTCCGGCATGTTGCTGTCCAACGGCATCGCCTTCTTCATCATCCTGACCACTGCATCGGTGCTGAATGCCAACGGCGTGACCAAGATCAATTCGGCGACGGAGGCCGCCGAAGCGCTGCGGCCGCTCGCCGGCGACTTCACCTTCGCGCTGTTCGCGCTCGGCATCATCGGCACGGGTCTCTTGGCCATCCCGGTGCTGGCGGGCTCGGCGGCTTACGGCGTCGCCGAGATCTTCGGCTGGCACGCCACGCTGGAGGCGAAACCTGAGAAAGCAGTCGGCTTCTATACGATCATTGCGGCAGCAACCATCATCGGCTTCGGCCTGGGCTTCACGGGAATCGACTCGATACACATGCTGGTGTGGAGCGCGGTGCTCAACGGTATCGTCGCCGTCCCCATCATGACGATGATGATGCTGATCGTCTCGAGTCGCGCCATCATGGGCCACTTCAGGGCCCGCTCATGGCTGATCGCGCTGGGCTGGCTCGGCACTGCACTGATGGCGCTCGCCGTCCTCGCTCTGCTCGGCTCGTCCGTGATCGGCTGATGAGAAACGAAACGAGCCGGAAGGGCCTCCCGGCCGCGCACCCATGCCGGAGATCAACGTCGATAGGCTACGGTATGACGGGATTAACGGTTGGCGACGTCTTCGGCCCCGGCCGGGCCGGCTCTATCGGCGATTTCGGTTCGGTCGGAAGCACGGCGGCCCCTGCGGCGCGCGCAGCTTCCCCGGTCGTCGCATACATCGCGACGTGGGCCGGCTGGGTTTTAGCGCGGTTCCAAGGTCCGTAGTCGACGATCAGCATCGCTGCAATCGTCACGCCAGCCACGATCAGCGCGATCACGCCGGGATGACGAAGTGCCGCAGAGATGGAACTCGCGAAACGATCAGCTGTCATCAGAAGCGTCCGCAATTATCCTATTGCAGGTTAATTCAATTGCGTGCGCCCGGTTCCGCTCCGGCTTCGGTAAGGTCCCGGCGAAGGCGGGAACACCCCGTCATGCTTTACCGATTCACTCGCCCGGCGCGATGGCATTGCTCGGGGTCGGCCGGTCCGTGATCTGCTGACCGAACAGACTGCCGATCAGCTCGACCGCTGTGCGTGCCGTCCGGCCACGTTCGTCCAAGAAGGGATTGAGTTCGACGATGTCGACCGATCCCACCACGCCGGAATCGTGCAGCAGCTCCATGATAAGATGGGCCTCGCGATAGGTGGCGCCACCGGGCACGGTGGTGCCGACGCCTGGCGCCACGCAAGGGTCGAGAAAATCGACATCGAAGCTGACATGCAATACGCCATTGCTTGCCTTGACCCGCTCGATGACGCGCCGGATCAAGACAGCGACGCCGAATTCGTCGATCTGCCGCATGTCGACAACCCTGATCCGGCGCGCGCGCATCAAGTCCTTCTCGAGCTTGTCGATCGAACGCGCGCCGAACAGATCTAGCCTCTCAGGGGTGATCGAAGCGCGGGGATCGTCACCCAGCAGTCCGTCGAGGCCGGGCTCCCCGCACAGGAACGCGGCCGACATCCCGTGCATATTGGCCGTGATCGTCGTTTCCGGCGTGTTGTAGTCGGCATGGGCATCGAGCCAGAGCACAAACAGGTCGCGGCCGCGCTCCTTCCAATGACGCGCCATCGCATTCACCGAGCCCATCGACAGCGTGTGATCGCCGCCGAGGAAGATCGGCACTGCGCCGCTTTTCGCGATCTCATAGCCTCTGCGACTCAGCACGCGCGTCCAGCGCTGGATTTCCCGGTAATGATTGGCTTTCTCGGGCGGCCTGTCGGCGAGGTCACGGACCTCGGCCACGGAAAGATCGCCGTAGTCGACGACCTCAAAATCGAGGCTATCGAGCAGTGTCGCAAGGCCTGCGGTGCGCAGCGCAGCAGGGCCCATCAAGGTGCCGCGCTGCGAAGCTCCCATATCGATGGGAGCGCCGAGCAAGGCGATGCGCCGGGTTCGATCCGTCGCGGTCCGATCGGTCACGGCAATCTCCTGATATCAGCAGGGCTACCGCCAGCCTAACAGAGATTCGCATCCGTCGTTTCCCGGGGGGCCGCCGTGGGCCTATTGTCCCGGAACAAAATCCCGCGCGCTGAATTGCCCATTCCAGGGCCGGCACCCGCCGTAAAGCCACGGCGCCTGTCGCGGATAGCCAAAGGTCGTCAGACCCGCTGTTCAAAACGAGCGCTCGCGCGGATAGCCAAAGGTGCCGGCCTCCATCATCGGGCCTGGAGGTCGCGCTTGAGCACGGAGACACCGCAGTCCAATCCCCAGCCCGGCATGGCCGAACGCGCCATCGATGCAGCGACGGATGTATCCCGTACGATCGGTGAAGTCGCGGGGGGCCTGCATGCAGCGGTCGATCGTCTTACCTCTGCGATCGAGGAAGCGCGAAAGCCGGGCCGGCCGCTCTCGACGATTGCGGCGATCACGCGCGAAGCGCCGCTCGCCAGCCTGTTCGTTGCTTTCCTGTTCGGCGTCGCGGTTGCGCGTCGACGCTAGAACATGATCCGAAAAGCTATCGAGCGGTACTCCGAAGAGGCCATGCTCAAACAATAACCCTAAATCGAAGCGGGCCCGTCAGGCCGCAGTGACGGCGGCGGCGCACTCAGCGCCAGGAACTGCCGATCGACGCTTCCACCGGCATTGGACGACAAAGAAGTACCCCTGCCCTTCCTCGCATCCCATGCTCACCAGAAAGTCCGCCGTGGCGCGGTTCTCGATACCTTCAGCCACGACTGTGAGACCGACCTGCTTGCTAAGCCCGATAGTCGAGCTGACGATCGCAGCATCGTCAGAAAGGCAAGCAGATCGACCACGAACGAACGATCGATCTTGAGCCCGTCGAGCGGAAACTTCTTCAGGTAGCTCAGGCTTGCATAACCGGTACCGAAATCGTCGAACAGAACGCGGACGCCCAGCTCTTGGATCCGTTTGAACCTGTCGAGCACGCGGCTTTCGTCATGGAGCAGGATGTCTTCGGTGACCTCCAGCTCGAGCAGCGACGGCGTGAGTCCCGTCGCTTCGAGCAACGCCGCAACCGTCGGAAGACCGCCGCTCCGCCGCCGTGATCAGACCGATGAGGCTCGCATGCAGCATGCTGCGGTTCGCAAGACCTGTCAGCGTATCATGTTCCGCGCACGGCGCTTATGTGGCCTTTGCTCACAGACTTGCCTAAATTTAATCCCGTAACCTGCTCATGATCGCTCGATCCAGCGGTTGCCATTGACCATGTTCAGCCAAAGGTGATTGAGACGGAGTCATGAAGAGGGTGTTTGCAATCCTGGCGTTTCTCTGCGTCCTCGGGTTCGGCCAGTATTTCGTCGTCAGCCGGTTCGCGATCCGCCATGAGGCTTTGGCCCTGTTCGACGCTTCTCGCCAGCGGCCGATCTCGGTTGAGATCGCGGTGAGACGCGACTACGAGACCAAGGCCAATCTCGGCCTCTGGAAGCTTCCGCTCGCCGTCATCAGCAACGGCAACACTGTCAAGGCAACCGAATATTCCTTCCTGGCCAACGTACTCGCCGCACGCGGCTATCTGGTTGCCAGCATCCAGCAGGATCTACCGAGCGATCCGCCGCTGATGACCCATGCCGGCCAGCAATATGTCGGCCGGCGTGAAGTCTATATCCGCTGCGAGGCCAACATACTGTTCGTCTTAGGCGAGTTGAAGAGGCGGCAGGTGAACGTCGACTACGACCACATCACTCTAGTCGGCCATTCCAACGGCGGCGATGTCTCGATGTATGTCGCCCATCAGCACCCGGAGCTGGTATCGAAGGTGATCACGCTCGACAATCTGCGGGTGCCTTTGGTGCTCAGCGACAACATGAAGATCCTGTCGTTCCGCTCGAAGGATCCGCATTTCGTGGCCGATCCCGGCGTGCTGCCGACGCCGGAAGAGGCAAAAGCGCGCGGTATCGACATCGTCCATACCGGCGCACAGCACACCGAGATGAGCGATCGCGGTCCCGATTCGGTTAAGGCGAAGATCCAGGAGACGCTCGACCGCTTCCTGCGTGACAGCGCCAGCAGCGCGCTCGCGCCGGCCGATACGAAGAGCCCGATGATCATGAACCCCGGCGACTATTAGCCAGAAACCCCTTTGCGGCAGGTCAAGGCAGCTCCGAGCCGCCACGATAGGAGGGTCCCGCGATCTCGGAGGGACACCGCGGCACGGGCGCCCGCATTCGTAGATCTATCGTTCGAGGCGCAGGCTGCTGCAGTCGATCATCGCGCACATCGATCTCTCGCAATTCCAGATTACTCGATTTGATCCTGCTCGACGGCGCGAAGATGCCGAGCTTCCCTTGAGCCGCACGGAAGCCGGCGACATCATGGCCTATGCCGGATCGCTGCGCCGGTAGAACGCCGGGCCAACGTGACAGGTGGAACTGCAAATCCCTGCCGGAAGACCGACAGGATCAGCAGAAAAGGATGATGGACGGCGAATGAACCCATTAAGTGCGCATCATGGACCTGCCCGGCATCAGAATGCGCACTCGCCGGCGCGCAAAGTCAAATTTGTGGGCATGCAGCGCCGCACCAACAGAATCAGGACTTGTCCTTGCCCGGTTGCATGAAGCTGCCAGTCATCTGGCGCATGTGGTCCCCTGCGTTGGTGAACTGACTGCGCAGGAAGTCGGACTGAATTCGCATCGCTTCCTGAAGGTCTGTGGCGTGAACGAGCTTGCGCGCATGCTCGAACGCCGACTTCATGTTCTGTTCGGTGAAAGCGAGCGCCTGCTTCGACACCTCGGTCCCCGCGCCGGGAACGGTCGTCATCGATTTGGTGGCGGCTTCGAAAAACATGCCGAATGCCTTTTCCGCCTGGTCAATCGTCTTCTCGGCCAGGTCGCGCAGTTCGGCCGGAACTTCAAGCTTCGGGTCGATCATGGTCGCACTCCTCCCTTTTCCCGACTGAATACCACACTTACCGGATCGCCTTCCAGCGGGCCGGCCCCTGACGAGGGCTGCCTGGTGGGCCGAATCTGGCAGGAAACCAAGGAGAAGGCGTAGGGCCGGTGCGGCCTTACTCAGGACAGGGGATGTTCGGGAAGAGCTTCTTCGGTGGCGAGGTCTTCGACGAGCTTGATGACCTCGAAACGCTGCCGAGGCTCGAGCTTCAGGAACGCACGGAGCAGGCGCAGGCTTTCGACGGTGCCGCCCGCGGGCGCGCCGAGCTTGAGGTGCAGTTCAGCTGCGAAATTAAGGTTCTTCATCTCGCACCTATGACAAGCATCGGCCTTCATATTCTTGCGTCGAAGTCGCACGCGAGGGACCGAACGCCGCAACCCGATACTATGGGGATCAGTTCTCGGCCGCAGGCCCGGGTCTAGCATGGCCCAACCGAACAGGTTGCAATTATGCCAAGGAACAACTCATCCGGCAAGCCCAACAGCCCCTGTAGCAATGCGCCCGGATCGCGCCACGGCAATTCCGGATAACACGAATATCGACCGCCGTCACCTACCTGCGTCAAGAAGCGCCATCGATCACGTACACAGCCGAGATCGCTGTCAATCGGCCCTGCGTTTCCACTTTTTTCCGATGTGAACAGAGATGGGCTGACGCAAACTGGCGCATCGGCAGCATATAAACGCAATTGTTGAGTCGCGTCTCAGCGGTTGTATCGTTGGCGATAGAAAGCCAGTGGCCCGTACCGCATCTATAAGCAGCCGATCGCACTCCCGCGGGCGAAGCCGCGGGCATGCGATCGTCATTTGCGCTGCCCTGCCCGTGGTGCCCCCGTTGTCGTGACGAAGCCGTAGATCAGCGCCAGCCGGTCCAGGCATTCACGGAAACGCCGCGCAAAATAGTCGTTCCAGCGCTGCGTACGAACGGCGCGGCGCTGCCCGATCTGATCCATGGTCAACCCCAGCACAAGCACGTCGTGCACCAGCGCTGCGCCGTCGGTGCCGAGCTCGCGCTCGACCCGATTCAGCCGCAGCACCGCCTGGCGCTGGCTTTCGGTAATCGGCTCGCGTGTGCGAGCGCCATCGACATATTCACGGGTCGGGTCCATGGCCTGGGGCCCCCGCTCCGCCCTCTCCCAATCGCTCTGGAAGGCGCGCCCGCCGCGGTATTGTGCCTCGTCGATCTGATGATGCGCGTGCAGCCGGCCGAGCGGATCGCTCCGGACCGACCGGATGGCCACGATCTTCTCGCCGGGATCGACCGCCAGCGGATTGTCGACCTCGACTTCTGCCACTTCAGCATTGAACAGCACGTCGCGGGACCGCCGGTCGTAGATTCCAGCCAATTTGTAAGATTTGTTGCGTCGGGCACGTGCCACTCGGATACTCCTTTGCGAAATCGACGATGAACGGCTGGCCGCCGGTTTCAGGCAGCGCAGATCAGCCTGAGCACGACAGGACGGGTGGCACGGGCGGACTCAGCTGCAGAACGGCGCGTCAGACGCGCATGCGGCGTGCAATAGCTGGAACCCGGCTGGCGCGGATGGCCACAGAAAGTGATTTCCTTCCCGTCCTTGTCGCCGCCATAGGGGTAGCGGCAGTCGTCGTCGGCAACGTCGACCAGTGGGACCAACCGCGGCTGGATGCCGACGCAGCGCAATTTGGCGCGCGCAGCAGGCTTCATGGCGGATTTCGGCGGCACATTCAGGTTCGGCAACGCCGACCGGCGCGGCGACGGCGGGCAAGCCTCGCCGGGCAGCGACGGCACGACCGATGGGCTCGTCATCCAAGCCGGTATGACGAGACCGAGCCGCTTGGCGCGGCCGACCACCGCGCTACGTGTGTAAGCCGTTCCAAACCTTGCATTAATCTCTCGGCCGATGGCCGCATAAGACATCCCCTTCAGAAAATAGTCGCGAAGCGCGTCGGAGTGCTCCGACGGCCAATGGCCCGGTTCCATGCTGCTGTCCTGTGATGCGCCCCCTCCGACCGCATGATCGCGAGGCGGAAGATACATTCCGGTATTCCGAATCGAAAGTCAAGCGACAATTCTGATATTCATAATTGCATCAATTCCGAATTTCGGATTATAAGAGGCAAGACCATGCGCAATCGAGGGAATCACCATGTTGGACGTTGCAATGATCGAGCGGGGCCTGGAAAAGACCGGCAAGAGCAAGGGTGGCCTGGCGGCGGCCATGGGCGTGCGACCCGGCGCGGTCTCGGAGATTCTCGGCGGCGAGCGCCTAGTGAAGGCTTCGGAGATCATTCCGATCATGGAATATCTCGAACTCAACCTCGCGCCGATCATGGGCCGCGTCGGCGCCGGCGCCGTGATCGAGCCCGATTATGAACAAGTTCCGCCGGAGGGACTCGGTGACATCACGCTGCCCTTCCCGATCATGGAAGAGACGGTCGCCTTCGAGATCGTGGGCGATTCGATGCTGCCCAAGTACGAGAGCGGCGACGTGATCGTGGTCTACAAGGACCAGCGTCATCCGCTGTCGAGCTTCTATGGCGAGGAGGCCGTGGTCCGGCTCAAGACCGGCGAGCGCTATTTGAAGACCATCGAGCGTGGCAAAAGCCCCTCCGTGGTCAACCTCACCAGCTTCAACGCGAAGCCGATCGTCGGCGTGAAGCTCGAATGGGTCGGAGAGATCTGCCTGTCCATGCCCAAGGGACAGCTCGAGCGGCTGCGCGCCAAGTCGGCCCGCCCCCGCAAGAAGGGCAGGTAGCCGCCGATTTCCATTTTTTGGAAGTCGCTCTTGACTTTTTTCTGATTTTCAGAAATACTCTGCCGCACTCTCGACTGGGTGCGGCAGGTTCGTTCTATGCAATATTTCGTCGTGATGATCGATTATGGGCGGCGCGGCCGCGAAGCGGTCGTCGACCCCGAAATCACGAGGCGCGAGATCATCTCCCGCATCGTTTCGGGCGAATACCGGAACGTCTCGTTCATCCACGAAATCGCCGACAATTCGGTCGAGGACGTGACCGAGGCCATCCTGTCCGAGGCCGCCCTGCCCCAGATCCCGCCCGAAGATATCGACCTCCAGGCATGCCGCCTCGATCACGCCCGCGATCTGCGCAAGCACGAGCGGACGTGACGCAAGCCGGCAGCCTGCATCGCGCCGTCTCGAATGAACGTCACACCGTAAGCACGGTCGATCCCGTGGTCTTGCGCGCGGCGAGATCGGCATGCGCCTTGGCGGCGTCCTTAAGGGGATAGGTTTGGTGCACCTCGATCTTGACTGCACCGGACTTGACGACCTCGAACAGCTCGCCTGCCATCGCGACCAAACTTTCACGCTTGGCGGCATAAGTGAACAGCGTCGGCCGCGTGACGTAGAGCGAGCCCTTCTGGGCCAGCAGGCCGAGATTGAGCGGATCGACGGCGCCGGAGGACTGACCGAACAGCGCGGCAACGCCGAGCGGCGCGAGGCAGTCCAGCGATTTCAAGAACGTGTCCTTGCCGACGGAATCATAGACGACAGGCACCTTCTTGCCGCCGGTGATTTCGTCGACGCGCTTCACGAAATCCTCGCGCGTGTAGATGATGACATGGTCGCAGCCATGCGCCTTGGCGAGCTTCGCCTTCTCGTCATTGCTGACGGTGCCAATCACGGTTGCGCCGAGGTGCTTGGCCCACTGGCTCAGGATCAGACCGACGCCGCCGGCCGCGGCGTGGAGCAGGATGGTGTCGCCGGACTTCACCCGATAGGTCTGCCGGATCAGATACTGCGTCGTCAGCCCCTTGAGCATCATCGCCGCCGCAGTCTTGTCATCGACACCGTCAGGCAGCTTCAACAAGCGGTCGGCGGGGATCAGCCGGGCCTCGGAATAGGCGCCGAGCGGCGAGGCGCCGTAGGCAACACGATCGCCCGGCTTCAGATCGGTGACGCCTGGGCCGACTTCCTCGATGACGCCGGCCGCCTCGCTGCCGAGCCCGCTCGGCAGCTGCGCCGGATACAGGCCCGAGCGGTTGTAGATGTCGACGAAATTGAGACCAACGGCGGTGTGGCGGATGCGTGCCTCGCCCGGTCCGGGCTTGCCGACGCTGACCTCCTCCCAGACCAGGACTTCCGGGCCGCCGGTCTTGTGAAAGCGAATGGCATGCGTCATGGGTGTTACTCCCTTATCGTTGCAGTGAAGTTCAGAG
The DNA here is from genome assembly GCF_023073835.1 of Bradyrhizobium sp. 153. Classification (NCBI taxonomy): domain Bacteria; kingdom Pseudomonadati; phylum Pseudomonadota; class Alphaproteobacteria; order Hyphomicrobiales; family Nitrobacteraceae; genus Bradyrhizobium; species Bradyrhizobium sp. 153. The sequence continues at coordinate 117,388 of NZ_JADPKH010000152.1, read as the reverse complement.
AACCTGATCGCACTGGGAAGTAGGCATTTGGTCCGGCCGTTACAGTACCGACGCGTAACAAGAATGTCACAGCGGCCGACAAATGTCCGCCGTTCCGTCTCTGTTCGGAAGAGTTGATGACGGGCGCGGGGGCGAGTGGCAGTAGCCTTCACGCGGGGTTTGGTGGTCGCCTGCGAAGGAGAGCCGAGATGCCAGCTTATGTTCAGCATCATCAGGATGTCGAGATCGCGCCAGTGACTTGCCCCACCTGCATGGGGTTCCTGCCGATGTATGTCCGCGAGGTCGAACCGCATTGGAGCCTTGCCAAGATCGACCTTGTCTATGAATGCGCCGATTGCGGCGCCGAGGTCAGACAGACCATCCGCAAACCGGAGCTGGTGCGGCACTGATCGCGCGCCGGCGCACCGTTCAACTATTTGCGCTAAGCGGAAAAAACGCCGCTCCCGCGGGTCTGGTCGCTCCCAAACGAGGCTTGTTCTTTGCCCGGAACGCAGGCAGAACAAGCCTCAAGCAAGACCTTTGGGAGCGCCGTTTCGTGGCTGATCAGAAGGCCTCGACCTCGATCGAGGCAGTGGAGAGCGGCCTCGCCGCGCAAGGCTATATCGCGAGCCGGCAGATCGCGACCGCCGTCTATCTGTCGCAACAGATCGAGAAGCCGATCCTGGTCGAGGGCCCCGCGGGCGTCGGCAAGACCGAGCTTGCCAAGGCGATTGCCGCTTGGCGCGGCATGAAGATGATCCGCCTGCAATGCTATGAAGGCCTGGACGAGGCCAAGGCGCTCTACGAATGGAAATACGCCAAGCAGCTTCTCTATACCCAGATCCTGAAGGACAAGCTCGGCGAAGTCCTGGGTGGCGCGCAGACGCTGAATGCAGCGCTCGACCAGCTCCACGATTTCGGTGACGTGTTCTTCTCGAAGGAATTCGTCGAGCCGCGGCCCCTGCTCCAGGCGCTGGAGCAGCCGGGCGGCTGCGTGCTCCTGATTGACGAGATCGACAAGTCGGATGCGGAATTCGAATCGCTGCTGCTGGAGATCCTGTCCGACTTCCAGGTCACCATCCCCGAGCTCGGCACCGTCTCGGCGATCACGCCGCCGACCGTGATCCTCACCTCCAACAGTGAGCGCGACCTCGGCGACGCCTTGAAGCGACGCTGCCTGCATCTGCACATCGGCTTTCCCGAGCACAGGCTGGAAGAACGCATCGTCGAGAGCCGCGTGCCTGGCATCTCGCAGGCGCTGCGCCGGCAGATGGTCGGTTTCATCCACGAGATCCGCTCACTCGATCTGAAGAAGCTACCCTCGGTCAGCGAGACCATCGATTGGGCGCGCGTGCTGGTGCTGCTTCAGACCACCGAACTCGATACCGAGATCGTCAAGGACACGCTCAACGTGCTCCTGAAATACGAAGCCGATATTGAAGCCGCGTCGCCGCAAGTTACGACCTTCATTGCCAAAGCGGCGCGGTCCAACGTCTTCGGTTGAGACCGATGCGCGAGAACCTCCATCGTTTTTTTCGGGCGGCCCGCGGCGCCGGCGTTCATGTCTCGCCCGCCGAAAGCATTGATGCGATGCGTGCGGTCAAGCAGGTCGGTTTCTCCGACCGCGCGATCTTGCGCGATGCCCTGCTGCTGACGCTCGCCAAGTCGCAGGACGAGAAGCTCGCACTCGGCGATTGTTTTGATCTCTTCTTCAGTCAGCCGGAACAGCGGCAGGATCAGCCTGAGGCCAGCAGCGATGACGCTTCGCAGGACCTGGATCAGTCGCCCTCATCGGACGCGGGCAGCGAAGCCGGTGAAGGTCAGCCTCCCCAGGAACTGGGCGCTCTTGCTCAGATGCTGCTGTCGCAGGATCGCAATGCGATCGCGGCGGCGATCGCCAGTGCCTCCGGTGTCGCCGCGCTGTCCGATATCCGCTATTCCACCCAGCGCGGCATCTTCTCCAGCCGCATCCTCGACGCCATGGGCCTCCAGCGCCTGCGGGACGATCTGGACCAACTGACCGCGACCAACCCGTCACTGGCCGAGCGTCTGCGCGCTGCGCTCGATGCCTTGCGCGAAGCGGTGCGCGACACGGTCTCCCAGGGGCTTGCGCTCTACGCCCGCGAGGAGGCCGAAAGCCTCCGCAACGAGATCCTGCGCAACGCGCCGCTCGCGCGCATCGAGCGGCGCCAGGTCGCCGAGATGCGCGCCCTCATCCGCCAGATCGCGCGCCGGCTGCGCGAGCGCTACTCGAAGCCGCGCAAGCGCCAGCGCCGCGGCCATCTCGACGTTCGCCGTACGCTCCGCCGCAACGCGGCCTGGGGCGGGGTGCCGTTCCTCACCGCCTGGAAACGCAAACATCGCGACCGGCCCAAGATCGTGGCCCTCTGCGACGTCTCCGGCTCGGTCGCCCAGGTCTCCGACTTCTTCCTGCTGTTGATCCACTCGCTGCATGAGGTGGTCGACGACGTCCGCTCCTTTGCCTTTTCCTCGCATCTGATCGAGGTCAGCGAGATCCTGGAGAACAACTCGCCGGAAGAGGCGATGGCCGAGATCATGTCCAAGGTCGGTTTCGGCTCGTCCGACTACGGCTCCTCGCTGGTCGATTTCGAGAAGGAATTCATGAGCGCGCTGACGCCGCAGACCACGGTCATCGTGCTCGGCGACGCTCGCAGCAATAACCTCGACCCGCGCGCCGACATCCTGCGCCGTATCTCCGAGCGCTCAAAGCGGCTGGTCTGGCTCAATCCCGAAGGACGGCTCGCCTGGGGCTTTGGCGATTCCGAGATGCCGCGCTATGCGACCTTTTGCAGTGTCGTGCGCCAATGCGCCACCGCGCAGCAGCTCGAGCGCGCGGTGTCCGATATCGTGGCCACTTATCAGTGAAGGCCGGTCACGCCCCTCTCTGAGGTCAGGCGGAGGTCAACTCGGCCCGGGCGATATTGCACTCCCGAAAGTGATACGCAATTTCGTCGAGCGCGCGCTGTTCCCATTCCTGGGCTTGCGCGAGCCAGAAAACCCGCCGCTCAAAATCGAGCGCGGCACGCTCGCGGCACAGACATTCCTGACTGCGAATTTCCACCAGCCTGTTCATGCAGTCCACTCCTGCCTGTGAAGCCATTCCCCGCGAACCTAACAGGGCCCCGAACGCTCCGTCTCATCATTTCTGTGCATATTGCGACGCAGAATGGGACAGTAGCTGTTCCCGTGCAGCGCAGCAGTTCGCGCCGCAACACAAGCCTAAATCATCAATATGTGATCGAGGTCTGGGACAATATTTGCGCTCAAACGATCTTAACTCCTATGACGCAATCAAGTGCGGCAATTTGTGAAGAGACGTTCTAAACAACTCACCGAATTCCCGACTCATTGTCGTCGCATGGTGTTCATGCAGCGCCGCTAACATGGTGTTCATGCAGCGCCGCTAACAGGGGCGCGCAGACGTTACTATCGCTTGAGGCAGTATGAGCAACGACGTCGACTTCGATCTTTCGCCGGATCAATGGGAAGCGCTACGCACGCTTCGCAATCCGGCATCGAACAGTCGCCTCTCGAAGGCCTATCTGGTCGAAAGCCTCATCAAGCTCGGCCTTGTTGTCGTCAATGGCGGCGTGCCTGAGATGACGCCCACCGGACGCAAAGTGCTGGTCCGCGGATCATGCCGGCTGCTGGATCTCGTAGCGTAGTGCGAACGGCGGTTGGCCGCCCTCACCCGAACATCAATTCTCGCCGAAATCGGAATTAGATGACCTTGGCAGCAAGAGTGCCCGAGGGTAGCAACGCCGACTGCTTAACCGACGTTGCGGATCAGTCACTCCTAGCGGAGGAGCGGCGTTCCATACGCCCTCCTCCAGACCGACAGGAAACGCGGGAACCAGGAGTGCGCCACAGCACCCTTGTAGGCCCAGGTGCGATATTTGAGGCCTTGCTCGGACAGCAATTCCTGATAGCCGCCATGGACCTCGGTTGCGGTCCGAATGTCCTTCAATATTCCCTGGGCGCAGGCTCGGTAGGTGTCGCCCCCTGAGAATTCGTCGTAGTCCAGCATGCGATCCGCAAACTCGACATTGAATGTCGGCCAGGATGAGCGTCCCTGGTAGGCGGGAGCCGCGATCTTGTGAATCATCTTGGTCTGCGAATTATCCGCCGACACCAGGAAGTGGAACGTGTTAGGGACGCGGAAGCGCGGCTCCGCAATAATTAGATCCGCCGTTGCCGCGAACAGCGCGCGCTCGCACTCCTCGTTCAGGTCCCAGAAGCCGCGATGCACGCTGACGAAATCCAGCGCAACCGAGGACGCCGGCGGAGCCGCCGGGCCGTCCAGCGAATGTCTGATATAGCCGTCCTTGCCGAACAGCCGGAGCAGGTCCTTCTTGTACTGCCCGAGGTGACGTCCCAGCAGCCGCTTTAGCTCATTCTCGTCCACGACTCCGAGCTGAATGCCCCACACGAACGTCGTGTACACACAGGCATTTGTGACGAACCGCCGTCGCTCGGCGCGGGTGTCGGTGGCTGCAGAGCGCGGGGCGCGGGCATCGCACAGCAAATATCTGGTGCCGCCATCGTCGAATGACTCCAGCTCGCTTGCGAGCTGCAAGATCGCCCGCTTCAGGTCGCCTCCGTATTCGGCCAACAGCAGACGGCCGGCATGCGCGCATTGCGACATCGCCAGATAGGACGATGCCCTGTCCTCCGCGGAAATCATCTGCTGGAGACCGGCCAGGATGCCGAGCAGCGTATCCGAAGGACGCGAGAAATAGTTCACGCCGAGATACCGCCCGCGTCCCGCCGGCACGATGGTCGTGGTGACGACGCCAGCGCGAACCGCCTCCAGCAACAGATGCACGCTCTTTTCGAGCAGATTGGCCCGTCGCACCGCGTCATGCGAATCCATGATGGTTTGGGGATCGAGAATGTCGGGATAGAACCAGGCGAAGTCGCGCGGATAGTACGCGCAGGCGTGCGGCGCCCCCGTGACCAGGAAAGCCTCGGTCGCCGAGAAGGCGCTGTCCATCGAGTGCCGGTAAAGGTCCGCGATGGCCGAGAGTGAATGAGGTGACTGCCTCAGGAATCGATCGCCGAGAAAATTCACCGCCTGAAGCGCGTTGGCAACGAAGGTCGCCGTCAGGCCCTGATAAAACCGGTTCTCACGACGTGACGGAAAAGAGGTGCCGCTGTTCATAGGTGTCTTCGAATTGTGTCTCGTAATCCCGGCAATACGCCGCCACTTTCTAGAGCTGTCTGATTCGTGTCTCTATCCGGTGACTTGCGGGCTCGACTTACCTTCCCAGGGCCTGAAATTCTCGATCACCCGCAGCAGCACGCGGGCGCCAGCTTCGGCATCGGCGAGCTCGACATGCTCGTCAGGATGATGGCTGATGCCGCCGCGGCAGCGCACGAAGATCATGCCGACATCGGCAATGTCGACCATCGCCATGCCGTCGTGGCCTGCTCCGCTCGGCAGCTCGAATACGGAAAAGCCTTCCGCTCCGATCGCCTGAGCGATCTGCTCCTTGAGCCAGGGCGCACAGGGTGCCGTGCCGTTCTCGTGCGTGACGTCGAGCTGAAGCACCAATTGCCGGCGCTTCGCGACCGCCTCGATCTGGCGGACGATTTCGGCGACTGCACGCTTGCGATGCATGTCGATTGGCGCGCGCATGTCGATGGTGAAAGACACCTCGCCCGGGATGACGTTGGTCGCGCCGGGCCTTGCCTGGATGTATCCGACGGTCCCGACCAGCCCGCCGTCGTCGGTCCGGCAAAACTGCTCGATCGCGCCAATGCATTCGGCCGCGCCGGCGAGCGCATCACGCCGAAGCGCCATCGGCACCGTGCCGGCGTGCCCGGCCACGCCGGTCAGCCGCGCGGCAAGACGCGTCGCGCCCGCAATCGCGGTGACGACGCCGACAGGCAGGTTCTGTGCTTCCAGCACCGGACCCTGCTCGATATGCAATTCAAGGTAGGCAATTAGCTCGCGCCGCGTCCGTGCAGCCGCGCCGATATGATCGGGGTCAAGGCCGAACGTGATGAGCGCATCGCGCATCGACACGCCGTCACGGTCGCGCGTGTTCAGGACGCTCTTGTCGAATGTGCCGGCCACCGCACGGCTGCCGAGCAGGGTCGAGGCGAAACGTACCCCCTCTTCATCGGCAAAGCCGACGACCTCGATCGCGAACGGCAAGCGCCTGCCGCGGCGGTTGAGATCTGCGACACAGGCGATCGCGGTGACCACGCCGAGCGGCCCGTCCCATTTGCCGGCATCGCGCACGGTGTCGTAGTGAGAGCCGAGCATCAGGCAGGGCGCACCCGGCCGCACGCCTTCGTAGCGGCCACAGACATTGCCGATCGCATCGAGATGCGCGCTCATGCCGGCCTCGCGCATCCAGCCCAGGATGAGGTCCGCGGCTTCGCGCAACTCCTCGCTCAGATAGATGCGGGTGAGCTTGCCGGCCTCTTCCGAGATCGCACCGAGCACGTTGATGCGACGCACGATTTCTTCGCCGAGCGATGTCCTCTGAACGGCGTTCCCAGCAACCATCTCGGCGGGGCTTTCCATCTTTCGGGGCCGCAGCAGCGGCGGTCCTGATGACAATCGATACAAGTTGGATGCGAGCGAAAATCGCGCACTGGCGATGTCCCGATCCGGGTATCGTTAGCATGAACGCGAGCAGCTCGCCGACGGTCTCCCGGCATGCACACGCACGGACAGGTTAAAGCTGCTTAACTCCATTGCATACAATTGGAAGTTACTGCCCATAAATTAATCTGTCGATTTCCTGATCAGGATTCGGGCAGCATAGAGAATCCCATATTTTCAAGACCTTATCTCCAATTGAACGCTCCGCAGTCTGTGGCATGAAGCTTGCGACACTTGTCCCGAGCTCCGCCAGACCGGCGGCAGCCGCGAGATTGAGGCGGGGCATCCGCCAAGGGGAGCAGGCAATGGATTTTGGCAGGATTTCACGACGGCATTTGTTGCAAGGCGGTACGGCCCTGACCCTCGGCGCCGCGGCCGGCCTCCGCCCGGCCTTCGCAGCCGAGACGACCATCGGCTTCATCTATGTCGGCTCGCGTGACGACTACGGCTATAACCAGGCGCACGCGCAGGGGGCAGCGGCGCTGAAGAAGATTCCCGGACTCAAGGTCGTCGAGGAAGAGAAGGTGCCGGAGACCGATGCGGTCGAGAAGACGATCGAGTCCATGATCAATCTCGACGGCGCCAGCCTGCTCTTCCCGACCTCGTTCGGCTACTACAATCCGCACATGATCAAGATGGCCAACAAGTACCCGAAGCTCCGCTTCGAGCATTGCGGCGGCCTGTGGAGCGACAAGGATCCGAAGAACGCCGGCAGCTATTTCGGCTATATCGACGAAGCTCAATACATCTGCGGAATCGTCGCCGGCTACACCTCGAAGAGCGGAAAGCTCGGCTTCGTTGCGGCCAAGCCCATCCCGCAGGTGCTGCGCAATATCAACGCTTTCACGCTCGGGGCCAGGCTCGCCAATTCGAAGGCGACCACGCAGGTCATCTTCACCGGTGACTGGTCGATGCCGGTCAAGGAAGCCGAAGCCACCAACAGCCTGATCGACCAGGGCGTTGACGTGCTCACCTGCCATGTCGACGGTCCCAAGACCATGGTCGAAAACGCGGCACGACGCGGCGCCTTCGTCTGCGGCTATCACACCAACCAGTCGCCGCTCGCGCCGAAGGCGTATCTCACCGGCGCGGAGTGGAATTGGGAAGCGCTCTATCCGAAGTTCGTGAAGATGATTGCCGCCGGCGAGAGTATCCCGAACTTCTACCGCGGCGGCCTGAAGGAAGAGATTGTCAAGACATCGCCCTATGGCGAAGCGGTTTCCGCAGAGGCCCGCAAGCACGCCGACGACGTAAAAGCCAAATTCCTGTCGCCTGAAGGCTACGCCATCTTCAAGGCAGGGCTGGTCGACAACAGGGGCAAGACCGTGATCGCGGCCGGCACCGATCGCGGTCAAAAGGATCCCGAGCTCGAGAAGATGGACTATCTCGTCGAGGGTGTGATCGGAGCAACTTCGTGACAACGGAAGCTGCGGATCCCCTTGACGCGGCCGGGACGATTGCCCCGGCCGCCGATCCCGGCTTTCTCCAGCGCCACGGCGCAACAATTGAATACATCCTCATCCCGGGCGCGGCGCTCGTCGGCGCGCTCGCGGTCTTCGGCATCTTCGTCGCGATGTTCGGCAAGAATCCGCTCGACCTCTATTTCTACATGTACTACGGCGCGTTCGGCACCTGGTTTTCCTGGCAGAACACGCTCACGCGCGCTGCTCCCTTGATCCTAACAGCACTCTGCACGGCGCTGCCCGCGCAGCTCGGCATGGTTATCATCGGCGGCGAAGGCGCGCTCCTGATCGGCGCATTGTCGGCAACCAGCGCCGCATTGGCGCTCCAGGGCCTGCCGCCGCTTGTCGTCCAGATCGCCATGGTCATCGCCGGCGTGATCGGCGGAGGCTCGTGGATCATGCTGTCGGGCGGCTTGCGACAGTATCGCGGCGTCAACGAGACCATATCGAGCCTCTTGCTCGTCTACATCGCGCTCGCAATCCTCAACCATCTCGTCGAAGGCGCGATGCGCGATCCCGCAAGCCTCAACAAGCCCTCGACGCGCGAGATCGGCGCCGCCACCATGATCGGCACCATTCCCGGCACGGATGTGCATTGGGGCCTGGTGTTCGGCCTCATCGCCGCGATCGCCGCCTACATCCTGGTCTATCACACGGTGTTCGGCTTCGCCGCGCGGATTGCCGGCGGCAACATCCGCGCCGCGAAGATCGTCGGCCTCGGCGTCGACAAGCTGATACTGACCGTTTGCTTCCTTGCCGGCGGCGCCGCTGGCCTTGCCGGCATGGTCGAGGTGGCCGCCGTGCAGGGACGCACCAATGCCAACCTCGCGGCCGGCTACGGCTTCACCGGCATTCTCGTCGCCTTCCTAGCGCGGCAAAATCCGCTCGCCATCATCCCCGTGGCCGTCCTGCTCGGCGGCATCAGCGCCAGCGGCGGCCTGCTGCAACGGCGCCTGGGACTGCCGGATGCGTCCGTGCTGGTGCTCCAGGGCATCATCTTCGTCTTCGTGCTGGCCAGCGATGCGCTCTACGGCCGCATCGGGTTCCTGAGGGGAAAATCCTGAGATGGCAGACGGATCGATCGGACTCTGGACCGTCCCGCTCGCCGTGCTCGGCGGCGCCATTCGCGTCTCCACGCCGTTCCTGTTCGTGAGCTTAGGGGAATGCATCACCGAGCGCTCCGGCCGCATCAATCTCGGCCTCGAAGGCACGCTGGTGATGGGCGCGATGAGCGCCTATGGCATCTCCTATGTCACGGGCTCACCGTGGCTTGGCGTGCTTGCCGCCGGCATCACCGGCGCGCTTTTGGGCGCGCTGCACGCCGGCATGTGCTCGCTGCCGCGCGTCAACGACGTTGCGGTCGGCATTGCGCTGATGCTGTTCGGCACCGGGCTTGCCTTCTACCTTGGAAAGCCGCTCATCGAGCCCACCGCGCCGCGGCTGCCCGCGATCGATTTCGGCTGGTGGAGCGACGTCCCGCAGGTCCGCGCTGCGCTGCGGGTCAACGTCCTTTTCCTGATCGGCCTCGCGCTTGCGCCGATCCTGTACTGGGCCTTCCGCACCACGCGCTGGGGCTTGCTCATCCGCACCGCCGGCGAGAGTTCGGACGCCGCCCGCGCGATGGGCCACTCCGTGCAGCTGATCCGCCTGCGCGCCACCATGGTCGGCGGCTTCCTCGCCGGCATCGGCGGCTCGTTCCTCTCGCTGTTCTATCCCGGCAGCTGGAACGAGGGTCTCTCCTCGGGCCAGGGCATCACAGCGGTCGCGCTCGTGATCTTCGCACGCTGGGATCCCCTGCTGTGCCTATGGGCCTCGCTCGCCTTCGGCGGCGCCGCGGCGCTGGGACCGGCGCTGCAATCTGTCGGCGTCACCTCCGGCTATCACCTCTTCAATGCCGCGCCCTACATCCTGACGCTGGCGATCATGATCGTCACCTGCTCGCCCAAACGCACACTGACCGGCGCCCCGGCCGAATTGTCGATCACCCGCTAGAGAGCAAGATCATGCCCGATCGCCACATCAAATCCGAACCCTATGCCTGGCCCTACAACGGCGATCTTCGTCCCGAGAACACGGCGCTCATCATCATCGACATGCAGACCGATTTCTGCGGCGTCGGCGGCTATGTCGACAAGATGGGCTACGACCTCTCGCTGACGCGGGCACCGATCGAGCCGATCAGGAAGCTGCTCGCAGTGATGCGCAGCCAAGGCTTCCATATCATCCACACCCGTGAAGGCCACCGCCCCGATCTCTCCGATCTTCCCGCTAACAAGCGCTGGCGCTCGCGCCAGATCGGCGCCGGCATCGGCGATCCCGGCCCCTGCGGCCGCATCCTGGTGCGTGGCGAGCCCGGCTGGGACATTATCCCGGAGTTGGCACCGCTGCCGGGCGAGCCGATCATCGACAAGCCGGGCAAGGGCTCGTTCTGCGCCACCGACTTGGAGCTGATCCTGCGCGTGCGCGGCATCGATAATATCGTGCTGACCGGGATCACGACTGACGTCTGCGTTCACACTACGATGCGCGAGGCCAACGATCGCGGCTTCGAATGCGTGCTGCTGCACGATTGTTGCGGCGCGACCGACAAGAGCAACCATGACCACGCGCTGAAGATGATCAAGATGCAGGGCGGCGTGTTCGGCGCGGTCTCAACCTCCGACGCCGTCATCGGAGCGATTTCGTGATCATCGGCGAAACGCCACCGCCGTCAGGCGCCTTCGGCGTCGACGCCGTCGCCATGACGATGCGCTTCGGCGATTTCCTGGCGCTGGACAATGTCGAGCTGAAAGTGCGGCCGGGCTCCTTCCACGCGCTGCTCGGCGAGAACGGCGCTGGCAAGTCGACCCTGGTCAAATGCATCATGGGCTATTACCACGCGACCGAAGGCGACATCCTCGTCGGCGGGCGCGAGCAGGCGATCGGCAATCCGAAGGACGCCCACGCGCTCGGGCTCGGCATGGTCTATCAGCATTTTACACTGGTGCCCGCGATGACGGTCGCGGAAAACCTCGTGCTGGCCCGCGACGACGTGCCGGCCGTGGTGAACTGGCCGAAGGAGATGAAGGAGCTCGAAGCGTTCTTGAGCCGCATGCCCTTCAAGGTGCCGCTCGGCGCGAAAGTCGCGGACATCTCTGCCGGCGAACGGCAGAAGTGCGAGATCCTCAAGCAGCTCTGCCTCAAGCGTCGCTTCTTGATCCTGGACGAGCCGACCTCGGTGCTAACGCCGGCAGAAGCCGACGAGGTGCTCGGCATGCTCCGCGATATGGTCGTCAGGGGCGAGCTGACCATCCTGATGATCACGCACAAGTTCCGCGAGGTCATGGCCTTCGCCGATGACGTCACGATCCTGCGCCGCGGAAAGCTCGCCGGAGCCGGCAAGGTCGCCGAGCTCACGCCGGACGCGATGGCACGCACCATGATCGGCGCCGAGCAATTGACGGTGCAGCCGCCGCGCACCGGCGCGGCTGGCCAAGCCAGGCTCGAGCTGCAAAAGCTTCGCGCACTCGACGATGCCGGCGCAGTCGCCGTGCATGACGTCTCGCTCACCGTCCGCGCCGGCGAGATCGTCGGCATTGCAGGTGTTTCTGGCAACGGCCAACGCCAACTGGTCGAGGTGCTGGCGGGCCAGCGCGAGGCCGAAAGCGGCGAGATCCGTGTTGCCGGCGATCCCTACCGCGCCAGCCGTGAGGAAATGCGGCGGCACAAGATGTCGCTTCTGCCCGAGGAGCCGCTGAAGAACGCCTGCGTCGGCGGCATGAGCGTCGCCGACAACATCGCCTTCCGCGAATTCGACCGTGCGCCCTTCGCCCGTGGCGGCTGGTGGCTCAATCGCGGCGCCTTTCGCGACGACGCCAGGACGAAGATCGCGCAGTACAAGATCAAGACCCGCACGCCGGACACGCCGATCTCGGCCCTGTCGGGCGGCAACGTGCAACGCGCCGTGCTCGCCCGTGAGCTAGGCGGCGATGTCGAGGTTCTGATCGCGGCCAATCCCTGTTTCGGCCTCGACTTCGCCGCGGTGGCGCAGATCCACGCCGAGATCATGGCCGCGCGCAACCGCGGCGCCGCCGTGCTGCTCGCCAGCGAGGACCTTGATGAGCTGCTCGAACTGTCCGACCGGCTGGTGGTGATGTTCCACGGCGAATTCGTGTATGAAGCACGGACCAGCGAGGCCGATCTCACCGTGATCGGCCGGCACATGGCGGGACACTGACCAGGCAGTAGCGATGAGCGGCGCATCCGAGCGGGACGAGCACTTTCTGCGTCTAGCCTTCGCGGTCGCCCGCCGTTCCCTCACCCATGGCAATCATCCCTTCGGCTGCATCGTCGTCGATGCCGACGGCAACGTGCTGATCGAGGCCGAGAACGGCTACCTACCGGATCATGACGGCACCGCGCATGCCGAGCGCCTGGCGGCGACGCAGGCCTGCCGCACGCTCAGTCGCGAGGTGTTGGCGATGGCGACGCTCTATTCCTCCGCAGAACCCTGCGCGATGTGTTCAGGCGCGATCTACTGGGCCGGCATCGGCCGCGTGGTCTACGGTCTCAGCGAGCACCGCCTGCGCGGCCTTACCGGCAACCATCCGGAGAATCCGACGCTCGACCTGCCCTGCCGCGAGGTCTTTGCCAGCGGTCAGCGCCCGACCGAGGTGGTCGGGCCTTTGCTGGAGGATGAGGCCGAGGCGCTGCACGAGGGCGTGTGGACGAAGTAGCAGCACATCCAAAAGGGAATGACGCCGCGGAGGTTTGACGCGGCGCCATCGTTTTTCACCTGGAGAGCGTCAGATGACTAGAACTTTACGGTGATACCGGAGTAGAGCGAGGACTCGGTGCAGGAGCCGGTGCTCACCGTCCGGCCACCGACGGCCGTGGTACAGCCGACGGCAAGATTGTGATCGAGGCCGAATTTGTTCTGCCAATAGCGGTAGGCCACCCAGACATCCACGAAGTGGGAGTACTTGTCACCCCAGGCTGCCTTCGAGGCATCGAAGGTTAGACGGATCGGTTCCGAGTTAAGCTCAACAGCGGTGTTGTAGACGCCATTCGCTGGGCTGTAGGGCAGCGGCTCGGTGTCGGTGCCCTTCTTGCCGTACCAGCCGGCACGGCCGCTGATCGAGAAGTACTGCATGTTCGGCGGCAGGAAGCCGAGGTCCATGTAGTAATTGACTTCGACAGCCCAGGTTGGCTTGAACGACGTGTTGCCGTCCGCCAGACACGTGATTCCGGGAACGCCCGGGCCGAACAGGCCACACTGGCTGAAGGAATTGTGGTTGGCGAACTCCCAATAGACCAGCGGCGCGACGTTGATGTAGCCCTTGTAGGGCAGGTCGAACGCGAACTGCAGACCGCCGACGACGTCGCGCTTGGCAGCGCCGAAATACCTGTTCTCGGTATTGGCGTCCATGCCGACTTCGAACGAGATGTTGTGCAGCGGCCCCGCGCTGAAAGCCTTGGTGTCGAAGAGCTCGTTCCAGCCGAAGGTCGAACGGAACAGGCCATAGATTTCGGTCGCCCTGGCGCAGGATGCCGGCGTGCCGAAGATCGTGCCGGCATTGGTGCAGGGCCCCGCCGGGTCATTGTGATCCGACTTGTACATCGAGATGGTGAAGAAGTTCGTGCCGTACGCCCAGGCGTCGAAATGGGTGAACGAGTAGACCTGCTTTGTGGTCTTGCTGTTGATCGACCCATCCGGCCGGAACGACCACGCGCCCGGCTGCGAAGCGTTGAAGATGTACGAGAAGGTGACGCGGTTATCGATGACCAGGAAGAATGGAAGGTCCGGCGCCTTCTTGGCCGCCTTCACTGGCAGATCCGCCGCCTGAGCTAGGCCACCGGTGGCCAGCGTAGCAAGTGACAGCGCCGCTGCTGCCATTGCCGTGTAACGAAACGACATCCTGAATACCCCAAGTTTGGACGTTTAAAAATGAACGTCCCTGGGTGCGACACTTGCGCCGATCTCCCGGAGTGCGAAGCCTCAACTTTTCACATGACGTGCCGCTTGTTGCGGCAGCACGCGACGAATCAAGGAGGAGATTGCAGAGTGCCCGGACGCGGTGAGCACGAGAGGCGGGGATCGCTATTGCCGAACATTCCCGATTGTTCTTATTCGGTTTTCTGATCGCGCCCCGATGCGAAGCCGAGTTGAAGCAGCCGTCGCGACCGCTGCGCTCTGAGCGATGGATGGACGGCCCTGCGATTGCTCAACATGGCGTCAAGCCTGCCCACAGCGTTCCGATTTGGCTTGAACCGTCACAAATTTGCAACAGGCACCGCAGCGATCGTCACTCGAAACCATGGATCGGCACACCGGCACTGCCACCCCTGCCGCGGCGTTGAGCGAGGCATGACGCTTTTTCGCATCTTACGCGGCGGGTCAAACTAGCTCAGTATTGAGGCACTTCATCCATGCCGATGCATCAGCGAATGTTCGATCCGACGCCTCAAGGCCTGCACTCCAGCGAGCCCCCGCTGCTTCAAACGGTGGGGCTCACCAAACGCTATGGGGACTTCATCGCCAACGATTCCATCGATATCGAGATCCGGCCGAGGGAAATCCACGCGCTGCTCGGCGAGAACGGCGCCGGCAAGTCGACGCTGGTCAAGGCAATCTACGGATTGATCCAGCCCAGCGCGGGCGAGATCCGCTGGCACGGCGAACCAATCGTTCTCTCCGGTCCCTCCGACGCGCGCAGCCGCGGCATCGGCATGGTGTTCCAGCATTTCTCGCTGTTCGACAATCTCACCGTCGCCGAGAACGTCGCGCTCGGCCTCGATGGCAAGGAACCTTTCAAGGACATGTCGGCGCGGCTGGATCAGGTGTCGAAGACCTACGGACTGCCGCTCGATCCCCGGCGCGAGGTCTGGCAATTGTCCGTCGGCGAGCGCCAACGTATCGAGATCGTCCGCGCGCTGATGCAGGATCCGAAATTCCTGATCCTGGACGAGCCCACCGCGGTGCTGACGCCGCAGGAGGGCGACCAACTCTTCATCGTTCTGGAGCGGCTCAAGGCCGAAGGCCGCGCCATCCTCTACATCAGCCACAAGTTAGACGAAGTGAAGCGGCTGTGCGACACCGCAACGATCCTGCGCGGCGGCAGGAAGATCGAGACCTGCAATCCCCAGCGCGAGACCGCCGCCTCGCTCGCGCGCATGATGGTCGGCGGCGAGATCAAGCAAGTGAGGGCCGCATCCGGTCGCAAGACCACTGTGCGGCGGCTCGTCGTCAACGATCTCTCGCTGGCCCCTGCCGAGGCGCATGGCGTGCGGCTCGAGCACATTTCCTTCGAGTTGAAGGGCGGCGAGATCCTGGGCATCGCCGGCGTCGCCGGCAACGGCCAGGATGAGCTGTTCGCCGCACTCTCCGGCGAGCGCCTGTCGAAGCACTCCGGCACCGTCGTGATCGAGGGTATCGCCGCCGGCCACCTCTCGATCACGCAGCGGCGCAAGCTTGGCGCCGCTTTCGTTCCCGAGGAGCGGCTCGGTCACGGCACTGCACCGCGCATGAAGCTGTCCGAGAATGCGCTGCTCACCGGACATGCCGCCAGCGGCATGGTTCGTCACGGCTTCATCGATACCGCCGCCACCCTCAAGACCGTCGACCGCGCGACCGAAACGTTTGACGTGCGCAAGGCCAAGCGCGATCCGGAAGCAGCATCGCTTTCCGGCGGCAATCTGCAGAAATTCATCGTCGGACGCGAGATCCTGCGCAACCCCGCGGTGCTGGTGGTGAGCCAGCCGACCTGGGGCGTCGACGCCGGCGCCGCCGCGATCATCCGGCAGGCGCTGCTTGATCTCGCAACCGCAGGCGCCGCGGTGCTCGTAACCAGCCAGGACCTCGACGAGCTCGCGGAGATCGCCGACCGCATCGCCGTGATGTTTCACGGCCGGCTGACGGCTCCACTCGCCGCCAGCGAGGCGAGCCGCGAAAAGCTCGGCCTTTTGATGGGCGGCAGCAGCCTGGAGCCGAAGGAAGCCACGCATGCAGTTGGTGCTTGAGAAGCGCGCCGAGCGCTCCAACACGATCGCGCTGATCTCGCCGCTGATCGCGATCGGCCTGACGATCGTGACGATGGTCATCCTGTTCGCGATCCTCGGCAAGAATCCGCTGCTCGCTTTGCATGCCTATTTTATCGCGCCCCTGACCGACGGCTATTCGCTCCAGGAGATCGCCGTGAAGGCGACACCGTTGGTGATGATCGCGATCGGGCTCTCGCTCTGCTATCTCGCCAATGCCTGGAATATCGGCGCCGAGGGACAATTCCTGATCGGCGCCGTCGCCGGAAGCTGGATCGCGGTGAAGACGCAAGGTACTGACGTCGGCCCTTGGGTTTTGCCGGCCATGCTCGTGCTCGCCGCCGCCGCGGGCGCGCTCTATGCGCTGATTCCGGCGATCTGCAAGGTGAAGTTCGGCGCCAGCGAAATCCTGACCAGCCTGATGCTGGTCTATGTCGCCGACCTCTTCCTCGACTATCTCGTGCGCGGGCCCTGGCGCGATCCGCACGGCTTCAACTTCCCGACCACGGCCGAGTTCGATCCGGTAGCGACGGTGCCGCTGCTGATCGAAGGCGGCAGGCTGCATCTCGGCGCCATGATCGCCCTACTCGTCGTCGCAGCCGTTGCGATCCTGCTCGGGCGCACCATCAAGGGCTTTGAGATCCGCGTGGTTGGCGCAGCGCCGCGTGCCGCGCGGTTCGGCGGCTTCAATGCCGACCAGCTCGTCATCCTCACCTTTGCCATCTCCGGTGCGCTCGCGGGCCTCGCCGGCATCATCGAGGTCGCGGGCCCCGTCGGGCATCTTCAGCCCGGCATTTCGCCTGGTTACGGCTTTACTGCGATCATCGTGGCTTTCCTCGGCCGACTGAACCCGCTTGGAATATTAATTGCAGGCCTGTTCCTCGCATTGACCTTTATCGGTGGCGAGCAGGCGCAGATCGCGATGAAGATTCCGTTGGATGTCACCAAGGTTTTCCAGGGCATTCTGCTGTTCTACGTGCTCGCCTGCGATTCCCTCATTCTCTACCGTTTCAAGCTGGTCTTCCCAAACCGACAGGTGGCCCGTGGAGCTGGTTGAGGCCATCATCCTCGCGGTGCTCGCGGCGTCGACGCCGCTGCTGATTGCTGCGACCGGTGAGCTCGTGACCGAGCGCTCCGGCGTGCTCAATCTCGGTGTTGAGGGCATGATGATCGTCGGTGCGGCCTGCGGCTTTGCCGGCGCGTGGCTCACCGGGTCCACCTTCATTGGTGCGCTGTTCGGCATCGTCGCGGGCACGTTGATGTCACTGATCTTCGCGCTGATGACGCTCGGGCTCGCCGTCAACCAAGTTGCAACGGGTCTCGCGCTGACTATCCTCGGCATCGGGCTCTCCGGCCTGATCGGCGCCGGCTTCGTCGGAGAGCGCATCACGCCGGCAGTGCACCTCGCCATTCCCGGCGTCACCGAGATCCCGCTGGTCGGGCGCGTGCTGTTCGGCGAGGACGGTTTTGTCTACTTCTCGGTCGCACTGATCGTCGGCGTCTGGTGGTTCCTGCACCGCACGCGTGCGGGATTGGTCCTGCGCGCCTGTGGCGACAATCATGTCTCCGCGCATGCGCTCGGCTATCGCGTGCTGCGCATCCGCACCTTTGCTGTCATGTTCGGTGGCGCCTGCGCAGGGCTTGCGGGCGCTTATCTGCCGCTGGCCTATACTCCGTTCTTCATTCCCGGCATGACAGCAGGCCGCGGCTGGATCGCACTGGCGCTCGTCGTATTCTCGTCCTGGCGGCCGGGCCGGCTCGTCGTTGGTGCTTATCTCTTCGGCGCCGTGACGATCCTGCAATTGCACGCCCAAGGCTGGGGCGTCGGCATTCCCTCGCAGTTCATGTCCGCGCTGCCCTACCTCGCAACCGTTATCGTCCTCGTCCTGCTCTCCCGCGCGCGCACCGGCGGCTCGACCGCGCCGGCCGCGCTCGGCACCGTGTTCGTGCCTGACCGCTGAGTTTTCATTTCCGCAGCGTGCGCGATGGGGCGCGCGCGTTTCGGATCGTGGCTTTCCCCTGATGTTTGGAGACTGATGATGAGGAAATCACTTCTTGCGCTGGCTGCCGGGCTCTTGGTTGCCGGGAGCGTCGGTGCAGCCTCTGCCGACAAGCTGAAGGTAGGCTTCATTTATCTCGGTCCGATCGGAGACCTCGGCTGGACCTATCAGCATGATCTCGCCCGCCAGGCGCTGGTGAAGGAATTGGGCGACAAGATCGAGACCACCTATCTCGAGAACGTGCCCGAAGGCCCGGACGCCGAGCGCTCCATCGAGCAGCTCGTCCGCGCCGGCAACAAGCTGATCTTCACGACGTCGTTCGGCTACATGGACCCGACGCTGAAGGTCGCCAAGAAATACCCGAATGTGCATTTCGAGCACGCCACCGGCTACAAGCGCAACCCGAACATGTCGACCTATTCGGCCAAATGGTATCAGGGCCGCTACATTCAAGGCCTAATCGCGGCCAAGATGTCGAAGTCCGGCGTGCTGGGCTATATCGGCTCGTTCCCGATTCCGGAGGTCGTCTCCGGCATCAACGCGACGATGCTGGCGGCGCAGACCATCAACCCGAACATCAAGGTCAAGATCATCTGGGCCAACACCTGGTTCGATCCGGGCAAGGAGGCCGACGCCGCCAAGGCGTTGATCGATCAGGGCGCCGACGTCATCATGCAGCACACGGATTCCCCGGCCGCGATGCAGATCGCGAGCGAGCGCGGCAAGCTCGCCTTCGGCCAGGATTCCGAGATGATCAAGTTCGGACCCAAGACTCAGCTGACCTCAATCCTCGACACCTGGGGCCCCTACTACATCGAGCGTGTCAAGGCCGAGCTCGCCGGCACCTGGAAATCCGAGGACACCTGGGGCGGCCTCGACAGCCACATGTTCGCGATGGCGCCCTATACCAACATGCCTGATGACGTGAAGAAAATGGCCGAGGATGCCCAGGCCGCGATCACAGCCGGCAAGCTGCACCCGTTCAAATGCCCGATCGTGGGGCAGGACGGCAAGCCGGTCGAGTGCAAGGGCGGCGATCACCTCGATGACGGCCAGATTCTCGGCATGAATTTCTACGTGAAGGGCATCGACGACAAGCTTCCGGGCAAGTAGCACGCTTCTTGCTTTGACCAGATCACCTGCTCCTCCCGGAGGAGGTTCGGAGGGGGTGGCCAGAAGCACCCGGCACTTGTGGTCGCCCCCTCTTTTATCCCACCCGCATGCTCCGCGCCGCCGAACTGTGGCGGCGGATGAGGTCCGCCACATCGAAGCCCGGGATGGCGCCATCGACCACGGCCCATTGTCCCGCGACCATCACCCGATCGGCCCGGTACGCCCCGCACAGCACCAATGCCGCCAGCGGATCGCCATGGCCGGAGAATCGCAGCTCGTCGAGCTTGAACAGCGCTAGATCGGCGGCCTTGCCGACCGCGATCTCGCCGAGTTCCGGACGGCCCACGCAAGCCGCCGAGCCCCTGGTGGCCCAGCGCAGCGCGTCCTTGTGGCTGACCTTTGTCACGCCGTAGCGGGCCCGTTGCAGCAGGAATGCGGCGCGCACTTCCTGCATCAGGTTCGACCCGTCGTTGGAGGCTGAGCCGTCGACGCCGATGCCGATGCCGACGCCGGCCTCCTCCATCTCGCAGACGGGACAGCAGCCGGACGCCAGCAGTTGGTTGCTGCACGCGCAGTGGCTAATGGTCGTCCTGGCCTTACCGAGCCGCTTGATCTCGTCGGCGTTGAAGAAGATTCCGTGAGCGAGCCAGGTCCGCGCCTGCAGCCAGCCGCATTGTTCTAGATAGTCAAGCGGGCGGCAGCCATACATCTGCTCGCAGAACTTGTTCTCGTCCTCGGTCTCGGCGAGATGGGTGTGCAGGCGCACATCGAGCTTGTCGGCAAGCTCGGCAGTGGCACGCATCAAGGATGTCGTCACGGAGAATGGCGAGCACGGCGCGAGCGCGATCTGCACCATCGCATCCGCGCCGCGCTGGTGATGCTTGGCGACCACGCGCGCGCTGTCGGCGAGGATGGTGTCCTCGTCCTGCACGACGCTGTCGGGCGGCAGGCCGCCGTCGCGTTGCGACAGGTTCATCGAGCCGCGCGTGAGCGAGACGCGCACACCGAGCCGCTTCGCCACCGCCACCTCGATATCGACAGCGTCTTCGAGTCCTGCCGGGAATACGTAATGGTGATCGGTCGTCGTCGTGCAGCCCGACAACAGCAGTTCCGACATCGCGACGGTGACGCCGAGCTCCAGCGCCTCCGGCGTCAGCTTCGCCCACACGGGATAGAGCGCCTGGAGCCAGGGAAACAGCTCGCGATCCATCGCCGCCGGCAGCGCCCGCGTCAGCGTCTGGTAGAAATGGTGATGGGTGTTGATGAGACCGGGCAGCACGACGTGTTCACCGGCATCGAACACCGCGACATCCGCGGTCGCAGGCGTCCCGCCAGCCGGCACCAGTTCGACAATCCGGCCATCCTTCACGACGATCCCGCGCTCCGCCCCGTCGGCGAAGACGGCCAGGGGGTCCCTGATCCAGATCGCACTTGCGTCGGTCATGATTGCCGCTTCTCCTCACATCCGCTGATGGCAGGCCTGCAAGGCAGAGGCCAGCCCGATTGCGTTCCGGCTGCGACTTGTTGTTGCGACTTGGCTCCGGTCTTGCAAGACTTTCTCTTGTCCGATTCACCCGGCGGAAGCGTTGGCGCAACCATGGATTTGAATACCATCACAGCCGTCGTCCATCCGCAAACGCGGGCGCAGCTGCCCGTTTGGACGGCGGGCGACGCGTGGCTCGCAGGCGGCACCTGGCTGTTCTCGGAGCCGCAGGTCCACCTGACGCGGCTGATCGATCTCACCGACCTGAAATGGCCGGCGCTGACGATCACCGAGAGCCATCTCAGCATCGCCGCCACCTGCACCATCGCAGAGCTCGATGGTCTCGCCTGCCCGTCCGACTGGCTCGCGGCGCCGCTGATCGGCCAGTGCTGTCGGGCCTTTCTTGCTTCGTTCAAGATCTGGAAGACGGCAACGGTCGGCGGCAATCTCTGCATGTCGCTGCCTGCGGGACCGATGATCTCGCTCACATCAGCGCTCGAGGGCGTCTGCACCATCTGGAAGGCCGACGGCGGTGAACAGAGGATCTCCGTCGCCGACTTCGTCACCGGCAACCAGCGCAACCGCCTGACGTCAGGCGACCTGGTCCGGCAGATCGATATCCCGATTGCCGCGTTCAGGCGCCGTACCGCCTTTCGCCAGATCTCGCTGGCGCCTGTCGGCCGCTCGGCGGCGCTTCTGATCGGTAGCCTCGATCCGGATGGCACACTGACTTTGACGGTTACCGCATCGACGGTGCGGCCGATCCAGCTCACCTTTCGCAAGAGCCCGGACCCGAGTGCGCTTCGCGATGTGATCGCGCAGCAGATCACGGACGACATGTACCATACCGACATCCATGGCAAGCCGCTCTGGCGCAAGCACATGACGCTGCGGCTCGCAGAGGAGATCCGCGGCGAGCTCCTGGGGGGATCGCCATCATGAGCTTCGAAGTCAACGGCAAGGCGTTTGCGCAGGAGCCGCGCGCCGGCCAGTGCCTGCGCACGTTCCTGCGCGAGCTCGGCCATTTCGGCGTGAAAAAGGGCTGCGATGCCGGTGATTGCGGGGCCTGCACGGTGCTGCTGGATGGCGAGCCGGTACATAGCTGCTTGATCCCGGCGTTCCGCGTCCAGGGGCGCACCGTCACCACGATCGAAGGTCTTGGCGGGGACCACGGCGTCCATCCGATGCAGCAGGCGTTCCTCGATGCGCAAGGCTTTCAATGCGGCTTCTGCACCGCCGGCATGATCCTGACCTGCGCCTCGCTGAACCAGGCGCAGCGCACCGATCTCGGCATAGCGTTGAAGGGCAATATCTGCCGCTGCACCGGTTATCGTTCGATCGAGGATGCGATCCTCGGCAAGACCAATGTCGAGGCGAGCGTCGAGGCCGGCGCCGCATTCGGCCGCAGCCTGCCGGCCCCTGCAGGTCCCGACATCGTGCGCGGCAAGGCGCGCTACACCTTCGACACCGCCATCGACGGACTGCTGCACATCAAGCTGCTGCGTTCGCCTCATGCCCACGCCAGGATCGTTGCGATCGACAAGTCGGGCGCCCTTGGCGTCCCCGGGGTCCACGCCGTGCTAACGCATGAGGATGCGCCGCCTGTCCTGATTTCGACCGCGCGGCATGAGAAGGAGTGGATGGATCCCGAGGACACCCGCATCCTCGACGACGTCGTCCGCTTCGTCGGTCAGAAGGTTGCCGCCGTCGTTGCCGAGAGCGAAGCGGCCGCCGAGGAGGCGTGCCGTCGGCTGAAGGTCGATTACGAGATCCTGCCCGCGCTGATTGATCCGGAGCAGGCGATGGCGCCGGGCGCGCCCGTCGTTCATCCTGCCCGCACCATCGCGAACCGCGTCGCTGACGCCCAGCGCAATCTCGTCGCGGAGACGCATGGCGAATTCGGCGACGTCGCCGCTGCGCTCGCGACCTCCGCCGTCACCTTCGAGGGCACCTTTCACAGTCATCGTGTGCAGCACGCCGCATTGGAGACCCATGGCGGCCTGGCCTGGCTCGACGACGCGGGCGTGCTCAACGTCCGCACCTCGACGCAGGTCCCGTTCCTGACCCGGCGCGCGTTGTCCGATATCTTCAAGCTTCCCATGGACAACGTCCGCGTGTTTTGCGAGCGCGTCGGCGGCGGCTTTGGCGGCAAGCAGGAGATGTTCGTCGAGGACGTCCTGGCGCTCGCTACGCTCAAGACCGGGCGGCCGGTGAAACTCGAGCTGACCCGCGAGGAGCAGTTCATCGCGACCTCGACGCGCCACCCGATGCGGGTCCACATCAAGGCCGGCGCCGATGCCGCAGGCAAGCTCACCGCGCTCCAGCTCGACGTGCTCTCCAACACGGGCGCCTATGGCAATCACGCCGGCCCCGTGATGTTCCACGCGCTGGCGGAATCCATCAGCGTCTATAATTGTCCGAACAAGCGCGTCGACGGCGCCGCCGTCTACACCAACACGGTGCCGGCGGGTGCGTTTCGTGGCTACGGCCTGCCGCAGGCATTGATCGCGGTGGAGGCCGCGATCGACGAGCTGGCGAAGCAGCTCGGCATCAGTCCCTACGAAATGCGCCGGCGCAACATCGTCAGGCCCGGCGACCCCATGCTGTCGCCGCCGCCGTCCGAATATCACGACGTCGTCTATGGCTCCTACGGGCTCGACCAGTGCCTCGACCTCGTCGAGCGCGCGATGCAGGCCGATGGCCCGCAACCGGACCTGTTGCCGGAATGGCTGATCGGCGACGGCATCGCGCTGACCATGATCGACACGGTGCCGCCGGCAGGCCATATCGCCGACGCCATGATCGCGCTCAACGACGACGGCGCTTTCGACCTGACCGTCGGCACTGCTGAGTTCGGCAACGGCACCAGCACCGTGCACCGGCAGATCGCTGCAACGACGCTTGCGACCACCGTCGACAGGATCCGCCTGCGCCAATCCGACACCGCCCATGGCGGGCACGACACCGGCGCCTATGGCAGCGCGGGCATGTTCGTTGCCGGTAAGGCGACGCATGCGGCGGCCATACAGCTTGCGACCGAGCTGAAGGCGGCGGCCGCAGACGCCTGGCTGTGCGATGCCGGGAGCTGCGCGCTTGAAGCTGACGCCGTCGTTAGCGGCGTCCGGCGCATGCCTTTTACGGAGCTGGCGAAGCTCGCGCGCGAACGGGGACAGCCATTGGCAGGCATCGGCAATTCGGACGGCACGCCCCGCTCAGTCGGCTTCAACGTGCAGGGCTTTCGCGTTGCCGTGAACAAGGGCACCGGCGAGCTCAAGATTCTCAGGAGCGTGCACGCGGCCGACGCAGGCGTCGTCGCCAATCCCATGCAATGCCGCGGGCAGCTCGAAGGCGGTGTCGCGCAGGCGCTCGGCGCCGCGCTCTACGAGGAGATGGTGATCGACGCAGACGGCCGGGTCACCAACCCGAAGTTCCGCGACTACCACCTGCCCTCCTTCGCCGACGTGCCCCGAACCGAGGTGTTCTTCGCCGAGACGTCCGACACGATCGGACCGCTGGGCGCGAAATCGATGAGCGAGAGTCCGTACAATCCGGTCGCGGCCGCGCTCGGCAACGCGATTGCCGATGCCACCGGCATCCGCTTCACCGCGCCGCCCTTCAAGCCGGACCGGCTGTTTCCGGCGCTGCTCGAGAAGTTTGGCGGCTAGAGCGGGATGGTTCGCTTCACCTCTCCCGTAGGGAGAGGTCGGAACGCATCGAAGATGCGATCCGGGTGAGGGGTTTGGGTCTCACTGAGTCCCACCGCCCCTCACCCGGATTGCTGCGCAATCCGACCTCTCCCCGTCGGGGAGAGGTGAACCAACGACAGCCCATCGAACTTACATGCTTTAGCTGCCGCGATAGGTCGAATAGCTCCACGGCGTGACCAGGAGCGGCACGTGATAGTGCCCCTCCGGCTCGCTGACCGCAAAGCGCAGCGGAATCTCGTCGAGGAACGGCGGGTCGGACAACGGCACGTTACGCTCGGCGTAATATCTGGCAACGCTGAACCTGAGCTCGTAGCGGCCGATCGGCATGGGGCGACCGCCGATCAGCGGCTGATCCGTGCGGCCGTCCGAGTTGGTCACTGTGCGCGCAATGACACGGTTCTCGCCGAGATTCGCAAGCTCGACCAGCTCGACCGGGATGCCGGGCGCGGGCTTGCCCGTGTGATTGTCGAGCACATGCGTCGACATCCGGCCGTGCACCTTCAGCTTGTCGCCGGCGACGATGAGCTGATCCAGCCGCAGCGCGGAGATGCGGCCGATCTCCTCGATCGCACGCCTTGTCTCGGTCTTGACGATGTTGAGCAGCCTCGTCTCGAAGTCACGCAGGATGGAATCCCTGGTGTGACGGCGGACGCAGACGATATAGGGGAAGCCGAACTTGTCCCGATAGGCATTGTTGACGCGCTCGAACGCCGCGAATTCGGCGTCCGACAGCCGGTCGAGGCCGGCGCTGTTTTGCTCGTCCGTCGATTCCGCCGTGAGACCGGCGGCGCGCTGCGTCTTGTTGGCAAGATCGGGATGCGCACGGATCAATGCCAATTGCACGTCCGGTTCAGCGCTCTGGATCGCCGCCATCAGCGCGGCGTGCAACTGGTTGATGCCCGCGAACGGCCGCTTGCCGGCGAGCTGCTCGGCGATCCATGGCGAATATTCGACGACGTTGGCGAGTGCCGCGACGAAATCGGCTTTGCTTGCGGCGTTGAGGTCGGCCAGCGAGATCTGCGACATCATCCTCTCACTCGATCTCGAATGCGTCGGCCGCAAGGTGCGCGTGCTTGTCGTGCCAGTGCTGCGCGATCTGCAATCGCGTCGGCACCCAGACGCGCTCGTGCCTGCCGATATAATCCAGGAAGCGCATCAGCCCCGCAGCGCGGCCAGGCCGGCCGGCAAGGCGGCAGTGCAGGCCGACCGACATCATCTTCGGCGCGGTCAGCCCTTCCGCATAGAGCACGTCGAAGGCATCCTTCAGATAGGTGAAGAACTGCTCGCCGTCGGCAAACCCTTGCGGGTTGATGAAGCGCATGTCGTTGGCATCTAACGTGTAGGGAATGATGAGTTGCTTGCCGCCTGCGCCCCTGACCCAATACGGCAGATCGTCGGCATAGGAGTCGCAGAGATAGAGGAAGCCGCCCTCCTCCATCAGGAGACGGTTGGTATTGATGGAGGAGCGCCCGGTGTACCAGCCGAGCGGCCGCGATCCGGTCGCCTCGATGTGGAGGCGGATGGCTTCGGCGATCTCGGCGCGCTCCTGCGCCTCGGTCATGTCCTTGTGCTCGATCCACTTCAGGCTGTGGCTGGCGATGTCCCAGCCCGCCTCCTTCATGGCAGCTACGATTTCCGGATTGCGTTTCAGCGCGGTCGCGACTCCGAACACGGTGGCCGGCCAGTTGCGTTCGCCGAACATCCGCCACAGCCGCCAGAAGCCTGCGCGCGAGCCATATTCGAACATCGATTCGATGTTGGCGTGGCGCTGGCCCGGCCAGGGCTGCGCCCCGAGCACGTCGGACAGAAAGGCTTCCGAGGCGCGGTCGCCGTGCAGAATATTGTTCTCGCCGCCTTCCTCGAAATTGACGACGAACTGCACCGCAATCCGCGCGTTGCCGGGCCACTCGGGATGCGGCGGATTGCGGCCGTAACCGCGAAGATCGCGCGGGTAGCTTGCGTCGGTCACTCAGACTTCCTCGAAGCGGATCGGTAGAGCGCCCTTCCACAGCACGCTCTTGCCGAGCGTCGCCAGATTCTCCAGGCCCGAAGTCATCGTGATGAAATGGTTGCCGGCGAGCTGGCCCATCTTGCTCGCGAAATGCACGCCACCATAGGCGAGCAGGATCTCGGTCTCGCTGATGCCGCCGGGATAGAGGATGATCTGGCCGGGCGCGGGATAGCTCGTGTGGTTCTCGTAGCCGACGCCGAAATCGAAATCGCCGAGCGGCATCCACACCCCTTCGCCACTCCAGCGCACATGGATGATGTGACTTTCGAACGGCAGCGCCTTGCGGAAGGCGGCGACAGTCTTGGGTGCCAGCTGCTCCTCGAAGCGGGCATCGAAGGTGAAATCGCCGGCGCGGATAACGAGTTTGCTCATCTCATCTCTCTGGGTCGGGGGCGTAGCCCACCGTGGACTCCTCGGCAAAGAGCATTCCGTCGGGCTTCGCGCAAGGGGCGTAGCCGCATCCCCGGCGGTCGTAGGACCAGCCGAAAATGCCGCTCCGCCGGACCTCCGGCTCCGCGGCAGGCAGCGGCGCCTCCTTCAGTTCCGTGTGCGGCGACGGGGGCGGCGCCGGCAGGGTCTCGCATGTCATGGAGTAGACCAACTTGCCATCCGCCGTACGCCCGATCGGGGCACAGGGGTCCGGATGCGCCGCCGTGGTCTGCGGCTTCATCTTGACTTGCGCAGCCGCCGGCGAGGCGATCAGCAGCAGAACCAGCAGATATCTGGACATCGTTGTCGCTCTGAAAACTCAACGCGACCATTGAACCGGATTGCGGCGGGCAAGTCCACCGGCGCCGCGGGTGCGATTGCGGAATATTTAGCCGAATGCGCAGACACGCCTTCGCATCCTCGCGGCGGATTTCGCCCGAGCTTTGCTTCGTCGCTCCACCCTTAAAGCCGGGAGGGCGGAAGGCCGGGTGCTGACCTAGCACCCACGGTCCGCTGTGCGAAAGGCACACGCAGAAAACTGCACAGCGGCATACAGGTGCGCAAGAAGCCCCGCAACGTCATCCTCTCTGATCAGGAAGTCCGGGAATTCGTCGCGGCCGCATATGCCCTCGATGACAAGCTGGGCATACTAGTTGAAACGCTGGCAGTTACTGGTGCGCGGCCGAGCCAAACGACTTCGTCGGGATGGAATGAAACAGGACTTATGACTTAGCGGATTGCGGTGGTGGGCAGTCTGCTGATTACGCTTCCGCCTTCCGCCGTAATCCGCAACGGTCCATCGCGCATTTCAAAAGTGTATTCAAAGCTGCTTGAGCCGCTGCCTTGCGCATTCCGTGCAGGACTACGAACCATCCAATCCACTATGCCACTTGCTTTACACGAGCCGACCGCCTCGTTGCATTCTACAGTAAGTGAACCTTCACGCATCTTGTACAGGCGCTGAGGCCACCGATTTATCGATTTCATCTTATCCGCGACGACCTCGTTATCCGAGAGATCGCGACCGTAAAAGAGGACATGTGCGCCGTACAGACGCGGAAGAACTGCCGCGACTTTATCGTTAGGGCCGGACCATACAGTAAACAAGAGCCTTACGAATTCACTGACCTTCGCGCGGAGCGAGGAAGGTGAATGTGACGGGTCTGCCTGCGAGGGGGCTAGGGCTGAACTCGTTTTGGATGGTTCAAGGAGTTTCACCTCAATATCGTTCTTCTTGGCATCTTCTGCGCTCAACCAAGTCATCGATGCAGGCGATGCTTGCGTTATGTATATTACTGCGGAGTACGACAGGCCAAGTTTGTTGACGTAAGCTCCCAAGATGGCATTTCCCACGCCGGTCTCATTGCCCGATGAGCTATCATAGGCTGCATGAAACCCAACTTGAGCACTCGCCGCCATAAATCGTGGGGTCCCGCCAAGCCAAGCAAGAGCGCAAGCCGATGCACAACGGCTATTTGCAGGCACTAGCGTCGCGAAGCCCCTTGAGCGGATTGTTTCACCGATACTGATCCCGGCTAAAAGGCTTCCACCATCGCTTCGTAGCGCTACAATGGCTTTTGGTACATTCGCCGTCCTTTCCGCGAACAGACTAGCATCACCCTTCTCGAAGTCTCCTGACACGTCTATGAAGGTGAATTCGCCTAGCGGGTGGATGGCTAGTTCGGCGGCATGGCACGGAAGCCAACTTCCAACCACAATCGCGACAGCCGTCGAAATAAGACGAGCGCCTGCGAGCTTGGCAATTGACCTTCCAAGCTCAACCCAGTCCAGCGACGTCAGGTTACTGCGCATTCTGAACTACGACCGACAACACAAGCTCACGCGGGCCAAGGCTCAGCAAATCCGGAAACGCGCCCCGGTATGCCGATTGGTCCGCCAACAAGGTTCGCCGCGATGTTTGTATGAATGTTTATGATAGCTCCGTCGCCCCCACGCAGCGGCATCCGAAGCGGAAATCACTGAAATGGCAGGGGTTGAAAGCGCGATCAAAAGCGCGAGCACCATTGAAGTTAGTTTCAAAGTCGAGTTCCTTTTTCTTTTTTAGCGAGCAGCTTTGCGCCAACCCGCTGTTTCGGCCTCCGCTTCAGTGCAGAACCAGCGTTCACCGAGGCCCTTGTCCATGGCGATCTTTGAGTAGTTCAACTGACCGGGCGAGTGAAAGATGTGTTCTCCCTTACGGTTTACGTTTCCCTTAATGACGCAATTTGGATCGGGAGCGGCAGCAGCCGAAACTGCGCCCAGCAATATTGATTGAGCATTCACCGGGACCGATGCGGCGCCTAAGACCTCGGTTTTTTTGTTTCGATGCCGCCAGTCCCAAGGCGCGATGAACGCTCCTTGCCATAAGCCTAAGCGCGCCTCGCGAGCCGTCATCTCATTGGAGTCATAGGAATGTGAGTACTTCGTAAATGAGAGAGCCCAGCCTTGGCGCACCATCCAGCCAGCAACGTCCTCGCCTTCAATGAAGCACGTTGCAAGAGAGCGGCCGTAGCGGTCTTGGCCGTTCAGATCGCAGTCCCATTCTCGTCCTGCTGAGTAAGCAACGAGTAGATCACGAGCCACAATTCCACAGGCCCACGTCTTACCATGTGCGTCGAGACACAATTGATCTGTCTCGGGCGCGTCAATGCCTTGCAACCGCATTTTGCTCTGCTCAATCTGAACGGTATCGCCATCGACAATCAATGGCGCACCTGAGAGAGTTTTCGTGGCGAGCGCCTCTGGGCAGGACAGGATCGTCGTTGCGAGTCCTAATCCAAGCAGGAATGCGTGCATCTTGTGCATAGGCAACCGTACGCCTTCAGGCTCCAGCCGGTCCTTGCGCGATATCGATCACGTGCCGATCAGTGCCAACAGTAATGACGATGGTGTAAGTCTTCGGTCCTCCGCCCTCAGTGGCAACTGGGGGCGCGAGATGCAATTGCCCGCCGTACCACTCACCGGGCATGAGCGTGTTGTCCTTGATGACCGACTGCTCAAGGACGGCCATATTGCGTTGCCCGGCTTCGACTGTGGAAGCGATCATCGCCTCATTCTGCGCGCTCGCATTGCCCTGCGCGATTGCCGCTGCGGTCGGGCTGTAGAAAGTACCTGTCCTGCCGCTGGGGGTCGTGTAGTGGCCGTATCCGGCCTGCGAAGCGCTGTAGGCGTTCCCAGCGGCGGCTAACCCTGTGAAGATTGCCGCTGCGACCTGTCGGTTCTTTTCCTCTTGGAGCAGCATCTCGTAGGTTACGACCTGCATTCCGTAGTCGGACCCGCCCGCATGCTGAGTGGCTTCCACTTGGGATACCCGGAAATCTACGGGGCCCTTGCCCAAGTTGTTTATTGCAACAACGAAGACCGGCCGACCATTTGCGTGCACCTGTCGCGAGGCCGGACCGACTAGGACGAGAGAACTCTTCTGGCGCGACACAAGGGCCGCCTTCCCATCCCGCACGAGCGCCTGTTGCTGTGGATTTGATGGCCGAAACTGAACCGTCTCGGCGTTGGTGACGCAGCCACCTAGTACAGCGCACAGCGCCACAATGCCCGATTTACGCATGACTTGCCCCCAGACCCGAGCGCGATACAAACATCAACCACTGCGCGAAATCAATAGTTCGAAGGTGCTATTAAGACGCTCAGTCGCAAGCTGCATTCGGGCAATCCCGGGGTTTGCCAAAGTCGCATTGCCATATCGATGCAACTCAGGAAGAGATCGGATGTCAACTTCAGGGGAAGACTATGTTGAAAAATGTTGCGCTGCTTTCGTTTGTTCTCCTTTGCTCAATTTCCATTGCTCATGCCCGAGGTGGACACGGAGGCGGCGGGCGCGTCTCCTATGGTGGTGGCTATCATACATCGAGCCATGGGGGACACTATTCAGGGGGTCTCGGGTCGTCTCATAGAGGCGGCAGCTATCGTAACGTGAACACTGGCAACCGCTACGGCACGCACCAGTAAGAACACATTGGTGCTCAAAGAAAGACGGAACAAGCGCGGGGCGACCCGCGCGTGTCGTTAGTCGGAGACTTGTTCATGCAGACTTGGATCTTTCAAGACAATCCAGACGAGTACGATATTGAAGCCTATCTAGCATCACGACCTGCGCAAGTCATTTGGCTGGTCACCCGCTACGCAGCCGAGATTGCTGTTGGGGACCGCGTCTTCTTATGGCGCAACCAAGGTTCGCAGAATGCCATACCGGGCATTATCGCTGAGGCGATTGTCACATCCTCTCTAGAACTGCGAGAGGAAGACCCTGAAGGCGTGCAGTTCTGGCGAGAACAAGGTCCCCGCGCAAACGCCCCTCAGGTGCGCGCAGCCATGCGGCTGGTGAAAGTTGCCACTAAGAGGGAAGTCTTAAGGCGCGATTGGTGCCTGGAAGATCCTGTGCTTCGAGACCTTCCGAACCTGAAGATGCAGGCCGGTACGAATTATCGTATTACACCGGAGCAGGCTGCTCGATTAGACGCATTGTGGACCAGAACCGGGCGCGATTGGACTCGTAATGAGTCGCTTGCTGGCCTCTGGGCATATGCGCGAACATTTAGTCAGCCCGTATCGCGCCTTGCGGGCTCCCCAGTGGCTACGGTCGCCTTGACAATCGGTCGGGCAGTCAGCGGTGTTTATGCGAAGGTGATGAACTTTCGGTCGCTTGATCCCCGTGGAGCGGGCGAAGGAATGTCCGGTGCCGGCGAAGCCGACAGGACGGTATGGGACGAGTTCTATGATGCCGCCACGAAGTCAATCCGAACGGCCGAGTTGGAGAGCGAATTCGTCCGGGTATGGGGCACTATTCAAAACGAGGGGCACCGGCCGGCAGACGCAAGTGCGAGGGCGAGCATCACTGCGGACGAGGCGGACAGACTTGAGGAGCTGACGCTTGATCAGCTTCTCGCGAAGTATGAAGCCCAGAACTTGGTTGAACCGCGACGGCCCGCCACTCGCGTTCTCAGCTCCCGCACGTATGAACGCAATCCACTCGTTATTGCCATCGCCAGATTGCGTGCGTCTCACCGTTGCGAGATCGCGAATTGCTCGCATCCGACTTTCGAGACAGCTGAGCGAGTAAATTACACCGAGGTTCACCACGTCGTTCCATTGGCGGATGGTGGCCCAGACACTATCGACAACGTGGCTGTAACGAACCATCGCTGAAGCTACGAGGCAAGCGGCGAGTTACTCTATCCAACACCGGATCCGTGTCGTACTTGTCGCACGCCGCTAGCGTCCTATTGATCTTGGCGTCTTCCTTGGCGGAAAGGACTTGGTAGACGGCAAAACCGAGGAGACCAGCCGTAAGGCCACAATAAACGACGTTTGCCATCGCACCTATTGCCGTCCACGCCGTACCGTCCAATCCCCAAAAGGTAAGCTGACTGCCGGATGGCGATTGCGAATATATTATAGGCAGCGCCACGAAAATCCACAGCGCCAGCCCCACTAGACCGGCAATTGCGATTTTCTCATCCGAAAGTTTCATCCTGAGTCTTCGCTTCCGTCGTCAAAGTTGATGCCATCGCTCGCACCTATCTTGCCACTCCGCGAACGAATGCTCCAAACAATTGCATCATTTGTTGCTGGTTCACCTGATTGATGCGGTCCTGATTGGCTTTCTGTAGTTCGGTCTCGTACCCTCGTTGCGCTCCCGCATGCCCGAGTTCACCGGCGCGATGTAGCAACGCCAATTTTGTCTGCGCCGGATCGGGTGTTGGGAGCATTCCTTTATCGATCAAATCGACAAGGCTCACCATTGAGTCGGCATCGTCCAGTGCGCTGCCTCGTTTGAACAAGGAGATAGCCGTTGCGGCATCCTTGCGCTCCCACAGGTACATCCCACCAAGATTGTCGAAGGCCGCCGGGTAACTTGCTTGAACTAACCGGGAGAATATCTCGAAGGCTTGCCTCTTGTCTTTAAACTGAGCGGCGCGACCGAGCTGGTATTGATAGCGAAGCTCCGAAGGGAACGTCGCAACCGCCCGCGCGCAAGCGCCGTAAGCCTGATCGGCTTGGTGCTTCAAGAGATCGAACGAAACACCTTCTGCCGTCCTTCTGCGGTCGGTTGGGTTTGCTGCAAGCCGGTCGCATTCATTTCCGCTCTGCTGCTGTTCTCGCACGGCTTCGGCCGCAGCCTCGCGCGCTTGGCGCTCACGTTCAGCGGCTTCTCGCGCCTGTTGAGCCTCGCGTTCCGCGCGCTCGCGCGCCTCTTTTTCTCGCTGTTCCTGCTCCAGCTTTTTCCGCGTCGCAATGGCTTCCTGCTGTTGACGCCATTCGGAGATGATGTCCCGCGTAATGACCTTGAACTCATCACCGGATCGGGGGTGAAAGCCCGGACCATCATAAAACTCGTAGTCTCCATTCTCCCCGCGCCAGTACCAAACCTTTGCTGCTCCTGTCGTCGGATCGAAGAAGCCGAATTTCTCAGGATCATTGACGCGCACAGGGACGCGCCGAACGACTTTTGCGGACTGAGTCTTCCATGCTTCAACGACCTGACGTGTGATCGGGCTCAGTTCTTCTCCGGTTTTAGGATGAAAGCCCATCAGATCGAACAATTCGATCTGGTCGCTGCCGGTCTTGGAGTACCAAACGACCGGCTCACCAGTAGTTGGATCAAAGAACGTTGGATCGTTCGATGTGATCTGCTTTGGCCGATGGCCGTTTCTGTATTCCGTGATCTTTTCGGCAATCTGCGGTGTGAGAGGGCGACATTCGCGCCCGGTCTCTGGATCGATCCCAACGCGGTTCAGTGTTTTGATGCTGGTGCGAGTCATCACGTAGCATTTCTCGGCTACCCCGTTCTTCCGAAAGTTCGCATCGATACGTCCAAGCAGCAGCGAGTGTCCGATCACAAGCACGAGGAAACCCGTGTACCCCACCCTCCGCTTTTTCTTAGAGAGCGAGAAGCTGTAGCCCGCAAGGACCACGATAGCCGCAAAGCTAGCCCAGAGAATTGCCCGAGTCGTTCCGGCGTTTAAATCATACGCATCGGCAAGTTCCTCGGCATAGCTGCGCGCGACGAGGTAGTAGACCAGCTCATTGCAGACCCAAAAAACCAGACCGCCGACGAGAATACAGACGAGCGCAATGACGGCGATTTGTGCCGCTATATTGAGCCGCCCCAGCGTTTGCGTGACGACACCGCGCGCTTTTTCGATTGCTTTCACTTGACAGCCCCCGCACCGTATTTCTACGGGTGCAAATTCATGTTCAACCCAAGATTACGATAGGAGCCAAGCCACTGGATTGTCAAAATCCCGCTGATTTGTCTTCCTAAGATGAAAGGCTAATCTCTCGGAAAACGACGGGCCGAGACGAGAGAGCTTCGTTAATCTAACGGTCGAAGGGCTGCCATCCGGTTTAGTCCGGTCTCGCCCTCAGCCGCGTCCACGGAACGTCGCCTGCTCGAATTCTCATCCATGTTCGCGCACATCGGGATTACGCGGGCGCTGACCGAGCCAACGCAACGTTGGTCGTCCAGGCGCAAATGTGTGAGGACCGAAAAATTTATCAGGCGACGGGGCCCAAACGGATTGGGACACAAATGAGGACACGACGGCTAGACCTCATTGATTTATATGATTTTTTGTGACCGTCATCTCCCTGCGCAGTGGTTTGACGGCTTATGCCGCGCTCTCCTGGGAGCCGAATTCCTTCTGGCCTCCCTCGCCCTCGTGGAAGTCAGGGACACCGCGCCGGTTGACGCCAATGCCGCATCCGCAAGAGCTTGACCGTAGCAACGACGGCCAGGACCACACGGTTTTGCCGTACGCGCGGCTCGCCTGCGCCGCAGGGTTCGACGGCGTTGTGCACTTTGCCATCGACATGCTGGCGCGACGAACCTGACAGCGCCGTCCGTCTGCGCGAAGCTTAAGGGCTCACGGAGAGCAATCCGCCCTGCCCTTGGCCTCTCGCGCCCGACGCTGCCGCGTCCACCGCAAGCCCGGCTCCGCGATCATCACGACACATGATCGCCCCTCTCGGATGAGCCGGGATGGCCGATACATACGTCATTTCCGAATTTCGGTAAAGCGGAATATTTTCGCGCGAGGGGATTGACAGGCAGGCGACACATGAGACGGCCGGGAGAGCCGAAACTGGAAACAACAAAGGGGCGGTGCAAAGCACCGCCCCTTCTTCGCGCGTTCCAGAAGCTTGCCGCAGATTTGACCGATGACGTGCCGATCGCACCCGCGGCCTATGGCGAAAACGATCGCTTAATATGGCTGGGAATAGTAGCGCGGACCGTAATAAGGACCGCCGCCGTAATAGCCCGGGCCGCCGTAGTAAGGACCCGGGCCATAATAATAGCGGTTCTCATAGTATTCGCGGCGCTGGCTCTCGGCGATTGCTCCTCCGATCAGGCCTGCCGCCGCGCCCATGAAGGCGAGGCCCGCTGCGTTCGGGCCGCGCCGGTAATAGCGATGACGGCGAGCGGCGCTGAAATCGGTGGCGCCCGATACGGCCTGGCCAGCGACGTCTGCCCTGGCGGGCGGTGCCCCGGCCGAAGCGGCCACGGATGGCGAGGCGGAGACTGCGATCAGGGCGAGACTTGCGAACGCGGCGACGAGCGTACTGCGGCCGGCTGCGGGAATCATGGGTCTAATGCTCATTTTGACCTTCCTCTGTTCTCGCCCAAAGAGCCATAAGCAACGACACGTAACGCGCAAACCACTGAGATGGTTTCCTGATCGCGGCGATCTGCCACGCTTTGAACGATTGTAAACCGAACGACTACGTCCAGCTTGAACCATCAAACCTGAGCGGATAATGAACAGCCGCGCCGTTTTTCGGTCGCCGTAAGCGTTTGACGTGAACCAACGCATCAACCGACGCCGTCGGAATCGATGCCATTTAAGGGTTCAACGTGATCGACGCGTCCTTTTCCTCGAAAGAAATCAGATGATTGCGGTTCGCAAACTGCCGGCGCGCTATGCGCCGATCGTAGTGCCCTTTGTGCTGTCCGTCCTCATGACCGCGGTGGTGTCGGTCATTTCGACGCTGCGGAGCCTCGGCGCAACGCCGGCGTTCCTGGCAACCTGGCCCGGCGCCTGGGCGCTGTCATGGCTCGTCGCGTTTCCGACGCTGCTCGTGGTGCTGCCACTGGTCCGCCGGATCGTAGCCTGCCTCGTCGCCTCGCCACCTCGACAAGGCCAATAGACTACGACAGCGCCCCCAAAACCCCGCGCGTCGCCTTGTCGATTTCCTCGACATAGCGGCGGCGGGCAAAGGTCTCGGTGAGGAAGCCGACCACCTTGCGGCTGTCGGTGGAATCAACCACCGCCAGCATCTCGGCTTCCGCCTCGTCGAACACCGCCATCGCCGACTTCACGTTCATTTCCGGGATCAGCACGATATCAGTCAGGCGCGCCAGCTCGACCACCTGGATGTCGTCGGCGATGGTGTCGAGGTCGTTGGAGAACAGGTCGGGCAGCATGACGAGGCCGACATATTCGTCGGCATTGTTGACGACGACGATTCCGGGCCGTGACCCCAGCGCGAATTCGCGGCGCACGGCCGCGATCGTCGTGGTCGACGGAACCTTGCCGACGTCTGAACGCATCAAGCGCTCGACGGTGAGGTTGCGCAGCCAGCCGACGTCGTTGGCGCTGCGGATGGTCTCGCCACGCAGATGCAGGCGCCAGGTCGAGAAGGAATGGCCGAACATGAAGCGGACGCAGATTGAGGTGACGATGCAGCCGGCCAGCACCACGGCGGTGACGTCGACATTGCGGGTCATCTCCAGCACCAGGAACGACATCGTCAAGGGACCGCCGACGATGGCGACGCCGAGCGTCGCCATGCCGGTCAGCATCGCGACCAGCGGATCGATCACGAAGTTCGGGCTGATCAAGAGGAGCACCGCGGCAAAGAACTTGCCGATCAGGCTGCCGACGAACAGCGAGGCGAAGAACAGGCCGCCCCGGAAGCCCGAGGCGAGCGAGATCAGGCAGGCTGTCACCTTCAGGGCGATGATCAGTGCGATCAGGCCGATCGTCATGTCATGAAAGAGATCGAGCACCATGGCGCCGTGGCCGGCTGCGAGCACCTGCGGCGTGACAATCGCGAAGCCGCCGACGATGAGGCCGCCGATCACCGGACGCAGCCAGACCGGCATCCAGGCGAACAGGCGCTCGAACGTCGGCGAGGAGCGCATCACGGCGATGCCGACGCCGCTGGTGACGAGCGCAAGTCCGATCAGGGCGAGGTACTGCTCGACGCCGACGGCGCTGACCTTCGGTATTTCCAGCGAGTACGGCGCGCCGCCGAGCCATTGCGCGGTCAGGGCGCCGGCGAGCGAGGCCGCCAGGATCGGAGCAGCGCTACCGACCGAATAGACGCCGACGATGAGCTCGCAGGCGTAGAAGGCGCCGGTGATCGGCGCGCCGAACGCCGCCGCGATTGCAGCGGCAGCGCCGCAACCGACCATCAGGCGCAGATCGTTGCGGCGGAGATTGAAGAACTTGCCGAGCAGCGAGGCGATGCCGGAGCCGATCTGGGTATAGCCGGCTTCGAGGCCGACCGAGGCGCCGCAGCCGTTGGAGATCAGGGTCTGGCTCGACACCACCAAGCTGTCCCGCATCGACAGATTACCGCCGCGCAGTGCGTTTGCCTCGATCGGGTCGACCGCATTCGAGATCTTCATGCGCCGCCGCGACCATTCCATGATGCCGAGCGCGAGCCCGCCGAGTGCAGGCGCGATCAGCGCCGCCCAGGGACTGACGCTCGCATTGGACGAGAGGCGGACATCGACAGGGATGCCGTAGATCACGACGTGCGCGATCTGGGCGATCTCGGCCATCAGCGTCACGATCGCGCCCGCGAGCGTGCCGATCACCAGCGCGAGCGGGATCAGGTAGAACTCGTTGCTGCGCAGCAGGGCACGCAGCCGAACCATGGTACGGTTCGTCCCCTTGCGATCGACGAGATGTCTGATCCGCACGAACACTTTCTGCCCGCCCTACCCTTCCGACAGGCCGTAGCCTGCCATGCGCTGGCGGACCCGTTCGATCTCGGCGCTCGGCAGCAGCGGCGGTTGTCCGATCTGGAGACAGCCGTGATATTGCCGCGCCAGTGTCTCGACCTCGACGGCGAGCCACATCGCCTTGTCCAGCGTCTTGCCGATCGCGATCATTCCGTGATGGTCGAGCAGGCAGGCAAGCCGGCCCTCCAGCGCCCGCACCGCATGTTCGGACAGCTCCACGGTGCCGAAAGTGGCATAGGGCGCGCAGCGGATGCTGTCGCCACCGGCGGCCGCGATCATGTAGTGCACCGGCGGGATCTCCATGCCCATGATCGCCAGGATGGTGCAATAGGTCGGATGGGCGTGCACGACGGCGTTGACGTCGGGCCGGGACTTCAGGATGTCGCGATGGAAGCGCCACTCGCTGGACGGCTTTTGACCGGGGGCATGCGAGCCGTCCATCGCCATGAACACAATCTGGTCCGGCGTCATAGCGTCATAGGGCACGCTGGTCGGGGTGACCAGAAGCCCATCCACATGCCGGATGCTGATATTACCCGAGGTGCCCTGGTTGATACCGAGCGCATTCATGCGGCGGCAGGCGTCGATGATGGCCTGTCTCTTGGCGAGCTCGTCCGCTGTCATCGACATCTCGATTTCTTCTCGGCTTCTTGGCGGTTTGTCGGCGCTGGGCGTTTGCTAGACCGGAAGTACGTCAAAGCAATAAGGCAGCGCAAGAGAAAGCGACCCGGACCGGCCCATGTCTTGCCGGCACGGCCGCAACGTCTGGAAATACATCGCAAAATCAAAGAATTACCAGATTGTCGCAGCCTCGCCGAACGCCCGGCTGGGCTGCCGCAATCCCGTTGTCGCGAATGGAGCCGAGCGGCCTGCGAGCAGCATGCCGAGCATGCGCGAGCGCACGGCATCTCCGGTGCGCTCGAGGATGCTGGGTATCAGATGAGCGGAGGCGAAGCACAGCAGCAGAAGCAGGCCCGAGAGCACGACCACGATGATGATCGCGAGCTTCGCAGCATCACGAAGGCGGACAGGGAGATGTCAATCGCTGCCGTCTCTTCCGGCCTGGCTTCTTCAAGTGCAGCGCCATAACAAAAGTTAACCCGCGTGCTTTATAAAACGATCGGGCAGCTCGATCGGACAGCAACCATTCTGCACGATTGCCGTTTCACTCAGCATCGACACACGAATAGAAGCAGCCGCGACAATTGCACGAGCACCGTTCCACAATTGACCCGCACGATCCCGTTGCCTGCAGTCACTGGGCGCTTCGATTAGGGACAAACGTCAGAGAGCTCAAGGCTGCCATTCATCAATTCGGTAGCGCTGCGGATGCAGTGGCCTATGGTCTTCAGCAATGGAGGCACAGCGCATCGCGTGGCCAGTGGCAGGCCCGCAGCGGCGCGCCGCAGGTCGGTATTCTCTCCGATTCCATGGTCGCACGCGGCGAACAACTCGCCTCGGTCGCCTTGATCTGCGTCAACGCCGTCGGGCTCGTCGCGGGCGCGGTGCCACGGATCCTTCCGGCAGCGCCCGAAGCAGACATCGATGCTTACCTCGACGGCCTCGACGGCATTTTCATCGGCGGCGGACAAACCAACGTCCATCCCTCCCGGTATGGGCAAATGGCCGACGAGGCGCGCGACGGTCCGTTCGATGAATTCCGCGACGAGATTGCGCTTCGCCTGATCCCGCGTGCATTGGCGCGGGGCATCCCCGCTCTTTTCATCTGCCGCGGAATGCAGGAGCTGAACGTTGCTCTCGGCGGCACGCTGGCAAAGGAGCCGGACGATATGCCCGAGGACCAGCGTCATGGCACGCCCGAGGCGGACAATGAGGATGCGCGCTATCGGTTGCGGCAGAAGGTGACGCTGCGTAAGGGTGGCGTCCTGCAGCAGATCTGTAGCGCAGAGGCCATTCCGGTGAATTCGCTGCATAGTTTCTTGATCGCCGATCTGGCCCCGGGCCTCGTCGCGGAAGCGGTGGCCGAGGACGGCTCGATCGAGGCCGTCAGCGTCAAGGGCGCGAGCGCGTTTGCGCTCGGCACACTCTTTCATCCGGACTATTGGGCCAGCACGGATCATGCCTCGGCCCGCATCCTCTCGGCGTTCGGAGACGCGGTTCGCAAGCATGCCAAGCCGCAAGGGGCAGCGTAGGCCATGCACCGTTACCGCTTCGGCATCGAGGAAGAGTATTTTCTGGTCAATCGGCAATCGGCGGCGCCTAGATCCGAGCTGCCCAAGCCCTATATGGCGGCGGCCCAGAAGCGCCTCGGCGAACGGCTGACCACCGAAATCCTGCAATCGCAGATCGAGGTGGCGACGCCGCCGCTGGCGTCTTCGGCCGATGCGATCGCCGAGCTCACGCGCTACCGCTCGGTTCTCGCCGAGGTCGGCAAGGACCACGGGGTCGGCATCATTGCCGCGGGGACGCATCCACTGGCTCAACCGCAGCAGCAGCGCATGACGCGCAAGCGCCGCTACAGCAAGGTCATCAACGATCTCGGAATGGTCGGCCTCGGCAATCCTATCAGCGGCCTGCACGTTCACGTCGAGGTGCCTGAGCCGGACCAGCGCGTCGAGATCATGCACCGCCTGGTGCCGTTCCTGCCGCTGCTGCTGGCGCTCTCGACCTCGTCGCCGTTCTGGTGCGGCTGTCCAACGGGACTGCTGGGCTACCGCAATGCCGCAAACGACGCCCTGCCCCGGACCGGTTTCCCGGAGATGTTTCGCAACCTCGCCGAATACGAGACCTATGTGAAGACATTGGTCGACGCGGGCATCGTCCCCAATGCCACCTATGTCTGGTGGGCGCTGCGGCCGTCGCTTCAGCATCCGACCCTGGAGCTGCGCATCACCGACTGTTGCACGGCAATTGCAGACTCGGTAGCAATCGCAGCCCTGTTTCGCGCGCTGGTCCGGCGTGTCGTGCACCATCCCGATCTGAATGCCACCTATTCGCCTGTGCACCGCGCGCTGATCGAGGAAAACCGCTGGCGAGCCCAGCGCTATGGAACCGACGGCACATATATCGATCTGGCGTCCTTTGAGCCGATCTCATTCAGGAGCTGGCTCGAGGCGGTGATTGCCATGCTGGCGCCCGACATCGCGCATCTCGGCATCGAAGGCGATATCCAGCATTTGAAGATGATCCCGAAGCGCGGCACTTCGGCGCATCTTCAGCTCGAATATTTCCGTAGTTTGCGGAAATTCGGTCGCTCGCCGCGGGAGGCCATTGCCGACGTGACGAAATGGCTGCGGACTTCGACCGAGGCCGGCGACTTCACGGCGCGCGGCAGTGAGCCGAAGGGCACGCCGGTGCGGCAGCCTCTGGCGCATCTCGTCTGACATCCCCCGAGCGCGGCCGCATGGAACGACGTTTCGGCAGCCGACTTAGCTCAGCATAACCGCAATGGACATCGGTGGAGACTAACTATGAGCGACAGCGGAGTTAGCATGCTGCTGGGTCACGCCTCGGCCCAGATGCTTTGGCTCTGGTTCATCGGCGCGTTCGTGCTCGGCGGCG
The DNA here is from genome assembly GCF_023073835.1 of Bradyrhizobium sp. 153. Lineage (NCBI taxonomy): Bacteria > Pseudomonadati > Pseudomonadota > Alphaproteobacteria > Hyphomicrobiales > Nitrobacteraceae > Bradyrhizobium > Bradyrhizobium sp. 153. The sequence goes on along the minus strand of NZ_JADPKH010000152.1, from coordinate 76,041 downwards.
TCCTCGTCTACGGAGTGATGAAGGCCGGCCGCCTGCGCCGCAGCGAGCGTGCGCGGCTCGATCGCGCGACCGAAGAGCGACAGCGCCAGGAAGACCCCTATAAGCGCCCGACCTGAGCGATCGCCACGAACCCCGGTTGCCAGTTTGGAACTTTCGTTCTCGAAAGGGTTTTGATCGCCTGAGGATTGAGGAAGGCGACGCCTTCCCGTGTCACCTCAAGAGGAGGACGTATGGCTAAACGAGCGAAGAAACGCACAACCAAGAAGACCGCGGCGCGGCGACCGCGTCAGGCGCCGAAGATGCTCAGCGACCTGTTCCTGGAGACGCTGAAGGACATCTATTTCGCCGAGAACAAGATCATCAAGACGCTGCCCAAAATGGCAAAGGCCGCAAACTCGAAGGAGCTTGCGGCGGCGTTCAACAAGCATCTGCGCGAGACCCAGGGCCAGGTCAAACGTCTCGACCAAGTCTTCAAAATGCTGGGCAAGCCGGCGCGCGGCAAGCCCTGCGAGGCCATCAACGGCATCGCGGACGAGGGCGCCGAAATCATGAAAGAGTTCAAGAACGCCCCCGCCCTCGATGCGGGCCTGCTCGCCTCGGCACAGGCGGTCGAACATTACGAAATCTCCCGCTACGGCACGCTGCGGACCTGGGCCGAGGAGCTCGGCATGCAGGATGCGGCAAGGCTGCTTCAGGAGACCTTGGACGAGGAAGAGGCGACCGACCGCGCGCTGACCGAGCTCGCCACCTCCGTGATCAACCTCGAAGCGGAAGAGGAGTACCGCGCAGCGGCCTGACGCCGTGCGTGGCCGATAACGGAACGCCGCGGTGCGAGCCGCGGCGTTTTCCTTTTCTGGATCGCAGGATCCGCATGGCACGTCCGCGCCGGCGGGCTGGAATTCTGGGGAACCAGTCCCATATGCAGCCTTTCCCATCGCCGAGTCCGCATCATGCAACCCAAAAATCCCCTCGACTGGATGCTGTCCGAAGCCCTGGACTCGCTGACCCGCGCCGAACGGCTGCGGCAGCAGTTCGGCCGCCAGGAAGTTTGCTGGGAGCCACCGATCGACGTGCTCGAAACCGAGCATGAGCTCCTGATCCTGATCGCGCTTCCCGGCGTCAATCCGAGCAATGTCGAGACGGCGATCCATGACGGCGTGCTCGTGATCTCCGGCCAGCGCACCCTTCCCCCGGAGCTTCGCAACGCCCGCATCCACCGGCTCGAGCTGCCGCAGGGCCGCTTCGAGCGGCGCATCGCGCTTCCGCTTGGCCGCTATGCCATCAGCCGCTTCGTGATGGACGGCTGCGTCGCGCTGCGCCTCGCCAAATCCTGAGATTGATCATGGCTCCCGAACAGATGAATACCCAGCAAAACGGTTCCGACGTGAAGATTCCCGAGGACGCATTGATCATCATCCCCGTGCGCGAGATGGTGCTGTTTCCCGGTGCCATCGCGCCGATTTCGATCGGCCGCGCAAAGTCCATCGCCGCCGCGCAGCAGGCGCTGCGCGAGCAGCGGCCGGTCGGCATCGTCCTGCAACGCAGCCCCGAGATCGACGAGCCCGGCCCGGACGACCTCTACCGGGTCGCGACCATCGCCAATATCGTGCGCTACATCACCGCGCCCGACGGCAGCCACCACATCGTCTGCCAGGGCGTGCAGCGCGCCCGCATCCTCGACTTCCTGCCGGGCACACCTTTCCTGGCTGCGCGCATCCAGCAGATCCCCGAGCCGACCACGACCTCGCCTGAGATCGAGGCGCGCGCGCTCAACCTGCAGCGCCAGGCCATCGAGGCGATCGAGCTGCTGCCGCAGGCCCCGCCCGAGCTGGCCGCGATGTTCCAGGGCACCAGCGCGCCCGGCGCGCTGGCGGACCTCGCGACCTCGTTCATGGACATCAAGCCGCAGGACAAGCAGGAGGTGCTGGAGACCATTGACCTCGCCTTGCGGGTCGAGAAGGTGTCGAAGCACCTCGCCGAGCGGCTGGAGGTGCTGCGCATCAGCAACGAGATCGGCCAGAAGACCCGGGCCAGCTTCGACGAGCGGCAGCGCGAGGCGATCCTGCGCGAGCAGATGGCGACCATCCAGCGCCAGCTCGGCGAAGGCGACGGCAAGCAGGCTGAGGTCGCCGAGCTGACGGCTGCCATCGCCAAGGCTAACATGCCGCCCGAGGCGGACGCGCACGCCAAGAAGGAGCTGCGCCGCTACGAGCGCATGCCGGAGGCCGCCGGCGAAGCCGGCATGGTCCGCACCTATCTCGACTGGCTGATCGAGCTGCCCTGGGCCCTGCCCGCGGAGAAGCCGATCGACATCAAGGAGGCGCGCCGCATCCTCGATGCCGATCATTTCGGCCTGGAGAAGATCAAGAGCCGGATCATCGAATATCTGGCGGTGCGCAAGCTCGCCCCGCAGGGCAAGGCCCCGATCCTGTGCTTCGTCGGCCCGCCCGGCGTCGGCAAGACCTCGCTCGGCCAATCCATCGCACGCGCGATGGATCGCCCCTTCGTGCGCGTCAGCTTAGGCGGCGTGCATGACGAGGCGGAGATCCGCGGCCACCGGCGCACCTATATCGGCGCGCTGCCCGGCAACATCATCCAGGGCATCAAGAAGGCGGGCGCCCGCAACTGCGTGATGATGCTCGACGAGATCGACAAGATGGGCCGCGGTGTGCAGGGCGATCCTTCCGCCGCCATGCTGGAGGTGCTCGACCCCGAGCAGAACGGGACGTTCCGGGACAATTACCTGGGCGTGCCCTTCGACCTGTCGCGCGTGGTGTTCATCGCGACCGCCAACATGCTGGATCAGATCCCGGGTCCGCTCCTGGACCGCATGGAGTTGATCAGCCTCGCCGGCTACACCGAGGACGAGAAGCTGGAGATCGCGCGGCGCTACCTGGTGCGGCGACAGCTGGAGGCCAACGGCCTCTCGGCCGAACAGGCCGAGATCGAGCCGGAGGCGCTGAAGCTGATCGTCAAGGGCTACACCCGCGAGGCCGGCGTGCGTAACCTCGAGCGCGAGATCGGCAAGGTGTTCCGGCATGCCGCGGTGCAGGTCGCCGAGGGCACGGCCGCAAAGGTCGTGGTGGGCCCGAAGGACATCGCCATCGTACTCGGCCAGCCGCGCTTCGAAGGCGAGATCGCGCTGCGCACCAGCGTTCCGGGCGTCGCCACCGGCCTTGCGTGGACGCCGGTCGGCGGTGACATCCTGTTCATCGAGGCGACGCGCGTGCCCGGCAAGGGCGGCCTGATCCTGACCGGTCAGCTCGGCGACGTCATGCGCGAGAGCGTGCAGGCTGCGCTGACGCTGGTGAAGAGCAAAGCCACCCAGCTCGGCATCGATCCGCAGCTGTTCGAGAAGAGCGACATCCATGTTCACGTTCCCGCGGGCGCGACCCCGAAGGACGGACCGAGCGCGGGCGTTGCGATGTTCACGGCGCTAACGTCCCTGCTCACCAATCGCACGGTGCGCAGCGACACCGCGATGACCGGCGAGATCTCGCTGCGCGGCCTGGTGCTGCCTGTCGGCGGCATCAAGGAGAAGGTGGTGGCCGCCGCCGCTGCCGGATTGAAGCTGGTGATGCTACCGGCGCGCAACAAACGGGACTACGACGAGATCCCAAAGAGCGCGCGGGACAACCTCGAATTCATCTGGCTGGAGCGCGTGGACGAAGCCATCGCCGCGGCGCTCGAGCCGGCTGACGCCAAGGTCGAAGCTGCGGAGTAACGGTGATGAGCGGATTGCTGGAAAGAGCGAAGCGATCGCAGAAAACGCAGCGGCTGCGCCAGCTGCTCGATCGCGCCATCGACCGGGTGCGCGATGCGCTGGTGGCGCCAGGACCGCGGCTTGAGCCAGTCCCGGTACGGGTGAAGCGCCGCAAGGGTTGAGCCCTCCGTCTCAAGCCCTCGCGGCAGCCCCAAATAAAAGGCCCCCTCCGATCGAGGGGGCCTTTGCGTTGTCAGGCCACGGCGTCCTTGGCAGCCTTGACCGGGCGGGCGCGGACGATCTTTCGGGCCGGCTTGGCCTTGAACATCATCTCTTCACCCGTGAACGGGTTGGTACCCTTGCGCGCCTTGGTCGCGGGCTTCTTGATGACCACGAACTTGGCGAAGCCCGGCACCAGGAACAGGCCGTTCTTTTTGAGCTCCTTGTGACCGACGTCGGTCAGCGTCTCCATCACGCTCTTGACGTCACGCTTGGAAAGCTCGGTGGCGGTCGCAATCTTTTCGATCAGCTGCGATTTCGACATTTGGGTTGGCATCGTGTCTCCTCTGATTCGTTGCCGGTTGCATATTAGACCAACCGGCGAAGGCCTATAGCCTTCTGCACAGTTTTGTCGCGGTTTTTACGGGCTTTTTTGGCCCTCTGTGACAAAAAACCCTGCATTTTAGCTGCTTCCGGAGCGAAAGGAGCCTCAGGCAGCGCTTTTTGCCTTGTTTCAAAGGCCCGCAAGCCACCTTGCTAAAGCTGATTCGATGCTTTCGACAAGCGACGACCGGCCTCTTTGCCGGAGGCCGGTCGCGATTCACCCTGAAATATAAGGGCTAGACGCGCTCGATGATGACCGCGGGCGCCATGCCGCCGGCGGCGCACATGGTGACGAGACCGCGCTTCAGGTCGCGCCGTTCGAGCTCGTCGAGTACGGTGCCGATCAGGATGGAGCCCGTCGCGCCGATGGGATGGCCGAGCGCGATCGCGCCGCCATTGACGTTGACCTTGGCGCGATCGAGCCTGAGATCGCGGATGTATTTTTCCGCAACCACCGCAAAGGCCTCGTTGATCTCGAACAGGTCAATGTCATCAACGGTCAGCCCCGCCTTCGCCAGCACCTTGCGCGTCGCCGGGACCGGCGCGTTCAGCATCAGGGTCGGCGAGTCCCCCATGTTGGCCATCGCCACGACGCGGGCGCGCGGTTTGAGGCCATGTGCCTTGGCGTAGGCCGGCGAGGCCAGCAGGATTGCGGCGGCGCCGTCGACGACGCCAGACGAGTTGCCGGCGTGGTGCACGAAGTCGATCTCGAGGTCGGGATACTTTTGCAGGATCAAGCCGCGATAGGTCGTGCCCTTATCGTCGAGCGCATAGTCGGCGACGGCGGAGAACGCGGGCTTCAGGCTGCTCAGCCCCTCCATCGTGGTCTGCGGGCGCGGATATTCTTCATGGTCGAGCGCAAGGCTGCCGTCCTCGCGGTGGACGGGCACGAGGCTCTTCTTGAAGTGGCCGTTCGCGATCGCATGCGCTGCCCGTTTCTGGCTCTCCAGCCCGAGCGCGTCGACGTCCTGCCGCGTGATACCCTCCAGCGTCGCGATGGCATCGGCGCAGACGCCCTGGTGCGACTGCGGGTGCCGCGCGCGCAGGCGAAGATTGCCGCTGTCCATCATCATCGGACCAGAGCCGCGCCGCCCCTCCATCGACATCATCTCGCAGCCGCCGGCGATGACGAGGTCTTCGGCGCCCGCCATGATCGAACTGGCGGCCATGTTGACGCTGGTGATGCCGGAGCCGCAGAAGCGGTCGAGCGTCACCGCGCTCGCGCGCACGTCATAGCCGGCATCCAGCGCCGACATCCGCCCGAGATCGCCGCCTTGCGTCGCGACCTGCGCGCTGCAGCCCCAGACGATGTCGTCGACATCGGCGGTATCGATGCCGGTGCGGTCGGCAAGCGCGCGCAGCACGGTTGCACCCAGTTGCTGCGGATGAATGCCCGAGAGTGCTCCCTTGCCGGCCTTGCCGACGCCCCGCGGGGTGCGGCAGGCATCGATGATGAGCGCGTCAACCATTGGCGTTGTCCTCTTGTTTATGGGTGTTGAGAGGCGTTGTGAATTAGGGAGACAGGTGAGTCAATGCGTGGCGTGTGCACCCCTCACCCGGATTTTCCGCTACGCGTAAAATCGGGCTAGGGGCATGCGATCTGAGCGATCGGGCGCGAAAGCCTCAGCGACGTCATGGATCTACACGGGAAGAAGGCGCTCACACACCCGCCGCGTTGTTCGCGATCACGTTGCGGTAGAAGCTGGCGCTGAGCTTTGGGGTGCGGACCTGGGTGTCGAAATTGACGTGGTAGAGGCCGAAGCGCTTGTTCAGCCCGTACACCCATTCGAAATTATCCATCAGGCTCCAGAGGAAGTAGCCGCGCACCGGCACACCCTCAGTGGTGGCGCGCTGGAGCTGGGCGAGATAGTTGCGCAGATACATGATGCGATCGGTGTCGTAGATCTTGCCGTCGGCCGTGACGACGTCATCGCTGGAGGTGCCGTTCTCGCTGATATAGATCGCGTCGGTCTTCCAGATCTTCGCAGCCAGCTTCGGGACCCAGTAGATCGTCTCGGGACCGACGCGCAACCAGTCCGAGTTCATGTGCGGGAACGATTTCGGGATCGGCAGCGGCATGAAGCCGGCACCCTGGTCGGAAGCCACCACATAGTTCTGCGGCGCGTAGATGTTGAGGCCGAGGAAATCGACCGGCGAGGAGATGATCTTCAGCTCCGCATCGGTATATTTCGGCGCGTTGGGCCCGGCGAATTTCAGGAAGGCGTCGGTATACTTGCCCGTCATGATGACGTTGAGATAGCCGGCATTCATCTCGCGCAGCGCGATTCCCGCGGCGCGGACGTTCTCCGGCGTGTCGATCGCGGGCGCACAGGCGTCGATGTTCTCGGCCGGCCCTACGCGGGTGCCGCGGCGGCCATGGGCGCGCACCGCCTGCACGGCGAGCCCGTGCGCGAGCGCACTGTTGTGCCTGATCTGGTTGACCTCGGCCTGCGGCAGCGTCAAGCCCGGCGCGTCGATGCCGATGCCATAGCCAAAATAGACGAAGCGGCCGCTCTCGTTCAGCGTGAACACGTTCTTGACCCGGTCGGTCAGATGCTTGGCGACATAGGCCGCATAGTCGCCGAAGATCTTGCAAGTCTCGGTCGAGCGCCAGCCGCCAAAACGGTCCTGGAGCGATTGCGGCAGGTCCCAATGATACAGTGTCAGCCACGGCTCGATGCCGTTCTTGAGGAGCTCGTCGATCAGGCGGTTGTAGAAGTCGAGCCCCTTCAGATTGGGCTTGCCGTCGCCGTCCGGAAACACCCGCGGCCAGGCCACCGAGAAGCGATAGGCCTTGCAGCCGAGCTCCTTGATGAGCGCGACATCCTCCTTGTAGCGTTGATAATGCTCGTTGGCGCGGTCGCCATTGGTGCCGTCCTCAATCTTGCCGGGGATGCGGACAAACTTGTCCCAGATCGAGGCCCCTCGCCCATCCTCGTTGACCGCACCCTCGACCTGATAGGACGAGGTCGCCGTGCCCCAGAGGAAGCCTGCGGGGAAGCCGTTTCCGCTGCGCGGCGGCGATACCGGCTTGACCTCGAGGGCTTGAAGCGGACTCGCAACTCCGGCTGCGGACAATCCCGCCAGCTTGGCAAACTGGCGACGCGAGACGGGGTCCGACATTGATGCTGCTCCGCTTTCTTCATTTGGGCCCGGCACAATGAACAGTTCCGGGCCGTTTGAGAAGCGCATGCAGGAGGACCCAGATCCGGCAAGCGTTGGTGACGCAGCAGGCACGATGTCGTCCATTTTCCTGCGTCGGCTGAACACCTCTCGTGTTTTCAGGGCCGGCGATCTTAGGGCCGGGTTGTTCCGACTGAACCGACCACAACCTGCATCAGCCAGGCGATGCCGGCGTCTCTCATCGCTGCCTTGGTTGCGATGGCCCGGATCGTATCCGGTTTGCGGGCGAAAGGCAGCTCGACAAACACCAAGCCGAAGCGGCCGGCATGGTGCTCCACCAGTCGGCGCGGCAACGCTGCGATCAGATCAGACCCAGAAAGCTGGACAAGCGCCATCATGAAATTCGGGACCGTTAGGGCGATGCGGCGTTCGAGGCCACGCTTTGCCAACATCTCGTCGACGAAACCACGCGGTTCACCGCTGAGAGACACCAGCAGGTGCTGTGATTGCGAGAATGCAGCACGGGGTGGCGCTGTTGCCAAGGGATGTCCCCTGCGCATGGCCAGCACGAACTCCTCCTCATAGAGCCTGCGTGCCTCGAAACGCGATGATACCGCCGGCAGCGGCAGCATTGCGATATCGAGCTCGCGTGTTTCGAGCATGTCGAGACTTTGGTGCCAGGGCTCTCCGATCGCGCCGCCGCGCGGCGCAGGCATCAGATGGATCAGCCCGATGTCAATGTGAGGTGCCGCAGTCGCGATCGAACGCAAGAGCGGAACGGTTGTGGAGACCAGGACGGCGTCGGGGGCGCCAATCGTGAACCGACGGCTGCTTTTCACAGGGTCGAACGGCGCAGCCGACCCGATCAGCTGTTCGACACGCGCGATGATCTCGGCCACCGGCTCCCCAAGCTCCAACGCCCGCGCCGTTGGAACGACGCCCTTCGGTGTCCGCAGGAACAGCGGATCGTTCAGCAGAAGCCGGAGCCGGCCAAGCGCATGGCTGACAGCCGACGGCGTCAGGCTCAGCCGAGCGGCTGCGCGCGCGACATGACGTTCTTCCAGAACGACGCGGAAGAGCACGAGCAGATTCAGATCAATCCTGGATAGATCAATTTTCTTCAGCATATTGCTGAAATCATATCGCTGGATTCATCAAGATCAAGGCCGCATGGATCGGGCTCGCTCGCCGTTTGATCAGGAGTCCTGAAATGACCAAGAGACCGCCCGGGGTGAACAAATCGCCAGGCTCGCCGGAGGCGATGTCGCGGCGCTCGATGATTGCCGCTACGGCTGCGCTTCCTCTGTCCGCCCAGCTTTCGGCCGATGCGGCCGCCGGGAACGACGTGATAGCCAGCCTCATCGAACGCGCCCGCGAGAAGAATGCCGCCTTCATGCGTGGCGACATGGATCGCTGGTTCCAGCTTGTCCGCATTGCGCCGGATTTCACGCTGATGCAGCCCTTCGGCGGTCCTGCAAGTCGCGGATTCGACGCCAGCCCGAAGCGCTTGGCTGACCTATCGCGATATTTCAGGGAAGGCGAAACCGAACTCGAGGTTTTGCAAACCTATGCATCGAGCGAGCTCGTCGTTCTCGTTATGGTCGAACACCAGCGGGCCGAGGTGGGCGGGTTGGCGGCTCAAGACTGGTCGCTGCGCGTGACTGAAGTCTACCGCAAGGATGGCACGGATTGGCAACTCGTGCACCGTCATGCGGATCCGCTGGTCCGAAGCATCACCTTGCAACAAGCGGCGATACTCGCCCGGGGTTGGAGGGAGGAAAAATGATCTCCCTCGCCTCGCTGGAGCAGCCAACTGACTCAGAACGTCGCCGTATTCCGCGTGAAACGTCCCCCTGCTGGTTGGCGCGCGCGGGGGGATTCTGCGTCGCCATGCCTGAAGTTTGCAGGGCGTTAGGTGGCAAGGCTTCGACGAGCGGTTTCGTCGCGATGGCGCACGCGCTCAGCGCGAGCGCTTCGGCAACTTCGGCAGCTTGTCGGGATTGAACTCCGGCATCTGCCCGGCTCGTTCAGGTGCCGGTGGCTGCTGTTCAGTCAGGATGAGCGTGCCCTGGAGGATCATTCCCGGGACTTGTATCGCTGTCGCCGTGTAACTCGCGATCTTGCCGGGGCAGCTTCCTTCGATGTGCAGCGTGAGCTCATCGTCGTTGCCGAACACCGTTGCGCGGCCGTCGGTATGGCGCTTGGTCGATACCGTGGCGGTGAAGCGATCGCCATCGACGTGACAGGAGCCATGATACGTCATCAGGCTGTCGCGGCCCCAGATTTGTCCGTCTGCGACATGGACGATCCCGGTGCCCTGGTCGAGCGGCGTCTTGTACCAAGCCGCGTAGGTGCCGTCCTTCAGCATGGGAGCCATCTCCGCCTGGTACTCCTGAGCGGATAGTCCGCAGCATCAGTGCTAAGAAAGCGTTAATCGCGCGGCCCGTGCCAATCCGGTTGGTCCCTCCGCAGCTCGGCCTCGAGCTCCTCGATGATGCTGTGAAGCAGACATGCGGCGAGCGGATCTGTCACTTCCCGCTCCAGGCGCCGATAGCGTGCGATCTTGAATTCCTGCTCTCGCAACTGGTGCTCTGTCATCAGCCGGGCCCTCCGACAAACCGACGCAGAACCGGCCGGGGAGTTTCGTTAAAATTTTCGGATCATTCGCGATGGTTTCTGTTTGGTTAAAGACAATACGCGGCGAGGAATTCAGGGTGCCGATCTTGTTCAAGCCAGGTCGCTTGGGAAAAGCGGACATGGGAACCCCGACGCGCCGCCCGCTACGGACGAACAGGCGACATCAGAAGTTGCGAGTTAATTAGGAGAGTCAATTCGAGCGGCGCCTCGAGCTCGCCCGTCCCTTCGGCCTCGTTCCTCGCTACTTCTTTTTCACCGTCCCGAAATCCGGCTGCCAAGCGGCTTCCTTGCGGTTCGGCGCCGCAGCGATCACCTTGGCCTTTTCCTTCTTCGGCTTCTTGGCTTCGCGATTGCCGCGTTGCTGGCCCTTCGCCATGTCGCTCTCCTTTGGTGGTTTGAGTTCGTCGAGTTCGTTCGACTGCAGCACCCGTCCGCGCGGAGTGCAGACCCTAACGTCCATGTAGCCTTCGCGCAGCAGTCTTCGCGCAAGCCGCAGCGCGACCGTTGCACTGCCGCGGCCGAGATTGGAGCTGCCGTATTCGTTGGTTCCGCTGACCAGATATGGCACGCGGGTTGTCCTAGCCATTGAGGACGGGGGCTCCGCATACGAGAAGCAGCAAAAACAACGGAACGATCACCGGCGGCACGATCCATTCCGAGATGCGAACACGCGACATCGAATGCTCCTGCGAGGCCTTCGGCGGGAGCACACGTGACCCTCAGTCACCGGTCGAAGCCGTTGAGATGTGCGGTGATGGTGGCGAGGCTACGCCCGCGCCGAGCCAATAGCGAGCGTTAAATGCCGCGCGGGCGACGGCTCCGCCGCGACATCTTCATTTGCCGGCTAGTCACGATAATGCTGGCTATTGCCATGCGAAGGGCGCATGGTCGCGACAGCCTTCACTTGCGAAAGGCAGGCGTGCATGACCATCCGTTCGCGGCGAGAAACCGTCAAGTTCAAGCATCCGTTCCGCATCCGCGGCATCGAGCGAACCTTGCCGGCCGGCGCCTATGAGGTCGTCACAGACGAGGAGACGATCGAGGGCCTGACCTTCTCGGCCTATCGCCGCATTGCCACAATGATCACGGTGCCCGCCGAAGGCGCTTGCGGCGCCACGGAGATGCTGTCGATCGGCTCGATCGATCTTGCGAACGCACAAGCCGCGGACGCGAGCATCACCAATGACTGACCGGCCGGTCGATCTCGACAAGCGTCGCGGCATGGCCGCGCAGAAGGCAACCGACCTGCGCCGTGCGTTGGCTGACGTGGAGGCGCATCTCCGCGAGCTCCGCGAGCGTGAAGCCGATCTCGAAAACCGCATGATGACGGTGCCAGCCGCGTCCTGGCCGGAGGCGGCAGTGAAGGCGCGCCATCTGCTCAACCTCTATGCTGCGAGTCTGCCTTCCGAGGATACGCGCCATCGCGCGCTAGTGGCAGCACTGTTCGACGATTTCGCCCGGCTGTCGGGCGAGGTCTGAGGCGAACGACGGCCGCCCCGCATTCTCGACATGCCGCAATTAGGTTAACGGAGCAAGCCATGACATTGACCAGCGGCCGCTTTATCGGCCACGAATACGACCGAATGATCGTCCGGTTCTCGATGCATGACGGTGCCCGGGAGATTCCTTGCGCGATCTCGACCTCTGCGATGGACGACCTCGAGCGCGGCCCGCAAGTCAAACCCGAGCAGCGGGAGGCCCAGTTCAGCCGATTGCGGGATCGCATCGAAGCATGCGCTGCGAGCAAATATCGTGCGACGGAGTTCGAGGGCACGCCGCCAGGCATTGTGCTGCGAGGCATCGATTTCAGGTCATAAGCAACGACAGCACCGCGACCGGCCTTCTTGCGGCGTCACAAGTGACGCCACCATCATGTTATGAGACCGACATGCCGTTGCTGCGGAGTCTCCGGAACGAGGATTCTTTCTACTCCGCGCGCGCCTTGATCTCCGGCAGTGGCGCCTTGCGCTCGAAGGGCTTCTTCTTGGGCGGCGCGGGCAGCAAGCCCTCCCTGATCGCCTGCTTGCGAGCGAGCTTGCGGGCCCGGCGGATGGCCTCGGATTTCTCGCGGGTCTTTCGCTCCGACGGCTTTTCGTAGGAACGCCGCTGTTTCATTTCCCGGAAGACGCCCTCGCGTTGCATCTTCTTCTTGAGAACGCGGAGCGCCTGGTCGACGTTGTTGTCTCTGACAAGTACGTGCAATTGATCATCCTCGCTGGGGGCTGCGAATGCGACACGTCCTGCAGGGCAGCCAATTGCGCAGGCGCTTCATTGCGATTTTTGAGGATAGCGGCGGCGACATTCATCGCGGCTTCGGACGAGCCGATCTGCTTGTCACAGCGATGCAGCTTGGTGACACCAACGTGACCACTGTCGTGCTGTGCTGTCAATCGCTAACGTCTTGCTTGCAGGCCGGCAGACAGACGCGAAGTGCTGCGATCGGAACACCCGAGGAGCCTCGCAGAAACAAATTGGCTTGCGTCCTTGCGAAATCGCGAATGTGATGTATATTGACCTTGTTCGATTAGCCGCTGTGCCTTGTTGAATGCGCCCCGCGGGCTCCTTTTCCAAAGACATCGACGAAGTTGAAGATAACCGCGTGATTGTCGCGCGGAACGCGTTCGCGCGCTTTGGAGAAGAAAATGACGACAGGTACTGTGAAGTGGTTCAACGGCCAAAAGGGCTTCGGTTTCATTCAGCCGAACGATGGTAGCAACGATGTGTTCGTTCACATCAGCGCCGTCGAACGCGCCGGTCTGGCGGGCCTCGGAGAAGGCCAAAAGGTCAATTTCGAGGTCAAGACCGACAAGATGCGAGGCAAAGTCAGCGCTGAGAACCTCTCGCTGGCTTGATATCGTGGCGCCGTTTCACGGATGTACTGAAACGGCCCCCCTGCCCGCTCGATCTTCGGATTGAGCGGGTTTTGTCTGTTGCCAGGCCGGGTGAGCAATGAGCCCCAAGAAATCGGCAGACCTGTCACCCGAAGGCATCGCGCGTCTAAATCGTAAGCAGCTGGCCGCCGAAGAGGGAGCGCGCGCATTGGCGGATGCCGAAAGACAGGCTATCGAGATTCGCAAGAACATGGCGCGGCTCCGCGAGGTGCGCGAGGCCAAGGAAGCGGCCGATGAAGCTGTTCGAATAGCTTTGCCGGCACCCAAGAAGCGTTCGAGGAAGCCGGCGCGATAGTCGCCTTCAACGCCACCGCCGAAACTTAAAGGGGCCGATCACATGCCGGAAAGTGCAGGTCGTGCCTAGAATCCCGCCAGATCACGGAACCATCACTTTCTTTCTCGCTTCCGGCGCAAATCGGCAGATGTGCCGGCTCGCGACGACATTCAACACGCGGAAGCAGGCCATCAGCTATCTCCAGAAGCATCGAACGGAGTTCGAGCGCATGGCGCCGGACGCGACATCGTTCTGTCAGGGCTTCGAGGGCTTTTGATCCCACGGGCGCTTGCCGTCCGCGTCTCGATCCCAGGGCCGCGCTGTGGGTGCACTCTTTTCGGCCTCGGCCGCTTTCGCGCGGTCATGCTTAACCTGTTCGCGATCGGTAAAGGGCGGGTTTTGAGTGGAACTGACTTGAGCAAGGACCGGAACTGTGGTGACCAGCGCAATCATAATGAATTTTATCATCCCCGTGTCTAGCACCGATATCGGAACGCGTCCGATTTAGTTTGTCCGCTCGCCTTTTTCAGGCTGCAGAGCTTGGCCTCTCTCCTCTTGGCTGTCCGCACAGCGCCGGTACTCCTCCGCCAATTCCCGCAATGCAGGTGCGAGTCCGCCTCAGGCCGTAGCGGAAGGCAGTGCATCGAGCACGCCTAGAACGTCACCCGCATGCCCGCATAGAACGCCCGCGGCCTTGCCGGGCTGAGCGAGCGCGGGTCGGTGAATTCTGCGCCGCCATTGGTGAAATTGGGCACGGCCTCGCGGTCGAAGAACTGTCCGTAGGTCGCGTAACGCTTGTCGAACACGTTGTCGATGCGGCCGTAGAGCTGGACGTTCTTTGCGACCTGATAGGAGGTGTGGAGGTTAAAGACCGTATAGGACGGCAGCTTCGCGTATTGGTTGGACTCATCGCCGACCAGATACTGGCTGGAGACGAACAGCGCGTTGCCGCCGACCTTCCAGACGTCGGTCACGGCGTAATCGACGCCGACCTTGACGCGATGGCGCGGGACCGCGGGGATCTGGTTGCCGGGCAAAACCCGGATGGTCTCGGTGGCCGGATCGGCAAACGGGCTTTCCGAGCCGAGTTCGAGCGGGTCAAGGAAGCGCGCGTCGACGAAGGCGTAGCTCGCCTGGAACTGGAGCGCCGGAGACTTGATGTTGACTTCGGCTTCGAGCCCCTGCCGCCGCGTCCGGCCGACATTGGAAAAATAACCGAAGCCTGTGCGCCCGACGGCGGGTACCGCAAGGATGTCGTCGTGATTGGTGGCGCGGAAGCCGCCGATCTTCCATCCGAGCGTGCCGATGTTCAGCTCCTTGGTGCCGCGCAGGCCCGCTTCCACGGTCTTCGACACGACCTGCTTCAGCGGCGGATCGGAGACGAGAAACGCTGCGATCAGGCAGGGACGGGCTGGATCGGAGCAGCCGAGCTCGAGCGGCGTCGGCACGCGGTTGGCTTCGGAATAGCCGGCGTAGGCGGTCAGCTCGGGAGTGATCTTGTAGGTGCCGCCGATCACCGGGTTGAAGCGGGCGAAGGTGTGATCGCCGTTGAGCGCAGTGCCGAGCTGATCTTCCAGCGTGATGCGCGCCACGTTGAAGCGACCGCCGCCGGTGATGGCGAAGGCATCCGTGACGTTGAACGTGTCCATCGCGTAGAGGCCGTTATATTGGTTGACGGTCCGCAGCGAGACAGGACCGGCAACGGGATCTGGTAAGCCGGTCGGCCCCAGGAAGACACCGCTGCCGCTGACGACGTAGTTTTCTGCAATCGAGCCGATCTCGGCGGTGGCGTTGTAGCGCGTGACACCGGTGTCATAGGTTGCGCCCATCACGAAGCGGTTGTCGTGCCCGAACAGCTGATCGGTGTTGGTGGCCTGTCCCGAAACGCCGAAGGTGGTCGAACGGATCGTGCCCCGGTCGATCTCGCCGAGGATCGTTCCCGGCGCAAACGGATTGGCAAGCTGCACGCCGTTCACGCCGTTTGCGGGCGTGGTGTCATCGCCGAAGCACAGCAGCGTCGGATCTGCACCGCACGCCTGCGCATCGGTCGGGTTTCCGTCGACGATCTTCTGCTCGTAGCGGCGCACATGCGCGGTGCCTTCGAGCGTCCAGGTCGGCGTCGCATCGACCTTTCCGGTCAGGTTGAGATAGCCAACGCGGTTCGAGGTGATCTGCGGTGTGGTGTAGGTCGCGCCCCAATATTTTTCGAGCAGCTCGGCGGGAACGGTGGCGCTGGCGCCGAAATCGTTTTTGGCCACTCCCATGTTGGCGTGGAATTCGCTGTCGCCCGCCTTGTAGCCGACATCGCCGTAGAAGCGCCGCACGTCCGATCGGGAGAAGTTGCGAAAGCCGTTGTCGTGCAGCCCTTCGAGCGCGCCGTAGACGGCGTAATTCTTGTCGACCTGCTTGCCCCATTGCGCCGAGCCCTGGATGCGACCGAACGAGCCTCCCATGACATCGAGCTCCGCACCCTGATAGGTGAAGCCGTCCTTCATTTGCAGGTTGATGGCACCGCCCAGCGCATTGAGACCGAAGGCGGGATTGTTGGTCACCAGCGTCACCGACCTGATCGCGGCGGTGGGGATCAGGTCCCAATTGACGGCGTCGGAGAAGGCTTCGTTGATGCGGACGCCGTTCTGGTACACCGCAAGGCCTTGCGGCGTGCCGGTCACGGGCGAAGCGACGAAGCCGCGGAATTCGACGTCGGGCTGAAACGGATTGCCGGTGACTTCGCTGATGTTGACGCCGGCGATGTTGTCGCGCAGCGCGTCGGTGACGTTCAGGGAGCCGGTGCGCTTGATCTGGCTGGCATCAACGGCGTTGATCGCCGACGGGACCTTGTCAACATCAAGACCTCTGCCGGTGCCCGGCGCGGTCGGATAGACGTAAATGCGCGTCCTGGGGCTGGCGGACCCCGGCGTTCCGACGCGTGCGACCGGTCGCGACGGCGTCGTGCGCCTCGTCGCCGACGGTGGCGCGGTCACTTCGACCGGTGGCAGGTTCTGAACGTTGGTCTCCTCATCCTGCGCGGCCGCGGCAGGGTGCGCGAACAACCCGGACACCAGCCCCGTCGAGATCGAAGCCATCAATAAACGACGCTTGAACCAGAGACCCTTGCCCATCCCGCCTTCCCATCCGTGACGACCGGCTGTTGTGATTTTCCGCCGTTCGGTCGAGATGAGTGTATTCGGCCGCAATGAGCGCGCCAGCCACAAAAGATCGGGCGATATCCGCGCTCGTTTTCCCGATAAAATCGGGAATTTTTCCCGATCGTTTCGGGCACGATCAGGCCGCCGCCGTCGGAACCAGCGCTTCCACGGTCAAACCGTTCTCGCCAGAGACGACATTGAGGGTACCGCCCAGTGCCAGGATCCGCTCGCGCATGCCCACGAGACCGAAGCCGAGCTTCTGACCCGGCTCCATGCCGCGGCCATTATCGCTGACCCGTACCCGGGCGCAGACGCGGCCGTCGCGCCCGTGCTGCCCGGCCGGCTCGATGACAACGTTGACCGCGGTCGCGCCGGCATGGCGGAACACGTTGGTGAGCGCCTCTTGCACGATGCGGTAGATGGTGAGGTCGGCAGTCTCGCCGGTCGCGCCCAGCGCCGGCGAGATCGAGGTCTCGATGGTGACCTCGGGATGCGACTCCCGCCATAGCCGCGATAGCGATTCGAGCGCCTGGCGCAGGCCAAGCTCGGCGAGGCCGACGGGCCGGAGGCGCTCCAGCACGCGGCGGGTGAACTGCTGGAGCGCGTTGATCTGCTCCAGCAAGGCGCTGCCGTGCTTTCGCACCGCCTCCGCACTCGGCGCCCGTCCGTCCGCCAGCTTCGCCAGCGCGCTGGCATGAGCGCGCAGCGAGAACAGATACGGTCCGAACTCGTCATGCAGCTCGCGCGCGATCTCCTTGCGCTCGACGTCCTGGAGCGACACCGCACGCTCGGCAAGGCGCCGCTTGTCCTCGACCGCCTCGCCGAGCGCTGCTGCGAGATGATTGAGCTTGCCGCAGATGGCGCCGAGCTCGGGCGCACCGCCTGGGGTGACCCGCGCGTCATAATGCCCGCCCTCGATCTCGGACATCGTCTCGGCCAACGACTGGAGCGGCGCCAGAGCCCGGCCGACCACATTCATCATCACCAGGAACACCACCACCGCGATGACCGAGCCGACCTCGAGCTGGGTCACGATGCTGTCCCAGATCTCGGCAATTTCGTCGTTCGGATGCGAGGTGATCACGAGCGAGCCGGGCTTGCCATGGATCGAGACGGGCACGCTGACGGCGGTCTGCTCGGGATGAACCAGGCTGACGAACCAAGCCGGCGGCCCGCGCGTGTCGGCGTCGGCATCGGCCCGGGGCGGCGTCAGCGGATTTCCGCCGGCGTCATGGAGCGCGATGCTGACATGGCGCAGGCGACTGAGATCACGCGCAATCTGGTTCAGCCGGGCGTCCGGATCGGGCGCCTCGTTCAGGTCCGCCACGATCATCTCGATGAACTCGCGTGCGAGCCGGATCACGCTCTGGTCCTCGGCCTGCACGCGCGGCCCCGCCTCCGCGACCTGGCGGCCGATATTGACGGCCAGCCCCAGCGCCAGCAGCAGCGCCAGCAACAGGTTGATGCGCCCGCGCAAGGAAAGATTTTGCCACATTGGTATCGCTCGTGCCCCGCGAAGGTTCTGCCCCGCCTCTCCGATGACGTTGACAGAGGCGAAGCGGCGGATATCTAATCGGAAGCGTACAGCAATCCGGGCCGGGTTGCATGAGGCGACATGAGACGCGCGCGTCTAGCCTGGTCGGCCTCATGCGGCGCAGAACAGGCAGTTTCTATCAGGGAGAACGCGCTGTCGCGGGGAACGCCTATGCGCATTCTGATCGTCGACGATCATCCCATCGTCGCCTCCGGCTGCCGTGCCGTGCTGGCCGACGCGGGCGAGATCGAGATTTTGGAGGCTGCCGACGCCGAAGACGGCGAGTGCGTGTTCATCGTCGAACGCCCCGACCTCTGCATCATCGACATCAACCTGCCGACCGTCTCCGGCTTCGAGCTCGCGCGCCGCATCCTCGAGCGCGCGCCTGAGGCCCGCATCATCATGTTCAGCATGAACGACGATCCCGCCTTTGCGGCGCGCGCGATCGAATGCGGCGCCAAGGGCTACGTCTCCAAAACCGGCGACCCCGACGACCTCGTCGAGGCGATCCGCGCCGTCGGGAGCGGCGGCACGTACCTCCCGAGCGCGATCGCGCGCAGCATTGCCTTTGCGGGACCGGCGCTGGCGCAAAGCCCGCTGTCGAAGCTGAACGCACGCGAGATGGAGATCCTGCGGCTGCTCAGCGCCGGAAAAAGTCTGTCCGAGATCGCCTGGCTGGTGCAATCGTCCTACAAGACGGTGGCCAATACGTCCTCGATCATGCGCCAGAAGCTGGGCGTGAAGACCTCGGTCGAGCTGGTGCGGCTGGCGATCGACAGCGGCGTTGCCTGACATCGCCACAAATTTCGGTCACACAAGCGTTGCAATCTTGATGTGGCGAGATGCCACGGAGCTTTGGGCATGACGATTCAGACTGTCTCGACGAACAAATCCTATGGCGGCGTCCAGGGTGTCTATCGACACGCGAGCCAGACGACCGGAACGGACATGACGTTCTCGGTCTATATTCCACCGCACGCGGACGGCGCCAAGCTGCCCGTGGTCTGGTATCTCTCCGGGCTCACCTGCACGCATGCCAACGTCACCGAAAAGGGCGAATTCCGCAAAGCCTGCGCCGAGCTCGGCCTGATCTTCGTCGCGCCCGATACCAGTCCGCGCGGGACCGACGTGCCGGGTGATGCCAACAACGCCTACGATTTCGGCCTGGGCGCCGGCTTCTACGTCGACGCGACGCAAGAGCCGTTCTCCCGCAACTATCGCATGTGGAGCTACGTGACGGACGAGCTGCCGAAGCTGGTGGCGGCGAATTTTCCGGTCGACGCCAAGCGACAATCGGTGATGGGCCATTCGATGGGCGGCCACGGTGCGCTGACGGTGGCCCTGCGCAATCCGCACCGTTTTCGCGCGGCAAGCGCTTTCGCCCCGATCGTGGCGCCCTCGCTCGTGCCCTGGGGCATCAAGGCGTTGACCGGTTATCTCGGGCTGAACAAGGACGCCTGGCGCAGCCACGACACGGTTGCGCTGATCGAGGACGGCGCGAAGTTTTCGGGCTTTCTGGTCGATATCGGCGAGGCCGACAATTTCCTGAAAGAACAGCTCAAGCCGGAACTGCTCGAAGCCGCCTGCACCAAGGCGAGTATCCCGCTGACGCTGCGGCGTCAGGCAGGCTATGACCACAGCTATTATTTCATCTCGACCTTCATGAGCGATCATCTGCACTGGCACGCGGAAAGATTGACGGCGTGATCCTTCTTGCCCTCCCCTGGAGGGGAGGGTCGCCTCGCGTCGAGCGAAGCGAGAGGTGAAGCGGGGTGGGGTGATCTCTCCACTCGGGCACCGCCTCAAGGGAGAGACTGTCACCCCACCCCGCTCGCGCTCCGCGCGATCGACCCTCCCCTCCCAGGGGAGGGTAAGAGCCCCTACTCCGGCTTGCCGTAATTCGGTGCCAGCAACCGGTTGCGGATCAGATAGCTCATCGTGCGCGTCCAGGCTTCGTCGCTGTTGCCGCGCATGTCGGCGCTGGCGACCGTGATCACGTTGCCGGTCTTCACGTCGCGCAGATAGATGTTCAGATTGATGATCAGGTTCGAGACCTTCTGCACCATGCCGGTGATTTCTAAGTCGGCGCCGAGCTGCCCGGCGAGCTTAAGGTCGCAGCCGCCGCAGGCCTGCAGGTTGGCGTGACGGGCGGCATCCCTGATTGGCGCGATGTCGAGCACCTGGAACTTGCCTGAGTCAGCCAGTTCCTTGCGCAGCTGCTCGCTGATGCGCTCCAGCCGCGCCTCTTCAAGCTTCGAGCCGTAGAACTCGCCGGGCAGGCTGGTGTCGATCAGCTCGAAATCGAACACCGCGAGTTTCGGCGGATCGGCGAACGCGGCCGATCCCGTCAACAGTAGTGCGGCGAGACATATCAGCGCTCGCACGATCGTGATTCCAGTCCCCGCGCCTGCGAGGACGAAATGCGGGGTTGCATGCCCTGACAAATTGGTCATGCTTTAGCAGAGACAATTCTCCACCAGCGGTCAAGCCGGGGGGAACGCCTGGAGGAAACATGATCCGATGGTTGGTCGGCCTGATCGGCTTGGGTGCTGCCGCGGCGAGTGCGCTCGCGGCCGACCCTGTCATGATCGGCGTCGGCTATCTCGGCGTCGCCGGCACCAGATCGACGCTGTCGCTGGTCGAGCAGCCCGCGGAGAATGACGGCATCGCCGGCGCCCGCCTCGCCATCGAGGACAACAACACCACGGGGAAATTCCTCAACCAGCGTTTCACGCTGGAGGAGCGCCGCATCGGGGAAGGCGAGGACGTGGTGCAGGCTGCGACCGCGCTCGCCGAGAAGAACGGCTTCATCATCGCCGACCTGCCGGCCGATGCGCTGCTGAAAGTCTCGGACGCCCTGCGCGATCGCGGCACGCTGCTGTTCAATGCAGGCGCAATCGACGAGCGGCTGCGCGAGGCCGATTGCCGCGCCAACGTCATCCACACCGCACCGACGCGCGCGATGCTGGCGGATGCGCTCGGCCAATATCTGGTGTGGAAGCAGTGGAAGCGCTGGCTGCTCGTGGTCGGCTCGCATGAGGAGGACAAGCTGTTCGCCGATGCGCTCAGGCGCACCGCGACGCGGTTCGGCGCCAAGATCGTGCAGGAGCGCACGTTTGAAGACAAAGGCGGCGCGCGGCGCACCGACTCGGGCGTGACGCTGATCCAGCGCCAGATGCCGGTGTTCACGCAACAGGCGCCGGCCTATGACGTGCTCGTTGTCGCCGACGAGAGCGAGGTGTTCGGCGCGTACCTTCCCTATCGCACCTGGGATCCGCGGCCCGTCGCGGGCTCGGCCGGTCTCGTGCCGCGCAGCTGGGACGCGGCGCAGGATCAATGGGGCGCGATCCAGATGCAGAACCGCTTCGTCAAGCTGAACTCGCGGCGCATGACCGCGCTCGACATGCAGGCCTGGACCGCGGTGCGCATGATCGGCGAAGCCACCTCGCGCACCAATTCCGGCGAGGTCAAGAAAGTCGCCGATTTCATCAAGGGCCCGGATTTCTCGGTCGCCGCCTTCAAGGGGACGCGGCTCACCCTGCGCGACTGGAATCTCCAGCTTCGCCAGCCGATCCTGCTGGTCGACGGCCGCATGGTGGTGTCGGTCTCGCCGCAGGAGGGATTCCTGCACCAGGTCTCCGAGCTCGACACGCTCGGCTACGACCGTCCGGAGAGCAAATGCAAGCTGAAGTGAGCAATTTGAGATGAGTTCGAGCCGCCACCGCGACGACGCTGCGCCCCCTCCCCCGCTTGCGGGGGAGGGTTGGGAAGAGGGTGTCTCAGTAAGGAAGACTCCCCAAGAGGAGCGAGCCCTCTCCCGCATCGCATCTGTCGATGCGATACGACCTCCCCCGCAAGCGGGGGAGGTGAAGGCAGCCCGCGCACAACCTCAGCGCATCGAAGTGCAACGTCCCTTGCATACGCTGATGTTGCCCCTCTCGCTGTTTGCCGGACTAGCGCTTGCGAACGCGCCCGCGCATGCGTTCATCGCCTATGTCTCGAACGAGAAAAGCAACACGGTGTCTGTGATCGACACCGACAGCTGGACCGTGACCAAGACCATCAAGGTCGGCCAGCGTCCACGCGGCATCGATTTCACCCGTGACGGCAAGTTCGTGATGGTCGCGGTCGGCGACGACGACACCATCCAGGTGATCGACGCCAAGACGCAAAGCGTGGTGGACAGCTTGCCCTCCGGGCCCGACCCGGAATTGTTCGCTCAGGATGCCGCGGGGAAAATCCTCTACGTCGCCAACGAGAACGACAACACGGTGACTGTGATCGACCTCGAGAAGCGCGCCCGGCTCGGCGACATCCAGGTCGGCGTCGAGCCCGAGGGCATGACCATCAGCCCCGATGGCAAGACGCTGATCAACACGTCCGAGACGACCAACATGGCGCATTTCATCGACACATCGTCGCGCCAGATCGTCGCCAACGTGCTGGTCGATGCGCGGCCGCGCTTTGCCGAATTCAAGCATGACAGCTCGGAAGTGTGGGTCTCCTCCGAGATCGGCGGCACCGTCTCGATCATCGATCCCAACAAGCATGAGGTGATCGGTAAGGTCACCTTCGAGATCCCGGGCTTGCGGAAAGAGGCGATCCAGCCGGTCGGCATCGGCATGACCAAGGACGACAAGACCGCCTTCATCGCGCTCGGCCCCGCCAACCGCATCGCCGTGGTCGACGTCGCGACGCGCAAGGTGCTGAAATATTTGCTGGTGGGGCAGCGGGTCTGGCACATGGCGTTCACGCCGGATGAAAAATACCTGCTCACCACCAACGGCGTGTCGAATGACGTCTCCGTCATCGACGTCGCCGCGCAAAAGGTGATCAAGACCATTCAGGTGGGCGAACTGCCCTGGGGCATCACGATCGCGCCATGACCAGCCCTGCCCCCATCGCCGAACCGCGTGAGACGCCGAGGCTGGAATTGGCCGCAGTGCCGGCGCTATCGATCGACAGCGTCAGTCATTCTTACGGGCCGCGGCGGGCACTGACCGACGTCTCCTTCAACGTGCAGCCCGCGAGCTTCACCGCGCTGCTCGGCCTCAACGGTGCCGGCAAGAGCACGCTGTTCTCGCTGATCACGCGCCTGTTCGGCATCCAGGCTGGCCGTGTCGCCATCTTCGGTCACGACATCAGCAATACTCCGGGCGAGGCGCTGCGGCTGCTCGGTGTCGTGTTCCAGCCGCGTACGCTCGATCTCGACCTCTCGCTGACGCAGAACCTGCTCTATCACGCTGCGCTTCACGGCATCAGCCGGCGTGAGGCGGCTTCACGTAGCGCCGAGCTGCTCGGGCGCATCGGGCTCTCCGAGCGCGCCGGCAGCAAGGTGCGCGATCTCTCGGGCGGGCAGATGCGGCGACTGGAGATCGCACGGGCACTGCTGCACCGGCCGCGGCTGCTGTTGTTGGACGAGCCGACCGTCGGCCTCGATGTCAAGGCGCGCGCCGACATCATCGGCCATGTCCGCCAGCTCGTGACCGAGCAAGGCATCGGCGTGCTCTGGGCGACGCATCTGTTCGACGAGGTCATGCCCAATGACGATCTCGTGGTGCTCCACCAGGGCAAGGTGCTGGCGCAGGGGCCGATGAGCCGCGTCGTCACGGAAGTCGGTGCGCAGGACGTCAACACCGCCTTCATGCGCCTGACCGGCGCGCAAGCGATGCCGGGAGGCATCGCATGAGCAGCATCACGACCCGCGAGGCGCCGCGCGGCTTTTCGTCCGCGGAGTACATGACCTGCCTCACCGGCATCGTCTGGCGCGAAGGCCTGCGCTTCCTGCATCAGCGCGAGCGCTTCGTCTCGGCGCTGGTGCGGCCATTGGTGTGGCTGTTCATCTTCGCCGCCGGCTTCCGCCAGGTGCTCGGCATCTCCATCATCCCGCCCTACGAGACTTACATCCTCTACGAGGTCTATATCGCGCCCGGCTTGATGGCGATGATCCAGCTCTTCAACGGCATGCAGTCCTCGCTGTCGATGGTCTATGACCGCGAGATGGGCAACATGCGTACGCTGCTGGTCAGTCCGCTGCCGCGCGGCTTCCTCTTGTTCTGCAAGCTGCTGGCGGGCACCGCGGTGTCGCTGCTCCAGGTCTATGCGTTCCTCTTGATCGCCTGGTTTTGGGACATCACGCCGCCACCCTCGGGCTATCTCACCGTCCTGCCGGCGCTGATCCTGTCCGGCCTGATGCTGGGCTCACTCGGCATGCTGATCTCCTCCGGCATCAAGCAGCTGGAAAACTTCGCCGGCGTGATGAATTTTGTCATTTTCCCGATGTTCTTCGCCTCCTCCGCGCTCTACCCGCTCTGGCGGGTCCAGGAGGGCAGCCCTTATCTGTATTACCTCTGCGAGGCCAATCCGTTCACTCATGCGGTCGAGCTGATACGATTTGCGCTGTACGGACAGATCAACTGGGTCTCGCTGGCGGTGGTCGCAATCTGCACAATCGTGTTCATGATTGGTGCGATTTTCGCCTATGATCCGTCACGCGGGCTGGCGCGACGGGGGCCTGCAGGAGGCGAAGGATGAGGGTTCTGGTCCTGGCGGTCATGGCGATTGTGCTGTCGGGCACGGCCGCGCGCGCGGCCGATCCGCGCTATCCCGACTGGCCCTGCACCCAAGCCAAGGTGCCGGAGATTTCGCTCGCGGCCGTCTGGGCCGGCCCGCCGCTCGACGAAGTGCAGAGCAAATGGAAGGACGATGCCAAGATCAGCGCGCTGGTCGCAAAGCTGTCGGCGCGCAAGACGCCACTCGACGAGGCCGAGAAGTTGGTGAAGGAGTTTCTGGCCGCCTCCGCGTCGGACAAGACGGCGAACGCCAAGCTGCTGTTCGCCGGCCTGTTCGACACGCTTAACGCCCAGCGCTCCCAGGTGATAAACGGCCTCGAACGCGTCAGCCGCAAGCAGCGCGAGGCCGCCGACAAGATCCGCGAGGAAACGCTGGCGCTCCAGGCGCTCCAAGGCGTAACGCCCCGCGACGATGCCAAGATCGAGGCGCTCAGCAACGAACTGATCTGGAAGACCCGTATCTTCGAGGATCGTCACAAAGTGGTGCGATTCGTCTGCGAGGTTCCGACCACGATCGACCAGCGCCTGTTCGCGCTCGGGCGCGTGATCCAGCAGGAAATGGAATAGCGTCAGGCTGGCTGACAGCTCACCAAAGTTCCCGCGACATCACCGCGATCGTTAACCTTCCGCCGCGCTATCTGGCGGAACCAAATCGCTCTAGGATGTCTTGGTCAATCCAGGACATCCAATCCAGGACATCGGGAGGCCTCGATGGGAACAACGAAATTCATCTTCGCGAGCGTTGCGGTCATCACCATGTTCGCATCCAGCGCCTTTGCCGACGATCTGACCGGAATGATCACGCGGATCGATCGGCTCAACGGCACGATCTCGATCCAGCAGACGCAGAAGGGCACGGTCGGCGCCAGCTCAGGCAGCGCCGGCGCACTCCAGGAGTACAAAGCAAAGGACGCCGCGATGCTGGATGCCGTTCATGCCGGCGACCGCGTGACCTATACCGCCACCGAGACCAACGGCACGGGCACGCTGACGAAGTTGCAGAAGCAATAGGTGCGGTCTTCGCCTTCACTTCTCCAAGGTGCGACACAGCGTCATGGCCGGGCTTGTCCCGGCCATCCACGTCTAGCCACGCGGAACGAAGAACGTGGATGCCCCGGCCTTGCGCCGACGCGGCTTCGGGCGCGCAGGCAGGACAAGCCCCGGCATAATTGTGTGGCGTTACTGCTCCGGGCGCGGCTCCGGGTGCGCTTCCTCGGTGGGGAGTTTTGCGCCCTCCCAACCGTCGGTGCCGTCAGGGTACCAGGCGATGTTGGAGTAGCCATACGCCAGCGCGCGCTTGGCGGCGTTCCAGGACATCCAGCAATCGGCCAGGCAATAGATCACGAGCAGCGCGGCCTTGTCGCCGCGCGAGGCACGCGCGAGGCCGCGCTGCAGGTAATCGTCCACGGACGGCGGCAACGCGCCGTAGCCGGAGTCCGGCAGCCACAGGCTGCCCGGAATGTTCCTGCGCGGTGCATCTCGCCACACCGTGCCTGCGGGAAGATTCTTCGGCTTCGGCGGCCGCGGCATCACGTCGACGAAGGCACCGCTTTTCGTCCGCCAGATCGCCTCGGCTTCCGCCGTCGTCAGCACGCGGGCGCCGGCGAGCGTCGCGGGCACCGGCGCGCGGTAATTGTCGGTGCGGTAGCCTTCAGGCTCGAACGGCTCCTGCTGCTGCGCCAATGCCGGCCCTGTCAGAACAGTGGCGAGCAGCGCAACGGCAATATGCCGTTTCATGGCGTCTTCTTGGCCGTCTCCGCGCCGAGCGGCCGATTGTTCTCATCCAAAAGAGGTACGCCGAAGTCGAGCAGGATCTTGTTGATCTCGCCCTGGTTCTCCTGGATCAGCTTGTTGAGCTGCCGCTTCCAGTTCTGATCGGCCGGGCGCACGCCCATGCCGATGCGATAGACCAGCTTCGGCCCGGTGGTTTCTTTGACCAATGGCGTAACGTGAAGCGAAGCGCCGGCATTTTTCGCATAATAGCCGGCCATCGGGCCCCACAGCACGCCGGCGTCGATCTTGCCGGCGGCGAGGTCGTCGATCATGGCCTGCGCCGAATTGTCGAAGCGGGTGTCGATCATCAGCGGATAGGGCTTTGCATCGCCCATCAGACCGGCTATCGCCATGTTGGTCGCCGGCGGTGTGCCAGCGACGATGCCGACATGCTTGCCCTTCAGCCGCGCATCCTCCAGCGTATCGACGTCCTCGAGTCCGCTGCCGGCCTTGGCGACCAGCGCATAGGTCGTGCGGTAATAGGGATTGGTGCCCTGAACGAGGTCGTCGCCCTGCGGGAAACCCATGATGACGTCGCAGCGATGCGCACCCAGCGTCATGCGCACGAAGCCGGTGGCCTGCGGGAAGAAGACGTAGTCGAGCTTCTTCTGGAGCTTGTCCGCCAAGAACTCGGCGAGCTTGTTCTCGAACCCCTCACCCTTCTCGTTCGAGAACGGCAAATTGCGCGGGTCGGCGCAGACGCGCAGCACCTTCGGATCGACCAATTCGAAGGAGAGATCGCCGGCCTCGTTGGTCTGCGCGATCGCAGCATCGCCGAACGCGCAGGACGCCACCAGGATCCACAGTGAAAACAACCAGCGACGATGTCGTCCGGCCTCCGTCATCGCGCTTCCTCCTCGTTTTGTTTGAATGTTATCCATGCAACGCATGACGGGCCATGTTTGCCAGCTTTGTGTTGGTTTTGCTTTGTTGCAGCGCAATGCAGCAAACACTCTGAACTGAGGCGGAAAAGTGTCTCACATCGCTTCAACGATCGCAGTCCTGTTCCTGCTGGGGTTCGTCACGTTAGCACGCGCCGAGGCATCCGAATTGCCTGTGAGCGAAGTCGCGCCGGGAATCTTCGTACACTCCGGGACCATCGCCCTGATGACCCGCGAAAACGAGGGCGACATCGCCAACGTCGGCTTCATCGTGGGCGGTGATGCGGTGGCTGTGATCGATACCGGCGGGAGCTACCGCGAAGGCAAGGCGCTGCTGGCGGCCGTGCGGGCGAAGACGCCCAAGCCGATCCGCTACGTCATCAACACCCACGGCCATCCCGATCATGTTTTCGGCAATGCGGCCTTCGCCGATGGAAACACCATCTTCGTCGGGCACCAAAAGCTTCCCCAGGCGCTCGCGACGCGCGGGCCTTTCTATCTCGACAATTTCCGCCGCATCATGGGCAATGAGCTGATCGATCCCGTGAAGATCATTGCCCCTACCCTGCTCGTTTCGGACACGACGACGCTCGATCTCGGGTCGCGCCGGCTGACCCTGCGGGCCTGGCCGGCCGGGCACAGCGACAATGATCTGACTGTGTTCGATGAGACGACTAAAACCTTGTTGGCAGGCGATCTCGTCTTTCTCCGCCACATTCCGGTCATGGACGGCAGCATCCGCGTCTGGCTAGACACGTTGAAGGAATTGCAAGCCATTCCGGCGCTGCGCGTCGTTCCTGGTCACGGCCCCGTGAGCGACTGGCCTGCCGCACTGACCGATGAGCGGCGCTACCTGTCAACGCTGCTGTCCGACGTCCGCGCCCTGAACAAGAAGGGCGAGCCGATCCGAACCGCCGCCGACAAGGCCGCCGGGTCGGAACGGCCGCGCTGGGCGTTGTTCGAGGACTACAACGCCCGCAACGCAACCGCAGCATTTTCAGAAATTGAATGGGAGTAGCGGGCGCGCTACGATGGGCGAAACGCCCGCAGGACCATGACCATGTTGGGATGCACACGCCGCCTGGCCTTGACCGCCGTACTGCTTGGCATCGCGTTCGCGATGCCGGTGCAGGCGGAAGAGGCCGACGACCCCTGGCCGGGCCTGGTGCAGGACATCTTCAGCAACCGTCCGATGAACGACGGCAGCACCGTCATCGGCATCGAAATGCCCTATCGCGCCGAGGATGCGGCCATCGTGCCGGTCACGCTGCGCAGCAAGCTGTCGCTCGGCGATGGGCGCCGCATCCGTTCGATCACGCTGGTGATCGACCGCAATCCCGCTCCGATGGCGGCGAAGTTCGAACTCGGACCGGATGCCAATGTGACGGAAATCTCGACGCGCGTGCGCGTCAACAATTACACCGACGTGCATGCGGTCGCCGAGCTCAGCGACGGCCAGCTCTATGTCTCCAAGGTCTATGTCAAGGCCTCTGGCGGTTGCTCTGCGCCGACGGCAAAGAACGTCGAGGAGGCCAAGAACCGTCTCGGCCAGATGCGCTACCGGCAATTCGCGCGCGAGGACGCGCCGGCGAGCCGCGTCCGCGAGGCGCAGATCATGATCGGCCATCCCAACAATTCGGGCCTGCAGATGGACCAGGTCACGCAGCTCTATATCCCGGCCTTCTTCATCAACCAGCTCAAGCTGACGCAGGACGACAGCCCGGTGCTGTCGATGGAAGGCGGTATCTCCATCTCGGAAGATCCCAATCTGCGCTTCACCTACGTCTCCAACGGCGCCAAGCGCTTTCGCGCGGAGGCGAAGGACACGGATGGGCACGTGTTCCGCAATGAGTGGGACGTGGAGAAGCCGGGGACGTAACGCGAGCGCCCTCCCCTGGAGGGGTCCGGGACGAGCGTAGCTCGCCCGTGGGTCGGCTCACATGGAGCGCAGCGGAATGTGAGACGGGGTGGGGTGCCGGTTTCTCCACACCCAACAATGCCCGAGTGGAGAGATCACCCCACCCCCCTCGCGCGGCGCGCGATCGACCCTGCCCTCCAGGGGAGCGTGATCGCCGCACAACTCAAAAACACCTCACCTCGGCTTCGGCCTGCGCGCGCCGGAGATCATTCACCGCCGAGTTCGCCTGCTCCGAGGTGCGGAACTGGACGCCGAGATTGCCGCGGACCTGGGACATGCTGAGCGCGGTCTCCGCGGTGACGTAGCGCTCATAGGGCACGATCGAGGCGACTACGTCGATCGAGCACGAACATTGCTCGATCGCAGACCGCGTCTCGCCATTGGCCTTCATGCAACCATAGACGTACTCCGCGCGCGCCGATGTCGGATAATCATTGGCGTCCTCGGCCTGCGCCGCGCACGCGGTTACTGCCAATACGGCCAATGCGGCGACAATCGGTCGTACCTGTCCCGCCAGTTTCATACGCATCCTCCCGCTGGTTGCGACCAAAGCTATGCTATGCGTATTGTCCTGAAAAGCACTCCGTCAGAGGAAACGGCTCACAAGGTGATGAGAGCACGTGGTGTGATAAGAGCACTCGGTCGAACATTGGTGCTCGCAGTGACGCTGGTCTCGACGCTGGCCGTACCCGGCCGCGCCGCCGAGACCATCCGCCTTGCGGTGCAGAAAACCGGAACATTCTCCTGGGAGGTGGCCGCGATCCGCGCGAACGGTCTGGACAAGGAGGCCGACCTCTCGCTCGAGGTCACCGAGCTCGCGAGCACGGAAGCGGGCAAGATCGCGATGCGCGCAGGCGGCGCCGATATCATCCTGTCGGACTGGCTGTGGGTGTCGCGCGAGCGCGCGCTCGGCGCCAAGCTCACTTTCTATCCCTATTCCAGCGCGCTCGGCGCGGTGATGGTGCCGGCGGCTTCTCCGATCAAGACGCTCGCCGACCTCAGGGGACGCAAGCTCGCGATCGCCGGCGGAGCGATCGACAAGAGCTGGCTACTGCTCCAGGCCCGCATGAAGCAGGACGGCATCGACCTGAAATCTGCGGCGACCATCGTCTATGGCGCACCGCCCCTGATCGCTGCCAAGGCGCTCGACGGCGAGATGGATGCGAGCCTCAATTTCTGGAATTTCTGCGCACAGCTCGAAGCCAAGGGCTTTCGCCGCCTCGCCGGCATCGAGGACATCCTGCCAAAACTCGGCGCCAAGGGCCCGGTCGCCGCGGTCGGCTATGTCTTCGACGAGAGCTGGGCGGCAAGCCATCGTGACGCCATCGCGCGTTTCATCGCAATGACGCGAAAGGCCAAAGAGCTGCTGGTGACCTCGGCCCCGGCCTGGGACAAGATAGCGCCGCTCACCGGCACCGCCGATCCGGTCCTGCTCAAGACCTATCGCGACCGCTATCGCGACGGCATCCCGCGCCGGAGCATTGCCGACGAGGAGGCGGATGCACGCGTGCTCTACCGCGTGCTCGCCGAGATCGGTGGCCGCGATCTCGTCGGGCCAGCGGCCGAGCTCGATCCCGGCACGTTCTATCACGCAGTCCCCGGAGACTGAGGTGCTGCGTCTTGTCTCGTCTGTCCTGTTCCTTGCAATCTGGTGGATCGCCGCGCTGTTCGTCGGCGGCGCAAAGCTGCCCTCCCCGCCTGCCGTGCTCGAGGTGATGATCGCGGAAGCCGCGAGCGGCGCGTTGTTCCTGCATCTCGGCGTCACGCTGGCCCGCGTCACACTCGCCTTCGTGCTGGCAATGTCGCTCGGCAGCGCCATCGGCTATCTGATGGGACGAGTGAAGCTTGCCGACCGGCTCGGCGATCCCTGGCTGATCCTGCTGCTCAATTTGCCGGCTTTGGTCGTGATTGTGCTGGCCTATATCTGGGCTGGCCTGACTGAAGCCGCCGCGATCGCAGCGATCGCCATCAACAAGCTGCCGACCGCCATCGTCACCTTGCGCGAGGGCACCCGCGCGCTCGACCGCTCGCTCGACGAGATGGCGAGCGTGTTCGCGATGCCGCGCTGGCGCGCCTTCCGCCACGTCGTGCTGCCGCAACTTGCGCCCTATATCGCAGCCTCCGCGCGCTCCGGATTGTCTCTGGTATGGAAGATCGTGCTGGTCGCCGAGCTTTTGGGCCGCCCGAACGGCGTCGGCTTCGAGATCGGCGTCGCTTTCCAGCTATTCGACACGCCGCGGCTGCTCGCCTATTCGCTGACCTTCGCCGCCGTTGTGCTCGTCATCGAAACCTTGCTGGTGCAGCCGTTCGAAGCCCGCGCAACACGGTGGCGGCCCCGTGCGGCTTGAGGTCGAGATCACAGGCAAGACGTTCAGGAGTGCCGCGGGCGGAACGCACGAGGTGCTGGCGCCAGTCAAATTCGCGCTTCAATCCGGCGAGGTCGGCGTGCTGATCGGCCCCTCCGGCTGCGGCAAGAGCACGATGCTGCGCATCATCCTCGGGCTCGATCATGAATTTCAGGGTCGCATCGCGCGGCCGCCGAAGGCGCGGATCGGCATGGTGTTCCAGGAGCCGCGGCTGCTGCCGTGGCGCTCGGTCGAGCAGAACGTGCGCTTGGCTGCGCCCGGTGTGACCGAGGCCAAACTATCCGAGCTTTTCAGGATCCTGGAGCTTCAGGCGCATCGCGACCATTTCCCCGGCGAGTTGTCGCTGGGCCTTGCCCGGCGCGTGGCGCTGGCCCGCGCCTTCGCGGTCGAGCCCGATCTGCTGGTGCTCGACGAGCCCCTCGCCTCGCTTGACGACGCGCTCGCCGGCCGCCTGCGCGACGAGATCGCAACGCTGGTGGCGAGCCGTCCGGTGATGACGCTGCTCGTCACCCATAGCATCGACGATGCGATCCGGCTCGGCGACCGACTGCTCTTCCTGTCGCCAAGGCCGGCGCGCATCGTGCAGGAGGTGCCGATCGCGATCCCGCGAGCGGAGCGCAGCGAAACCGATCTCGGCAGGATAAAGGCCGAGCTCGCGGCGCTGCAGCTTGAATCGAAATGAACACTCGTGGTCAACTGGGGCCAAACAAGACCGTCGAGGGAGGGTTCACGATGCGACGTCAGCTGATTGCGATCTGCATCCTGTTGGTCGCGATGCCGGGCGCGGCGCTCGCGCAGACCAAAGGCAAGGGCATCCGGCTCTGGAATCTCACAACGGAGACGATCTCCGGCTTCCAGCTCGCTCCCGCCGGCAGGACCGACTGGGGTCCGAACCAATGCTTGAACGACAAGGACAAGGAGGTCGACCACGACGAGCGGCTGCGCATTACCGGCGTCGAGCCGGGCCGCTATGATGCCAAGGTCAGCTATGCCAATTCACGGCAGTGCATCGTCCGCGACATCGAGATCAGGGCGGATGCGGTGTTCTCGATCGTCGACAAGGATCTGAAGGACTGCACCAAATAGCGAGGCCGGCTTACGCCTTGTCGTTCGGGTGCGGATATTCGCAGCGCCATCGCACCGCATGCCACTTCGGGTGCTCGCCGACCCATTGCGCGATATAGGGCGGCGCGGCCATCGCGCATTGCCGTGGCGACCCGGAATAGTTGAACACCAGATGCTGCTCCTCGCAGGTCGCGGGCGAGAGCACCGCACAGACAGTCACCACCAGGTCAATCGGGTTCATGCCGGGATCCTCTCGCAAAGGGGCGATGGAGACTAGCACGAAAGGTTACGTGCCAAGGAGCGGGAAGTTTCAATCCGGCGTGAGAGAAAATGGGGCTCTTTCCCGTCTCCGCCCGGGCAGACAGAGGGGAACATGGGCGCGTTAAAAGTTAACCCCGAAGACAACCCTCGCCTGGTGACGCTCGAAATTGACGAGGTCGAGATTGGCGGATGATCCGGCCGGACGTCCCCAGGCCTGCATGCTCCAGCTCAAGGTCAGCCGCGAGCGCTCGGAGAGCTGAAGATAGGCGGTGGGGCCGACGAACAGGGCGTGGCCCGAAAACTCGCCGAGGCCGATGCCGTCGTATTGCCGGAAATAGCGCATCTCCCCGCCGAGCAGCACATTGGGCCGCACGCGCACCATGCCGGCAACCGCCGCCCCGATCGTCGAGCTCTTCTCGGACAGTCCCGCCATCTCGAAGCGCGCCCATTCCGGCTGATAGATCAGATTGAGCGCGGCGATGGCGAAGTTCGGAACGAGCTCGCGGTCGAACGCAAGCGTGAAGTCGGTGCCGTACATCCGTCCCTTCGCGCCGCTGGTCTCGTCGATGCGGTCGCGATGGAGCTCGGCGGCGACAGTCAGGCCGAACGGCGCGTGCGCGCGGTCGAGCAGACGATAACGCAGATCGAGCGAGGCGCCCTGGAAGTTGAACTGGCGGCGATCGTCGATGTCGGGGACGCCGGTGATGTCGTGCAAGCTGGCGGTACCGCCGACCTCGACACGGAAGTTCGGCAGCGGCACCACCTCGATCTCGACCTCCTGCGTGAGCGCGCGATAGGTCCCACCGCCCTTACCAAATCGTCCCGTCGTCTCGCTCTGGAATTCGCGCTCGCCGACGCTGCCGACATCGGTGCCGATCATGAAGCCGAAGATGTGCTCGGTATCAAAGCCTTCTTCGGCGCTGACGCATACAGGTAGAAGCGCGACTGTGCAGGCAGCTATGGTCCAGAAGGGATTGGCTCTCGCGCGCATTCCTGACACTACCACGGCTTCGACGGCGTTTGCCATCGAAGCCGCGGCAGGTCGTCAGTCTTACTTGCGCGAAGCGCAGGCGTACATGTTGATTTCCATGCCGACCGGCACTTCCACGATCTTCGGAGCTTTCCAAGCCATTCGGGGTCTCCCAAGGTATTGAGCGCGACATCGCGCGGGGCAAAACCTAGGGCTGGGTCCCCTGTAGTTCAAGCGCCGAATCGGTGTTCGGATGCGTCTGGGTCGATTCTTCGCGGCGGCATTTCTCTCTCGGGCAAAGCCAGTTCTCTCTTGGTCAATTACAGATCTTGGGGACATCGCCCTGCGCGACACACCGCGCCTCGAATCGACACCAACAGTGCCGCGTCGTCAGCAGTCCTTACCTGCCGTTTGCGTGTTGGGCTTAGCACCTTCCGCCCGCTCCGCCGCAGTTGGCTGGCTCTGCATCTGCCGCTGCGCATCTTCGGACGAGGCAGCTGCGCCGCCGCTGGCACGATTCATCGTGCTGGTCGGCGGATGCTGACCCGTTTCGCTGGACGAACTCTGCGACTGCGCCGAGCCCACGGTGACTGGACCGGAACCGGCATCCTTGTCAGTGCTGGCACTGCCGGTGTTGCACGGGCCGGCCATAGCGACGCCCGCGCTCAACGTCAGGATCGCGCAGGCAGCAAGAACGGAATGTTTCATGGTCATCTGCTTCTCCTCTTCTCCCGCCGCGCTGCCCCGGCGCGGAGCAGGACATCGCGAAGAGAACAGGCCGAATAGCCCGATGTTCCGGGCTTCCGATCGGAATTAAGCTCCTGCCGGGGCGGACCTCAGCGCAGCAGCCGCAGCAGCGCGCGGCCGGCCCGCGCCTTCAGCTCTTTTGCATCGAGCGTCCCGTCCTTGTCCGGGTTGGCCGCATTGAAGCGCTGCTCCACCACGGACAGGTATTCGTCGAGCGTAAGCGTCCCATCGCGATCAGGATCGGCGGCGGCGAGCTCTTTCGCCGACAACCGTCCCCGCAACTCGCGGGCGTCGAGCGTGCCGTCGTGGTCGGGGTCGAGCTTGGCGAACAATGCGCTGGCCGCCTTCTTCACCTCGGCGAGATCGAGCGTTCCGTCATTGTCGGTATCGAACATCTTGACCGCGTTGCCGGATGCCGCGAGGGCCGGACCGGACAGCAATGCAATCGTGAGCGCAAGCGCGACTGAGTGACGTGACATCATCGAAACCTCCTGAGAACCTCAATTCGAGCGGGATCGAAATGAGATAAGGCCACAAATGTGACCCGGTTCAACGGAAATTACAACCTGCGCGCGCCACGACTCGCGGAAGCGAGCCGCGCCGACCCGGCCCGCTTCCGGCCCAGCGCTTCGCGTCGCGGAATTTTTCCAGCGCCTGCGCACAAGTGAGTGCTGGGCTGTCAGGTCTCCGTCAGGTCACCGGCATCCGGCGCCAGCATATCGGCGCCGGACTTGCGACTTTCGTATTGACGCGTTTTGTATTCGGGCGGAGTGTTGCACCTGCAGCGTCAAAAGGCGCGCACATTGGGAGGAACGGATGAAACGCTTTGCGATGGCCGCGAGCCTCGTCATGCTTGCATCGACTTGTGCAAGCGCACAGACCACCGAGCAACTGGTCAAGGGCGCGACCGATACATCGAATGTTCTCAATTACGGAATGGGCTACAATCTGCAGCGTTTCTCCACGCTGAACCAGATCAATAAGGACACCGTCAAGAACCTCGTCCCGGTCTGGAACTACTCTTTCAACGATGATCGCAGCGAGGAATCGCAACCGCTGGTGTACCAGGGCGTGATCTACGTGACCTCGCACAATGCGACCATGGCGGTGGATGCCAAGACCGGCAAGCAGATCTGGAAAACCAAGGTCGAGTATCCCGCCGAGACGCCGCGCATCGTCTGCTGCGGCATCATCAATCGCGGCGCCGCGCTCTACGACGGCAAGGTATACCGCACCACCCTCGACGCCAACGTGATCGCGCTGGACGCCAAGACCGGCAAGGAGTTGTGGCGGCAGAAGGCTGCCGACATCAAAGAAGGCTATTCGATGACGGTGGCTCCGCTGGTCGCCGACGGCGTCGTCATCACCGGCATCTCGGGCGCCGAATTCGGCACGCGCGGCTTCATCGACGGCTGGGATCCGGCGACGGGCAAGCATCTCTGGCGCACCCATTCGATCCCTTCCCCTGACGAGCCCGGCGGCGACACTTGGAAGGGCGACACCTGGAAGCTCGGCGGCGGCTCGACCTGGATCACCGGGTCCTACGATCCCGAGCTGAACACCGTCTATTGGGGCATCGGCAATCCCGGCCCGTTCAATTCGGCGGTCCGCCCCGGCGACAATCTCTACACCTGCTCCGTGCTGGCGATGGATCCGAAGACCGGCAAGATCAAGTGGCACTACCAGTTCTCGCCGAATAATCCGTTCGACTATGACAGCGTGGCCGAGATGGTGCTCGCCGACATGAACGTCGAGGGCAAGCCGACCAAGGTGCTGATGGACGCCAACCGCAACGGCTTCTTCTACGTGCTCGACCGCACCAACGGCAAGCTGCTCGCGGCCAACCCCTACGTGAAGGTCAACTGGGCCACCGGCATCGATATGAAGACCGGACGTCCGATCGAGACCGACGTTTCGAAGGACGCGCGCGAGGGCAAGAAGGTCACCGTCTATCCGTCGATCCTCGGCGGCAAGAACTGGGAGCCGATGTCGTTCAATCCGCAGACCGGCCTGGCCTATGCCAACACGCTCGCCTTCGGCGGCAGGTATAAGACCGAGCCCGTCACCTTCAAGCAGGGTGAATGGTATCTCGGCATGGATCTGACCGATCTCTGGGAGTACGGAGACGGCCCGCGCGGCCATCTCAAGGCGATCGATCCCCTGACCGGCAAGGCGAAATGGGAGGCCCCTGTCGACATCCCGCGCTTCTCCGGCGTGCTGTCGACCGCAGGCGGCGTCGTGTTCACCGGCGCGCTGACCGGCGAGTTCGAGGCCTTCGATGCCGACACCGGCAAGAAGCTCTGGCAGTTCCAGACCGGCTCCGGCATCGAGGGGCAGCCGGTGACCTGGCAGCAGGACGGCGTGCAGTACGTCGCAGTGACAAGCGGCTATGGCGGCGTCTACTCGCTGTTTTCCGGCGACGAACGACTGGCGCAGATTCCGCCCGGCGGCTCGCTGTGGGTTTTTGCGGTCAAGCAATAACCACGACACGATGCTGAAGCAGATATCTCACAAGACGGCGGCGATGTTCGCCGCCGTCGCGGTGTTGACGGTCGCGCTTGCGGCGACCGTTCGCGCCGCGGACGATGCACCCGGCAAGCCGCTGCAGGTGCAGATCGACCACGGCAAGTCGACCTATGCCGAAAAATGCTCGCACTGCCACGGCCCGAACTTGATGAACTCCGGCACCATTACGCCGGACCTGCGCGCCATTCCCGACGACAAGACGCGCTTCGTCACCACGGTGAAGAATGGCAAGAACAACAAGATGCCGCCCTGGGGCGACATCCTCAGCGACGACCAGATTGGAGACCTCTGGGCCTTCATCTCGAGCCGGAGGAAGCCATGAGGGGTCGGCTCGCCGCGTGGAGCGTTGCCGCGATCCTCGCGGCGGTGCCTACGGTCGCGCACGCGGCGGAGGATCCGCTGAAGGTCTGTCTCGACGAGGACCGGCCGCCGCTCTCGGTGCATCAAAAGGGCAAGCCCGGTGCGGGCTTCGACGTACTGCTGGCGCAGGCGATCGCGGAACGGCTGGGACGGCCGCTGACGATCCAATGGTTCGAGAGCAAGCTCGATGAGGATTCCAGCCCACAGCTCGAGGCGAATGCGCTGCTCTCGGACGGGCGCTGCGCACTGGTCGGCGGCTACGCACTGACGCAGGACTCGCTCGTCAAGCCCGGTATGAAGACGGCGCGCCTGCCGGATTTCGCCGGCGCCACGCGCGACGACCGGCGCCGCCGCGTCGCGCTCGGCGTGCTCGCGCCGAGCCGGCCTTACCTCTATTCGCCGATGACGGTGGTGCTCGGGCCGAAGGCGAAGGGCCGCAAGGTCGGCGACATCGGCGATCTCGCCGGGCTTCGCCTGGTCATCGAAAGCGGCTCGCTCGGCGATGCCATCCTGATGACCTTCGACAAGGGGCGCCTGATCGACAACATCACCCATCTCGTGCCCGGCCGCGACGACCTGCTCGGCGCGCTCCAGCGCGGTGATCATGACGCGACGCTGATCGACCTTGCGCGCTTCGACGCCCATCGCGCCGCGCACCCCGATACGGGGCTCACCGCATCCGGCTACTATTATCCGATCGGCGTCAATCGCGGCTATGTCGGGCTTGCCGGCAATCCCGCGCTGATCGAGGCCGTCAACACCGCGCTTGGCCAGCTTGCTGCCGAAGGCAAGATCGCCGAATTCGGCAAGCAGGCCGGCCTCACCTATCTGCCGCCGCGCGAGCCGGCGATCCTCGGCGATGTCTGGATGAAGATCATTCAGCGGTGATTGCCCGGTATTCCGGCGCCCGAAGGCAAGCCCGCAATCCATTTCTCGGCAGCGCAGCCCGATGGATTCCAGGCCGGCGAGCCGCGCTCGCATCCAGGAGTGATTGGCGATGCGACCAATGCGCCAATCTGTCTCGGCTGTCGCCGATGGCAGAGACGATGCGATGCAGTACCCTCGATGAAAATGCTGGAGGGAATCATGTCCGCAAAGCTCGATCGCCGCCACTTCGTCGCCGCCGGTGCCAGCGCATTCGCGATGCCTTTCCTCTCGCGCGGCGCCTCGGCGCAAGCTGCATGGCCGTCGCGGCAGATTCGCATGATTTGCAGCTATCCCGCCGGCGGACAGACCGACCTGCTGGCGCGCGCCTATGGCGAATTCATCGCCAGGCAGATCGGCAAGACCGTCGTCATCGAAAACAAGCCCGGCGCCTCCGGCGCAATCGGCACGGCGGAGGTCGCCCGCGCCGAGCCCGACGGCCACACCGTGCTATGCTCGATCTCGACCACCTACATCATGAACCGGGTGGTGATGAAGAATCCCGGCTACGACATGGACAGGGATCTGACCCTCGTCAGCGTGATTCCCGGCGCCGGCCTGTTGCTGGTCGCGAACCCCAAAATCGGCGTCAAGAGGCTGGAGGATTTCGTCGCCTTCGCGCGCAAGAGCGGCAAGGTGAATTTCGGCACCTACAGCGCGGGATCGGCCCCGCACATGACGATCAACGAGCTCAACAAGCAATACGGTCTCTCCATCGAGCCGGTGCACTACCGCGGCGAAGCCCCGATGTGGACCGGCATGCTGGAAGGCACGCTCGATGCCGCGATGGGCAGCTATACGGCGGCGCAATCGGTCCTGCAAAGCGACCGCGGCACTGTGTTCGCCGTGCATTCGAAGAAGGTCGACGCGATCCCGACCGTAAAGACGCTCCCCGAGCAGGGCGCGACGTCGAAATTCTTCACCGTGAGCGGCTTCACCGGCTGGGCGGTGCCGAAGGCGACACCGCAGCCGGTCGTCGACCGGCTGGCCGAGCTCTGCGTCGCGGCTAACAACGATCCGAAGGTGAAGGAGGTTCTCGCGACCTTCGTGCTCGAACCGGCCCTCGGATTCAAGGAAACCAATGCGCTGTATCAGCGCGAATTGCCGGTCTGGATCGAGAGCGCAAAGTCGCTCGGCCTCGAGCCCGCCTGAATCGGAGGCAAGGCGCGGTCGCGCTCACGGCGCGCTGGCGTCCGACCAAAGCCTAGTGTCGGAAATACACTTTCGCGCTATGATTGTGCGGCGCCAGCTCGCCGGCGCGAACGAGAAGGGCCGATCCCATGACACCGGATGGCGTCGCCGTAGCCGTCATGATCATCCTGCTCTTTCCGATGGGCTATTTCACGTTGGCTTCGCCCGCCTTCCTGCTGGTGAAGCTGGATATTGCGCCCGTCGCGCAGCTGCTGCGCGGAATGTTCAATGCCCACTTTCTGGTGATGCGTGTTGCCGGAATCATCGGAACGATAGCCTTCCTGCTCGATGGTCGCCTGATCGCCGCGGCGGGCGTTGGTCTGCTTGCAGCCTTGGCGATCTGGGGACGCCGCAGGTTCCTGCAACGCATGGACGACCAGCTCAGCGCGACGGAAGCCGGCGATACCGAGGCCCCGCGTCGGCTGCGCCGGCTGCATTGGAGCGGAATGCTGGCGAACGCGGTGCTGCTTGCCGTTCTCTTGGCCAGCATTCCCTATATCGCCGTGTCGGCTTGATAGACGTCGCCACGCGGCCTGCCGACGACGGGGCCGCAGCGCGCCTAATGCTCGCCCGAGCTCGCGGTGCCCTGCTGCGCCTTGTGGATCGAGGACGGCACCACGCCAAAGTATTTCCGGAACACGCGGCTGAAATGCGATGAGCTGGAGAAGCCCCATGAGAACGCAACGTCCGTGATGGTCTTGCCGGCGTGGGCCTCGAGCTCCTGACGGCAGTTCTGCAGGCGGGCCTGCCAGATGTAGTCGCTCACCGTGGTGCCGCGCTCGGAGAACAGCATGTGCAGATAGCGCTTGGAGCAGCCGAGCTCGGCCGAGATCTGGTCGATGCACAGATCCGGATCGCGCAGATGCTCGCGGATGAAGAACTGAGCCCGCACATACATCGCCTCGGGCCCGACACGGTCCAACATCGTGTCGGCCTCGCGCAGCGGTAGCAGCAGGAGGTCGATCAGTGAATCTGCAACGCCGACCGCGCTGTTCGCCGACAGCTTTGCCGCCTCGTCGAAAGTCGCGTGAACGAAATCATGGGCGATCCGCCCCGTCCCGGTCTTCGCCGATAATTTGCACGCCGGCATCCGCTGCGAGGGAAAGCCGCGGTCGCGCAGCAGTGCCTTGGGCACAATCACCACGTCGTGACGCGTGAAGGCGGGGCTGATGATCGAATGCGGGCAGGAGACGTCGTAGGCGATGATGTCGCCAGGGTTGATTTCGATGTGGCGGCCTTCTTGCTCGAAATACGACACGCCGTAGGTCTGGAAGTGGATCTTGATGTAGGGGTGTTCATTGGCCTTGGCACGCGCCAGCGTGTGCGCGATGCGAT
Organism: Bradyrhizobium sp. 153; assembly: GCF_023073835.1. Classification (NCBI taxonomy): domain Bacteria; kingdom Pseudomonadati; phylum Pseudomonadota; class Alphaproteobacteria; order Hyphomicrobiales; family Nitrobacteraceae; genus Bradyrhizobium; species Bradyrhizobium sp. 153. The sequence goes on along the minus strand of NZ_JADPKH010000152.1, from coordinate 35,238 downwards.
GCTGGCTCACCTCGATCTGGCAGAGCTTCAGGCGCGAGACGGTGGTGTAGTCGATGCGACCTTCAAGCGATGACGCCTCCAGCGGATCGACGTCGAAATGGCCGCACAGGCTCGTCAGACCATCGATCCAGCTCTGGATCTGCCGCTTCGGCGTCAGCCCGGTCGTCGAGAGCGTGTGAATTGTGTCGGACATTAATCCAGCCACTGGTTTGATCCGGAGATTCGACGCGAATCGCGACCAGCGCTGCGGAGCCCTCAGCCGTGATTGCGTGACGTTTACCTCAAACTTGGGCGGTCTTTTGGAACTGCGCCTCCGTTCCATTGCCACCTTTGAAACTTAATCCTCCGCCTTAGTTGCAGCGCCGTCAAGGGGAACCTCGGCGCTGACGGCGGCGCGGGCCCGCGCGGAAACCGCTGAATTCGCTACTGCAAAATCAAAATCTTCGCGCCCGTGCGCTGTCGAGCAAACCGGCTTCTCTCTTGGGCAAGTTTCCCGTTGACGAAGTCGTTAGGGATTGCGGCAGGAACAACAAGAACGGGCCGCTCCTGCACGCGGACCCGTGGCTCTCATCAGGAGGAGGAAACAGCACAGCATCGTTTCTGGTCTCGATCGTGACCGCCCTGCACGAGCAGACGCCGGACGAAAAGCCCGGTGATTGAGCAATGCTTCGGAAACAATAAACGACCAACGGAGGAATTAACTATGCGCAAGGTGCTACTGGCGACCTATCTTGGCTCCGCGGCGGCTCTCGCCGTCGGCAGCGCCTCAGCCAATGACGAGCTGATCAAGATGTCGCAGAACCCGAAAGACTGGGTGATGCCCGCGGGCGATTATGCCAATACCCGCTATTCCAAGCTGAACCAGATCAACGCACAGAACGTCGGCAAGCTCCAGGTGGCCTGGACCTTCTCGACGGGCGTGCTGCGTGGCCATGAAGGCGGGCCGCTGATCATCGGCAACATGATGTACGTCCACACCCCGTTCCCGAACAAGGTCTACGCTATTGACCTTTCGAACGAGAACAAGATCGTGTGGAAGTACGAGCCGAAGCAGGATCCGAACGTCATCCCCGTGATGTGCTGCGACACCGTCAATCGCGGCCTATCTTACGGCGACGGCAAGATCATCCTGCATCAGGCCGACACCAATCTCGTCGCGCTCGACGCCAAGACCGGCCAGGTGGCTTGGTCGGCGACCAACGGCAATCCTGCGAAGGGCGAGACCGGCACATCGGCTGCGCTGGTGGTCAAGGACAAGGTCCTGGTCGGCATCTCCGGCGGCGAGTTCGGCGTGCAGTGCCACGTCACCGCTTACGATCTCAAGAGCGGCAAGCAGGTCTGGCGCGCTTATAGCGAAGGTCCGGATGACCAGATCAAGTTCGATCCGGCCAAGACGACGTCGCTGGGCAAACCGGTCGGAGCTGACTCCAGCTTGAAGACCTGGCAAGGCGATCAGTGGAAGATCGGCGGCGGCTGCACCTGGGGCTGGATCTCCTACGATCCCGCTCTGAACATGGTCTATTACGGGTCGGGCAACCCCTCGACCTGGAATCCGAAGCAGCGTCCGGGCGACAACAAATGGTCCATGACCATTTTCGCGCGCGACGCGGACACCGGTATGGCCAAGTGGGTCTATCAGATGACGCCCCACGACGAGTGGGACTATGACGGCGTCAACGAGATGATCCTCACGGATCAGCAGATCAATGGGCAGCCTCGCAAGCTCCTGACCCATTTCGACCGCAACGGTCTCGCCTACACCATGGACCGAGAGAACGGCGAACTGCTGGTCGCCGAAAAGTACGATCCGAAGGTGAACTGGACCTCCGGCGTCGACATGAACAAGAGCTCGCCGACCTATGGCCGCCCGAAGGTGCTCGACGCAGCTTCGACCGACAAGGCGGGCGAGGACGTCAACGTGAAGGGCATCTGCCCGGCCGCGCTCGGCACCAAGGACGAGCAGCCGGCAGCTTACTCGCCCGACACGCAGCTGTTCTACGTTCCGACGAACCACGTCTGCATGGACTACGAACCGTTCAAGGTGAGCTACACCGCGGGCCAGCCCTATGTGGGTGCGACGCTCTCGATGTATCCGCCGCAGGGTGAAAGCCACATGGGCAACTTCATCGCCTGGGACGGCAAGACCGGCAAGATCGTCTGGTCGAACAAGGAGCAGTTCTCGGTCTGGTCGGGCGCACTCGCAACCGCCGGCGGCGTGGTGTTCTACGGCACGCTCGAAGGCTACCTGAAGGCGGTCGATGCCAAGACCGGCAAGGAGCTCTACAAGTTCAAAACTCCCTCCGGCATCATCGGCAACGTCACCACCTATGAGAACAATGGCAAGCAGTACGTTGCCGTGCTCTCCGGCGTGGGTGGCTGGGCCGGCATCGGCCTGGCGGCAGGTCTGACCGATCCGACCGCCGGTCTCGGCGCCGTGGGTGGCTACGCGGCTCTCAGCAACTACACGGCGCTCGGCGGCACGCTGACCGTGTTCTCGCTGCCGAACTAGGCCCACTCAGCATCGCTCCGGCGCGTGGATCAACTCCACGCGCCGGCTCGTCTCCACCGAACGCCTTCGAGGACAATCTCTTGCGTAAAATCTGCTCTGTCATTGCTGTGACGATCTTCGTTGCGTCCGGAGGAGCTGCGGTCGCGGAAGGTCCGGGCGACCCGACCGCGGTGAAGAAGGAAGACGACGGGAAGTGGCTCGATAAAGAAGGAAACCCGACTTACAAGATTTCAGCCGACGGCACCGTGGACTGGTTCACCTATTCTGGATACCGCCGCTATCATTCAGACTGCCACGTGTGCCACGGACCGGACGGGATGGGATCCACCTACGCACCGGCGCTGAAGGATTCCGTCAAGTCGATGAGCTATGGCGACTTTCTCGGCGTGATCGCCTCCGGCCGCAAGAACATCTCGACGGCGCAGGAGAACGTCATGCCGGCCTTCGGCGACAACCCGAACGTCGCTTGCTACATGGACGATCTCTACGTCTATCTGCGCGCCCGCTCCACCGAAGCATGGGGCCGCCAGCGTCCCGCCAAGAAGGAAGAGAAAACGGACGCCTACACCAAGGCGGAAGATGCCTGCATGGGCAAGAAATGAACGTTGCCAGGATTGCCAAGACGACTTCCTGGCGTCCTACGAGGATTTGAGGAGTTTACGATGAAGACACGTGCCGCCGTCGCTTTCGAAGCCAAGAAGCCGCTCGAGATCGTCGAAGTCGACCTGGAGGGACCAAAGGCCGGCGAAGTCCTGGTCGAGATCAAGGCTACCGGCATCTGCCATACAGACGCCTACACGCTCGACGGCTTCGACAGCGAAGGAATCTTCCCGTCGATCCTGGGCCATGAGGGCGCCGGCATCATACGCGAGATCGGTCCCGGCGTGACCTCGGTGAAGCCGGGCGACCACGTCATCCCGCTCTACACGCCGGAATGCCGGCAGTGCAAAAGCTGCCTCAGCCAGAAGACCAATCTCTGCACCGCGATCCGCGCGACCCAGGGCAAGGGCGTGATGCCCGATGGCACCAGCCGCTTCTCCTACAAGGGCAAGCCGATCTACCATTACATGGGCTGCTCGACCTTCTCGAACTTCACCGTGCTGCCCGAGATCGCCGTCGCCAAGATTCGCGAGGACGCGCCGTTCGACAAGAGCTGCTACATCGGCTGCGGTGTGACCACCGGCGTCGGTGCCGTCGTCAACACTGCGAAAGTCGAGCCGGGCGCCAACGTGGTCGTGTTCGGCCTCGGTGGTATCGGCCTCAACGTGATTCAGGGTGCCAAGATGGCCGGCGCCGACAAGATCATCGGTGTCGACATCAACGACTCCAAGGAAGATTGGGGCCGCCGCTTCGGCATGACCCACTTCGTCAACCCGAAGAAGGTCACCGGCGACATCGTCCAGCACCTCGTCGGTCTCACCGACGGCGGCGCCGACTACACCTTCGACTGCACCGGCAACACCACGGTGATGCGCCAGGCACTGGAAGCCTGCCATCGCGGCTGGGGTACCTCGATCATCATCGGCGTCGCCGAAGCGGGCAAGGAGATTGCCACCCGCCCGTTCCAGCTCGTCACCGGGCGCAACTGGCGCGGCACCGCTTTCGGCGGCGCGCGCGGCCGCACCGACGTGCCGAAGATCGTCGACTGGTACATGAACGGAAAAATCCAGATCGACCCGATGATCACCCACACGCTCAAGCTCGAAGAGATCAACAAAGGTTTTGACCTCATGCATGAGGGCAAATCCATCCGTTCCGTCGTCGTGTTCTAGCTCACAGCCATCACCCCAGGAGGATCGACCCATGACTGTTGCACTCCATCCATTGATTGACAACGGCATCAAGCAAGGCAGCGGCAACTTCGCCGGCGGCACGCTGGTCTGCAAATGCAAGGACCAGCCGGTGAAGGTCGGCATCAAGGGCGACGTCGCGCACAACCACGCCTGTGGCTGCACCAAATGCTGGAAGCCGCAGGGCGCGACCTTCTCGGTCGTCGCCGTGGTGCCGCGCCAGAACGTCACCGTGCTCGAGAACGGCGACAAGCTCCAGATCGTCGATCCCTCCGCGGTGATCCAGCGCTATGCCTGCAAGGCCTGCGGCACCCACATGTACGGCCGGATCGAGAACAAGGGCCATCCGTTCTACGGCCTGGACTTCATCCATCCCGAGCTGTTCCAGGAGGAGGGCTCACAGGCGCCGCAATTCGCCGCCTTCGTCTCCTCGGTGATCGAATCGGGCGTGAAGCCGGAGCAGATGGCGGGCATCCGTTCGCGGCTGAAGGAGATCGGACTGGAGCCCTATGACTGCCTGTCGCCGGCACTGATGGACGCGATCGCGACCCACGTGGCGAAAGCCAAAGCCGCCTAAGCAAGGCGCCTGAGCAGGCCGCCGCGCCTTCGCCCAGACTTCTGTCGGTTCGCTGGCGTCCACCAACGCCAGCGGGCCGGCCGGTCCCGTTCCGGCACCATCACGGCGATCCCGCCGCTTCTGCACCACGCGTATGTGAGGGCCATCAGCTCCTCAGTCCTGGTCTCTGAATGACTGCGCAGGGCCGCCGGCTTCCTGTTTGAAGTTCGCGGTACTTGCGTTTCTCCCTCCCTCGACTGAGGCACCCTGCTTCGTCCGTACAGTCTTCTGGCGGACGAAGCTTTTTTTGGTTGCGCCGCGTTCGAGCGCGCGGCATCAAGCCGCGCCCTGCTTTTGACAAACCATCGATGCAATCTTTTCCCGGTGAGAACACTCGGCTGTGAACGCCGGGCCGGCGCGACCTCTGCTACGATCGCGTCGTCACGATGCCGCGCGAAATGCAATCAATTAAGAACAAAACGGGAGGTATCGAGCACATCCGGACATTGCGATTCGTATTCCTGCCGCCCGCTGGGATCTGCCCGTGCGGGATGACGGGCCGGGATGCGGCGGCACGACGCAACCGGCATTGCGCTCCGGCGGCGTCAATGGGTTTTGAATTGAACATGCTTATGAAGAGCGAGGGACGATCATGATCAAGGTGAAGATCAACGGCCAGGAACAGAGCTGGGACGGCGACCCGGATCTCCCGCTACTCTGGTTCCTGCGTGACGAAGCCGGACTGACCGGCACCAAATACGGCTGCGGCCAGGCCCTATGCGGCGCGTGCACCGTCATCGTCGACAAGGAGGCCGTCCGCGCCTGCATCACGTCGGTCAACGACGTCGCCGGACGCGAGGTCACGACGATCGAGGGACTGCACACCAACGGCGATCACCCGGTGCAGAAGGCCTGGCGCCAGCTCAACGTGCCCCAATGCGGCTTCTGCCAGGCCGGCCAGATTATGCAGGCCGCGGCACTGTTGATGGACAACCCAAAGCCCTCGCACGACCAGATCCGCGAGGCGATGTCCGGCAACATCTGCCGCTGCGGCTGCTACCAGCGCATCGAGAACGCCGTCCATCTCGCATCGACGGGAGTGTGACATGAATTTCATCGACAATTCCCGCAAGCTTCGCGGCTTCGAAAAGCACGTCAGGGTCGAGAAGGTCTCGCGCCGCAGCATTCTGAAGGGCCTCGGCGTCACCGGCGGCTTCGTGCTTGCCGCCCCCGTGATGTCGCGCCAGGCCTTCGCCTATGAAACCGGTGCCGGAAAGATGCCGCATGGCGTCGTGGTCGATCCGCGCGTGTTCGTTTCGGTCGCGCCGGACGGCATCGTCACCATCGTCGGGCACCGTGCGGAAATGGGCACTGGCGTGCGCACCAGCCTCCCGTTGATCGTGGCCGAGGAGATGGAAGCCGATTGGACCAGGGTCAAGGTGCAGCAGGCTCATGGCGACGAGGTCAAGTACGGCAACCAGGACACCGACGGCTCGCGCAGCACGCGGCATTATTTGGTCCCGATGCGTCAGATCGGCGCCTCCGCTCGCACCATGCTGGAGCAGGCCGCGGCGAAGCGCTGGGGCGTACCGGCAACCGAGGTGAAGGCCGTCAATCACGAGATCGTCCACAGCGCCAGCGGCCGCAAGCTCGGCTTCGGGGAGCTCGCCGCCGATGCCGCCAAGGAGTCGGTGCCGAGCATCGAAGGTCTCAAGCTGAAGGACCCCAAGGATTTCCGCTATCTCGGCAAGGGTCAGATCGGCATCGTCGATCTCCACGACATCACCACCGGCAAGGCAGTTTATGGTGCCGACGTGCGGCTGCCCGGCATGAAATATGCTGTGATCGCCCGCCCGCCGGTGACCGGCGGCAAGCTGGTCTCGTTCGATCCCGACGCGGCGCTGAAGGTCCCCGGCGTCGAAAAGGTGATGCAGGTGCGCGGCTGGCCGTGGCCGTCGAAGTTCCAGCCGCTCGGCGGCGTCGCCGTGATCGCGCGCAACACCGGCGCCGCGATCAAGGGCCGCGACGCGCTCAAGCTCGTGTGGGACGACGGTCCCAACGGCAAATACGACTCCGTCGCCTACCGCAAGGAGCTCGAGGAGGCGTCGCGCAAGCCCGGCCTCGTCCTGCGCAAGGAGGGCGATGCGGACGCCGCCTTGAAGAGCGCTGACAAGGTCATTGTCGGCGAGTACTACATCCCCCATCTCGCTCATGTCGCCATGGAGCCGCCGGTGGCGGTCGCCGACGTCAAGGGCGACAAGGCGGAGATCTGGGCGCCGGTGCAGAGCCCCGGCGGCACCCGCGAGGACGTCGCCAAGACGCTCGACATTCCCGAGCAGAACGTGACGGTCAATGTCACGCTGCTCGGCGGCGGGTTCGGACGCAAATCGAAATGCGACTTTGCGCTCGAGGCCGCGCTGCTCTCCAAGGAGCTCGGTGCACCGGTCAAGGTGCAGTGGACGCGCGAGGATGACATCCATAACGGCTTCCTGCACACCGTCTCGGTCGAGCGGATCGAGGCCGGCCTCGACAAGAGCGGCAAGGTGATCGCCTGGCGCCACCGCAGCGTGGCACCCAGCATCGCCTCGACCTTTGCCGCCGGCACCGTGCACCAGGCGCCGTTCGAAATCGGCATGGGCCTAGTCGACATGCCATTCGAGATCGCCAACATCTCCTGCGAAAACCCGGAGGCGGCCGCGCATACCCGCATCGGCTGGTTCCGCTCGGTCTCGAACATCCCGCGTGCCTTCGCGGTGCAATCGATGGTCGGCGAGATCGCGCAGGCGACCGGCCGCGACCAGAAGGAGACCCTGCTCGCGCTGATTGGCAGCCCGCGCATCGTCAAGCCCGAGGTGAAAGACCTTTGGAACTACGGCGAGCCTCAGGACAGCTACCCGATCGACACCGCGCGCCTGCGCAAGGTGGTCGAGCTGGTCGCCGAGAAGGGCGAATGGGGCCGTCAGGTCCCGAAGGGCCACGGCCTGGGCATCGCCGCGCACCGCAGCTTCGTCAGCTACATCGCGACGATCGTCGAGGTCGCGGTCGACGACAAGGGCAAACTGACGGTGCCAAGGGTGGACACGGCGATTGATTGTGGCACCTATGTCAACCCCGAGCGCATCGCCTCGCAGATCGAGGGCGCAGCGATCATGGGGCTGAGCCTTGCCAAATATGGCGAGATCACCTTCAAGGACGGCAAGGTCCAGCAGAAGAACTTTGACGACTTCCAACTCGTCAGGATCGACGAAGCTCCCGCAGTGACCAACGTCCACATCGTGCCGCCCGGACCCGACACGCCGCCCAGCGGCGTCGGCGAACCCGGCGTTCCGCCGTTCGCGCCGGCGCTGATCAATGCGATTTTCGCCGCGACGGGAAAACGTATCCGCTCGCTTCCGATCGGCAAGCAATTGGAGGCCTAGCGGGGAACGCAATACGGCTCACACCGTTGCCATCGATCTGACAGGAGCAGATCGATGACCAATATCTCAAAGGCGCTCGCAGTCTCGCTGTCGGGCGCCTTTCTTTTGACGAGCGCCGGCGCATTCGCCCAGAGCAGCACCAGCCCGCCGACAACAGCGACGCGCCCCACCACGCCGGACCAGAACTCGCTTCCCAACGCCAACGCCCCGCCCGCCTCGACCACCCAGACCACCGGGCAACACAATCCTGATCCGAAGGTTCGGGAGATGAACCAGAAGGAGAAGGACAAGGTCGAGCGCGAGGGGAAGTAGTCTTATCTGACGGCTGCGCATGGACCCCTTGCGGAGGGCAGCGACGCTGGCCATCACGATCTCGCTTGGGTGAGGGGTTTGTCTCCACGCCAATCTCGCGATGAGTGCGCGTGAATAGAACCCCTCATGCCGGCGCGCGCAATGCGCGCGCCACCTTCTCCCACAAGGGGAGAAGGAAGATACAAAAATGCGGCGGACGTTGCCGTCCGCCGCATTCGCCACCCCCCTGCTGCCTCCGCTTTTTCGATCCGCCCGCGGAGCTATTTCTTGAGCGCGAACACCCAGATCACGCCGCCCTGCGGCACGTTGGCTTCGATTCCGATGTTATTGGTCGCAAGCGCATCCTGGATGCGCTGAGCGTCCACACCCCATCCGGACTGGATCGCGATGTACTGTGTGCCGTCGATCTCATAGGAGACCGGCATGCCCATGATGCCGGAGTTGGTCTTCTGCTCCCACAACAATTCGCCGGTCTTGGCGTGGAAGGCGCGGAAGTTACGGTCGTTGGTGCCGCCGACGAAGACGAGATCGCCTGCGGTCGCCGTCACCGAGCCGAACAGCTGCGACTTCGGGAAGTTGTGCTGCCACACCTTCTTGCCCGTCGCAGGATCCCAGGCCTGGAGCTCGCCGAAATGATCCGCGCCGGGCTTCGTCTTGAGGCCGATATCCTCCGGCTTGGTGCCGAGCCAGAGCTCGCCAGGCTTCAGCGCGACCTTCTCGCCGGTGAAGCCGCCGCAGAAATTCTCGTTGGCAGGCACGTAGACGAGGCCAGTCTTCTGGCTATAGGCCGCCGACGGCCAATCCTTGCCGCCCCACAGTGAGGGGCAGAACTCCACGCGCTTGCCGATCACCGGCTTGTGCGCGGGATCTACGATCGGCTTGCCGCTCTCCGGTTCGATGCCCTTCCAGACATCGGTGGAGACGAACGGCCAGCCGGCGACGTAGTTGATCTTGGTCGGCGTGCGCTCGAGCACCCAGAAGATCGCGTCGCGTCCCGGATGGACCAGGCTCTTGATGTTGCGGCCATCACGCTGCAGGTCGATCAGCATTGGCGCCTCGACCTCGTCCCAATCCCAGGAATCATTCTGGTGGTACTGGTGATAGGTCTTGATCTTGCCGGTGTTGGGATCGAGCGCGAGCACCGAGGAGGTGTAGAGATTGTCGCCGGGATGGGTTTCGCCAGGCCATGGCGCGGCATTGCCCACACCCCAGTAGATCGTCTTGGTCTCCTTGTCGTAATTGCCGGTCATCCAGGCCGAGCCGCCGCCGTTTTTCCAGTCGTCCCCCTGCCAAGTGTCGTGACCAGGCTCGCCTTCCCCGGGAATGGTGTAGGTCCGCCACAGCTCCTTGCCGTCCTTGGCATCGTAGGCGGCGACATAGCCGCGCACACCGAACTCGCCGCCGGAGCCGCCGACGATGACCTTGCCTTCGACGATCAGCGGCATCAGGGTCATGTACTGGCCCTTCTTGTAATCCTGCACCTTGGTGTCCCACACCACCTTGCCGGTCTTGGCGTCGAGCGCGACGACGTGGTCGTCGGTGGTAGCGAGATAGAGCTTGTCCTCCCATAGGCCGACGCCGCGGCTGGTCGGATGCAGCTGGAACAAATCGTCGGGGAGTTGCCGCTTGTAGCGCCAGTATTCGTCGCCGGTCTTCGCGTTCAGCGCGATCACCTGGCCCATCGGGGTCGCCACGAACATCACGCCGTTGTTGACGATCGGCGGCGCCTCGTGGCCTTCGACCACGCCCGTAGCGAAGGTCCAGACCGGCGTGAGGTTTTTCACATTCGAGGCGTTGATCTGGTCGAGCGGACTGTAGCCGTGCCCGTCATAGGTGCGCCGGTAGAGCATCCAGTTGCCGGGTTCAGGATTTTCCAGCCGTTGCGCGGTGACCGGAGAATAATTCTCGATCGGGCCTGATACAGCGGCGGTCGAGGCAAGACACGTGAAGGCGACGAATCCGGACAGTAACCATTGCTTCCTGGTCATGGACGTTCCCCTTTTCAGCCATTTGAATTCTTGTTGTGAATTCTTGTCGTTCGTCCCGTCGTCCGCCCATCGGCGGATGCGGCCTCTCCTGACGCGGGCACGGCCCGCACTGTCCGTCATCCCGGCTGCGCGCCTCCTACCTTTCCGATGAAATTGCCGGCGACGCTGAGCGAACCGTCAACGAGCGCCAGCGGCAGCGCCGCAAGCCGTCGCGGCGCCGGTCCGAACACGACCTGCGCGCCCTCGCGGGGATCGAATTCGGAGTTGTGACACATGCACTTGAACACCTCCTTGTCGCCGGCATCGCTCTTCACCCAGGCGGTGACGGGACAGCCCGCATGCGAGCAGATCGCCGAATAGGCGATGATGCCGTCGACGGCACGCGCACGAGTCTTCTCGTCGAGCTCGGCGGGATCGAGTTTGATGATCAGGATTTCGTTGAGGCGCGAGGCGCTCCGCACCACCGACGTGTTGGGATCCTTCGGCCAGGCATGGACCGGAGGCCCGCCGGCCGGCACATCGGCCGCAGTAATGAGTTTTCCCTCCTTGTCGCCTTCGGAGAAAACGAGCACATCGCCCTTCTGGGGCCGCTCGTCCGAACCAGGTGGATCTTCACCTGCGCGCGCCGGTCGGGAACAGCCGAGACACGCGGTGGTCGCGAGCGCGCCAAGCAGCAGCGTTCGCCGCGTTTGCTCGATGCCCGCGTCGGCTTTAGGTTCCGCAATGGGTTCGGAGGGTGAGGAACAGGCGGTGGACGGTGCGCGCGACATGTTTACTAGCAGGCGCTGGAACTCAGCCAAAAACAAGGCGAAGAATTGGCACCGCAGTGCATCAATATGGCTTTGCTCGCTTTGATTGCGCGATCATCAGCCCATTCAAAGGGATTTTCGCGATTTCAACGTCACACCGCGCGATCTGTATGATGATTTTGCAGATCAGACCGATGATGCTGGCATTGGTGCGCTGCGCTCTTCGTTGCGGAGCGCAAACGCGGAGCAGATCGCTCTAGGACCGGAGCACGTGGCGGGGCGATGCGATACGCCCTGCGACCGTCGCCGACGCCATTTCGAAACTGTCGGCGATGCGCCGTGCCTTGTCTATGAAGAGCGCGGCCGCCGCCGGCGGGCAGATCTCGCGCGCAGTCTGTTCGAACAGGTCGAGCCAACGGTCGAAGTGGTCGCCACTCAGGCTCAGCGGCAGATGCGCCCGCATCGGCGAACCACGATAGCGGCCGCTCATCAGAACGACCGATGACCAGAAATCGGTGAGCTTGGCGAGATGCTCGTCCCAGTTCTGGACGATCGCAAAAACCGGACCGAGCAGTGCGTCCTCGCGCACCCGTCCATAGAAACGGGTGACGAGTTCCCCGATCATCTCCTCGGTGATCCCGGTGCGCTCGATCGCATCCTCGGTCAGCAGGTTCCGCCGCGCAGCCGCCGCGTCGCGCTCGGCCTTCAGTCGATCCGACATGTCCTTCGTTATCCGTGCCGTTGTGCCCGCGAGCCGCCCGTTCGACATTGTCGGGCCAATTGCGCGCGGCGTCTTTGTCGCAGCGCAAATTGCGGGATCCGGCGGCGGACGCTGAAGGTCCGCCGCTGATGCCTTCATCAGGCGCTATAGGTGTAGAATCCCTGCCCGGTCTTGCGGCCGAGATGACCGGCATCGACCATCTCTTTCAGCAGCGGGGCTGGCCGATATTTAGGGTCGTTGAAGCCTTTGTAAAAGACCTCCATCACCGAAAGCATGGTGTCGAGGCCGACGAGATCGGCCAGCGCGAGCGGCCCGATCGGATGGTTGCAGCCAAGCTTCATGCCAGCGTCGATCTCTTCCGCCGTCGCGATCCCTTCCTGAAGCGCGAAGATCGCCTCGTTGATCATCGGACAGAGGATGCGGTTGACGGCGAAGCCCGGGCTGTTCTTCGCCGTGATCGCCACCTTGCCGACGCGCTTGGCGAAATCGAGCGCCTTGGCGTGGGTGTCGTCGGAGGTCTGCAAGCCCCGGATCAGCTCCAGCAGGGCCATCACCGGCACCGGGTTGAAGAAGTGCATGCCGATGAATCGGTCGGGGCGGTCGGTCGCCGCGGCGAGCTTGGTGATCGAGATCGAGGAGGTGTTGGTCGCGACCAGCGTGCGCGACGACAGCGTCGCGCAGAGATCCTTCAGGATCTTGACCTTGAGCTCCTCGTTCTCGGTCGCCGCCTCGATGACGAGGTCGCAATCCGACAGCTTCGACCGGTCCGTGGTGCCGGTGATGCGCTTGAGCGTCGCCTCGCGATCGGCCGCCGACATCTTCTCCTTCTTGACCAGCCGCTCAAGGCTGCCGCCGACGGTCGAAAGTCCGCGGTTCACCGCAGCATCAGAAATATCGACCATCACGACCGAGAGCCCGGCCGCCGCGCAGACCTGCGCGATGCCGTTCCCCATGGTCCCTGCCCCGATGATGCCAACGGTTTGGATCATTGCGTTGTGTCCTTCATGCTTGGGGCCTACCAGCATCGCTCCGGCCCGATCTGTTCCTGCACGAGGGTCTAGCACTGCCGAGCGGCGTGTGCGACCCGACTCTACCCCTCCTTACAGCATCCACGGGCGGAATAAAGCCGTCCACGGCCGCCGGGGGTTTGGGCTTTTCCTGCCCGAAGTGCCGGATTCCGCGCCCTGCGGCCCTGACGGGTTTAGTGAAGGCATATTTATCCAGAGCTTACCCCCACCCCTGGATTGCGACCTCTTGATTGTGGCAAGTGCAGCGTGCGATTGCCATCCGAGCATGTGCGTGGAGGACCCGGCCCGCCGCCGACGCGGGCCGAAGGCAGGCTGCTGAGGACGAAGGGGTTCGCGATGGACGTGATCGGGATCAGCGGCACCAGGCCGGCGCAACAGCGTCCGGCCGGATGAACGATTTCGCGCAATCCATCGCTGCCGCCTTCACGCTGATCGGCGAAATCGACGCCGAACTGCTCGGCATCGTCGCCTTGTCGGTTCGTGTCAGCCTGACCGCCAGCATCGTCGCGTTGCTGATCGGTGCCCCATTCGGGGCCCTGCTTGCGATCACACGCTTCCGCGGACGTCAGGTCATCATCATTCTGACCAATGCCCTGCTCGGTCTTCCGCCGGTCGTGGTCGGGCTCGCGCTCTACCTCCTGCTGTCGCGGTCCGGCCCGCTTGGGGCCGCCGGCTTGCTGTTCACGCCAACTGCCATGGTGATTGCGCAGACGCTGCTCGCGACGCCGATCGTGGTGGCACTGGTGCACCGGCCGGCCAGCCTGCTGTGGGCGGAGTATGGCGATCTGGCGCGGATCGACGGACTGTCGGCCCTGCGCAGCATGGCACTCCTGTTCGCGCTGGGACGGACCTCGCTACTCACCGCCTTTCTCGCGGCCTTCGGCCGCGCCATCGCGGAAGTCGGCGCCATCATCATCGTCGGCGGCAATATCCGGGGCTTCACCCGCACGATGACAACGGCGATCGCGCTGGAGACCAGCAAGGGCGACCTGCCGCTGGCACTGGGGCTCGGACTGATCCTGCTTGCGCTCAGCGTCGCCGTGTCGACCATTGCGTTCCTGCTAGTGGGACGCGTTGGGGAAAAATAGCTGCTCGCCGCCCACCTTGTAGCCTGCGATCGCGTCCTGCCCCTTCGATGAGATGAGCCAGTCGATGAAGGCCTGCCCATCCTTCACCTTGACGTTTGGATGCAAGGCCGGATTCACCAGCATGACGCCATACTGGTTGAATAGCCGCTTGTCGCCCTCGGTCAGGATGGCGAGCTCACCCCGGTTCTTGAACGAGAGCCAGGTGCCGCGGTCCGACACAAGGTAGGCATTCGACGACGACGCCATGTTCAGCGCCGGTCCCATGCCTTGGCCGATCTCCCGATACCAGCCGTCCTTGGCCGCACTGAGATCGACGCCTGCCTCCTTCCATAGCCTCAGCTCGGCCGCGTGCGTGCCGGACTTGTCACCGCGCGAGATGAACGGCGCCTTCGCCGCCGCGATCTTGCGCAGTGCATCAGTGACGTCCTTGCTGCCGGCGATCTGCGCCGGATCGCTCTTGGGACCGACGATGACGAAGTCGTTGTACATGACGTCGAAGCGCTTCACGCCCTGCCCCTCGGACATGAACTTGTCTTCGGCAACCCTGTCATGAACGAACACCACATCGGCGTCGCCGCGCCGCCCGATGTCCAGCGCCTGGCCGGTGCCGACGGCAACGACCTTCACGTCGATCCCGGAAGCCTTCGAGAACAGTGGCAGCAAATAGCCGAACAGCCCCGACTGTTCCGTCGACGTCGTCGAGGCCACGGTGATGGTGCGATCCTGCGCGGATGCGATGGTGGACCAGAGCAGAAGCGCTCCGATGGCGGCGATCTTCCTCATACGTATCCTCAACAAGCAACGGGGTTCCTGAATAGCCACGAACTGACGAGACGGGAACCGTAAAATTTGGGTGCAACGCGAATTGAATTGATCCGAGGCGGACGCCAACAAGCCATCGTCCAGGAACGTCGTCAGCACCGGCATGTTGTCTTCGAGGTGAAAGGCAAGGAGACTGCGATGAAGAAGATCATTTTGACATCCGCGTGCGTCATGGCGCTGGCGACCGGGGGCGCATTCGCGCAGACACAACCCGCTCCAGGCGCATCCGGCCAGGGCGACGTCGGTCCCTCGTCGCGGGGGCCTGCGACCAAGGGCATGACGACGGGCCGTTCGTCGAACATGCAGAACGAGGCCACCGACAGCAAGGGCACACAACAGCCATCCGCAGGTGGCACCAATACGAATAACATGGGCAGCCAGGCCGGTGGCGGCGCTGGCTCCGGCGGCGGTGCAGGCTCCGGCTCCGGGCGATAGCCAAGAGAGGACGTTGCAACTTCGCCTAGCCTGAAGATTCCCCCGGGAGTTCACTGCTACGCCGCGCCCCGGCTGGTGCCGATTGCTACAGCTATGCCAATGACTGCTCGCGCTGTTCAGTGAAATCAGCAATAGCGCGAGCTTTGAGATCACAATTACAAAGAAAGGCACTGGCGGTTTCCGCCTCCTGTGCTGGTGCGCCGATGTTCTGCAATTGGTCCCGCCTCGATTGACATCGGTGCGAGGGCCGGGGCAGTTTTTTACATTGCTGGCGAATCAGCGATAGCCTCACGCCGGGTACCTCTTGGACAACTCCAGTGCTTTCGAGACTGATATCGTTGCTGCGCCGCATCCCTGCGGTGAATTGGGCGTTCACCCGGCTTCGGCCCTCGCCGCACAGCGGCAGCGTTGACGTTGCACCGGGGACCGCAGATAGCCCAGCCGCCATCATCGACATTGCGGAAGCCGCTCCGGCTCGCGTCACCGACGTCAGCGCGGTCAGCGCGGAGCCTTTGCATGACATTTCTGACCTCGCGGTCACGGCTCCGGTAGCCCAGAATGAGACGGCTGTCTCTGTCGATGCGGAGAGCCCGTCGACCGGAATCGGTGTGGAAGACGCTTCATCTCCGGAGACGCTGACAGGAGCCGAGGCGGTCTCGACATTCCCGGCCGTCGAGGACGCTTCTGCTTCATCGGCCGACGTGGAGCACGATCCGGTTTTGGTTCCTGATCTCGTCATCGTCAGCGAGTCGTGCTCTGAAGTCCCGGCCGCGGTTGAACCCGTCGTCGCAGCGAAGGTTTCGCTTTCGTCTGCCGAGGTCGAGACCCCTCTCACCAGCGACAAATCCTCGCCCAGCGCTTCCGCGGCCGTCGCCGATCAAATTGCCGCCGTTGTCGTCGATACCATCAGCGTTGCTGCGGACGTGCCTGAAACCAGCTCCGACAGCGCCCCACATGGCAGCGTCGAGATCGCGCCGGCCGCCGCAAACGATCCGCCGCTCGCCACAGCCGTCGCTACGGAGGTTCCCTCTGCCTATTCGCTCGGCGCCATCACGAATATCGAGCCGGCTCCCGCTGTCGTGTCTGCTTCTCCGGAGATTCGCAGCGCACGGAAAGTTCGCGCTAGACCCGCAGAGCCCACCGATCGTGCCGCGCTGATCCGGCAGCGCTGGGCCGAGACCGGGATCAGGATGTGGAATCCGCGCCTGCACGGCACCGGCGATGCCACGCTCAACATCCAGGGCAGTGTCGGACTGCTGCCACCCGCGACCGGCGAGACGATGCCGCGCTACGACAAGCTGGAATTCAAGGTGCTCGGCGGACAAATCGTCTGCGAGGGCGTCATCGTCGAGGCGCCTGCGCATGCGAGCCAGCGCAGCTTCACCCGGCTCGCAGAGCCTGGGAAACACGATCGGGCCCGCGAGCCGGTGCGGGAGCGCCAGGCCGCTCTCGCCTGATCCTTTCTTCTGCGGCCGCCGGCGATGTGCTAGGTTGATGTCCCGACATGGGAGATCGCATATGCGCGCAAGGTCATTGTCTGTGGTCCTGCTCGCCGCCTTCTGCATCTCGCAGCCCGCTCTCGCGGCCGGGAAATGGCCGCGTCATACCGCTGCTCCCGCCGCCGGTCCAGCCACACCCTACAAGGCCGATCGGCTCTCGTCCTCGCGCAGCGAGACGATCCTCAACACGCCCGGCCAGACCACCGTGCTGACGCGGCAGGTCCTCGACGACATGAACGCGACGAGCCTCCGGGGCGCCATGCGCGCGACCGCCGGCGTGACGATCGGGCGCTAGGCTCTTGTGTAGCTTTCGGCCGGCCTGGCGCTGTTGCCGCGCGGCACATCAAACTTTCCAGACACGAAGCAGTTGCCCGCGACACCGGTCACGACGTAACTTGCGCACCGGTCGAGCCACACGATTTCCGCGCTCGATCAAGACGACAAGAACACTAATGGGAGGCAGACTATGAAGAGGCTCGCGGCCGCGCTGTGCGCGCTGGCATTGTTCGCAACTGACGCGCAGGCGCAGACCATCAAGGATTTCCTGGCCGCGGTCATGCAGAAGTGGACAGCGCCATTCGAGCCGTTTCAGCTCATCGGCAACATCTACTATGTCGGGACCGAAGGCATCGCCGTCTACGTCATCAAGACCCCGCAGGGCCTGATCCTGATGGACACGGCGATGCCCCAGTCAACCGGCATGATCAAGGACAACATCGCCAAACTCGGCTTCAAGGTTTCAGACATCAAATACATCCTCAACACGCATGCGCATCTCGACCACACCGGGGGTTTTGCCGAGATCAAGAAGGAAACCGGCGCGCAGCTCGTGGCCGGTGAGCGCGACAAGCCGCTGCTCGAAGGCGGCTACTATCCCGGCGACGAGAAGAACCAGGACCTCGCCTTCCCCGCGGTGAAGGTTGACCGCACGGTGAAGGAAGGCGACAAGGTCACACTGGGCGACGTCACGCTGACGGCGCATGCAACGTCCGGCCATTCGCCGGGCTGCACGAGCTGGGAGATGAGTGTCAAGGACGGCAAGGAGGACCGCGAGGTGCTGTTCTTCTGTAGCGGGACGGTCGCGCTGAACAGGCTGGTCGGTCAACCGACTTATCCCGGGATCGTCGATGATTATCGCGCGACATTCGCCAAGGCCAAGGCGATGAAGATCGACGTGCTGCTCGGGCCGCATCCGGAGGTCTACGGCATGCAGGCCAAGCGCGCGCAGATGAAGGACGGTGCGCCGAACCCGTTCGTCAGGCCGGGGGAGCTGGCGACCTACATCACCGGCCTTTCCGAGGATTTCGACAAGCAGCTGGCCAAACAGACCGCGGCACTGGAGAAGAAATAGCGGCCGTCTAGCATTGCCTTTGCCTCATCCTGCACAGCGATCGGCGAAGCAGAGACTGCGCCGCGACGGAGCCGCAGCCAAGGTCGCGATCTGACCGCAGCTAGGCCAGGCTCGGCAGATCGAGGCCGTTGGCGTGGGCGCACTCGATCGCGGTCTCATAGCCTGCATCGGCATGGCGCATCACGCCGCTGGCGGGATCGTTCCAGAGCACGCGCTCGATCCGCTTCGCGGCTTCCGGCGTGCCGTCGGCCACGATCACCATGCCGGCATGTTGCGAATAGCCGATGCCGACGCCGCCGCCGTGATGCAACGAGACCCAGGTCGCACCGCTGGCGCAATTGAGCAGCGCGTTGAGCAAGGGCCAATCCGACACCGCGTCCGACCCGTCCTTCATCGCCTCGGTTTCGCGGTTCGGGCTTGCCACCGAGCCGCTGTCGAGGTGATCGCGGCCGATCACGATCGGCGCTTTCAATTCCCCGCGCGCCACCATCTCGTTGAAGGCAAGGCCCAGACGATGGCGATCGCCAAGGCCGACCCAGCAGATCCGCGCCGGCAGGCCCTGGAACTTGATGCGCGCCTTGGCCATGTCAAGCCAATTGTGCAGATGCTTGTCGTCAGGCATCAGCGCCTTGACCTTGGCATCCGTCTTGAAGATGTCCTCGGGATCGCCCGAGAGTGCGGCCCAGCGGAACGGCCCGACGCCGCGGCAGAACAGGGGACGGATATAGGCGGGAACGAAGCCCGGGAAATCGAAGGCATTCTTCAGGCCCATGTCCTGCGCCATCTGGCGGATGTTGTTGCCGTAGTCGAGCGTCGGAATGCCCTGTGCGTGGAAATCCAGCATGGCCTTGACGTGCTCGACCATCGACGTCTTCGAGGCACGCTCGACCGACTTGGGATCGGACGCGCGCTTCGCCTCCCACTCTGCCAGCGTCCAGCCTTTCGGCAAGTATCCATTGACGGGGTCGTGCGCGCTGGTCTGGTCGGTGACGATGTCGGGCTTGACACCGCGGCGCACCAGCTCCGGGAAGATCTCGGCGGCATTACCGAGCAGGCCGACCGAGACCGCCTTCTTGGTCTTTCCCGCCTCTTCGATGATCGCAAGCGCTTCGTCGAGCGTTGCGGCCTGCCGATCGAGATAGCCGGTGCGCAGCCGCATGTCGATGCGGCTCGGCTGACATTCGACCGCGAGCATCGAGGCGCCGGCCATGGTTGCGGCCAGCGGCTGCGCGCCGCCCATGCCGCCAAGGCCGGCGGTGAGAATCCATTTGCCGGCGAGGCTGCCGCCATAGTGGCGACGGCCGACCTCGACAAAGGTTTCGTAGGTGCCCTGCACGATGCCCTGGCTGCCGATATAAATCCAGGAGCCCGCGGTCATCTGGCCGTACATCATCAAGCCCTTCCGATCGAGCTCGTTAAAATGATCGAGCGTCGCCCAGTGCGGCACGATATTGGAGTTCGCGATCAGCACGCGCGGTGCGTCGGCATGGGTACGGAAGACACCGACCGGTTTTCCGGACTGGATTAGCAAGGTCTGGTCGTTTTCAAGCTTGCGCAAGGCTGCCGTGATCCGATCAAAACTCTCCCAGTCGCGCGCGGCCCTGCCAATGCCGCCATAGACGACGAGCTCGCTCGGCCGCTCCGCCACATCGGGATCGAGATTGTTCATCAGCATGCGCAAGGGCGCTTCCGTCAGCCAGCTCTTGGCGCTGATGTCGCTGCCGCGGGGCGCGCGGATGGTGCGGTCATTGTCCAGTCGGCGGTTCATGCGGACCTCTTAACCAAGTCTCGGAAACGGATCGGATGGAAGTGCGGTAATCGCGATGGCCGGCAATGCGCCGGCCTCGATCAGTGCAGCTGCCTTGGCGAGATCGCCGGCCATGTAGCGGTCGGCACCGAGTGCGGGCACTTGCTCACGAAGCGCGGCAATGACGGCAGTGAGCGGCGCGCTGGTCGCATGCGGCGCACGAAGCGTGATGCCTTGGGCGGCGACCAGAAGCTCGATGCCGAGAATGGCGGCCAGATTGTCGGCCATGTCGGACAGGCGCCGCGCGGCATGCGCGGCCATCGAGACATGGTCCTCCTGGTTGGCACTGGTCGGGGTCGAGTCGATCGAGCAGGCGAGCGCCCGCTGCTTGTTTTCGGCATAGAGCGCGGCCGCCGTGACCTCGGCGATCATGAAGCCGGAATTGATGCCGGGGTCGGGCGTCAGGAACGGCGGCAGGCCGAAATTGAGTGCAGGATCGACCAGCGTCGCGATGCGCCGCTCGCTGATCGCGCCGATCTCCGACAGCGCGAGCGCAATCGCATCGGCGGCAAAGGCCACCGGCTCGGCGTGAAAATTTCCGCCGGAGACGATCTCGCGCGTCTCGACCAGTACCAGCGGATTATCGGTGACGGCGTTGGCCTCGATGACCAGCGTGCGCGCCGCCTGCGTGATCAGGTCGAGCACTGCGCCCGCGACCTGCGGCTGACACCGCAGGCAATAGGGGTCCTGCACGCGCTCGTCACCTTCGAGATGCGACAGGCGGATGTCGCTGCCGTCGAGCAGCGCTGTCAGCGTCGCCGCCGCGGCGATCTGCCCGACGTGGCCGCGCAGCGCCTGGATTTCGGGGCGGAACGGCGCCGTCGAGGCCATCGCCGCATCGACGGACAGCGCCCCCGTGACGAGCGCGGCGCGGGCGAGGCGAAATGCGCGCAGCACGCCCGAGATGGCGTAGGCGGTCGAGAACTGCGTCCCGTTGATCAGCGCGAGCCCTTCCTTAGGCCCGAGCGTCAGCGGCGCGAGTTCGGCGGCCTTTAGCGCTTCGGCGCCAGATACAATTTTCCCGTCAACGATCGCCTGCCCTTCGCCGATCATCACGGCCGTCATATGCGCAAGTGGTGCAAGATCGCCGGATGCGCCCACGGAGCCCTGCTGCGGCACCAGCGGATAGACACCCAGCGCCAACATGTCCTGCAGCTGCTCGATCAGCTCGCGGCGGACGCCGGAGGCGCCGCGGCCGAGCGAGACGATCTTCAGCGCCATCATCAGCCGCACGATCGATTCGGGTGTCGCCGGGCCGACGCCGCAGCAATGCGAGACGATCAGGTTGCGCTGGAGCAGCGCGGTCTGATCCGGCGGAATGCGCTTCGACGCAAGCTTCCCGAAGCCGGTGTTGATGCCGTAGACGGGGACATCCGCGCGCGCGGCTCTTGCGACGATCTCCGCCGCTGCTTCGACGCGCGCCCAAAACGAGGGATCGAGCACGACGGGCGCACCGTCGAGCACACGCCCGAGATCGTCGAGACTGACCGTCCCCGGTCTGACGACGATCGCTGTGTCTCGCTCCGTCACTGCCCCCTCCATACCCGCCCGTGCAGCGGATTGAAGCCGATCCGGTAGACAAGCTCGGCCGGCCGCTCGATGTCCCAGATCGCGAGGTCGCACCATTTACCGGCCTCTAACGTACCGCTCTCATCCAGCACGCCCAGCGCCCGCGCCCCCTCGCGCGTCACGCCGGCAAGGCATTCGGCCACTGTCATCCGGAACAGAGTCGCCCCCATGTTCATCGCGAGCAGCAGCGAGGTCAGCGGTGAGCTGCCGGGATTGCAGTCGGTCGCCAGCGCCATGTGGACGCCTAGCTTGCGAAACGTCTCGACCGGCGGCTTTTGCGTCTCGCGGATGAAGTAGAAGGCGCCGGGCAGCAGCACCGCTACCGTTCCGGCCTTGGCCATCGCGACGGCGCCGGCTTCATCAGTGTGCTCGAGATGATCGGCCGAGAGCGCGGAGAATTTCGCGGCAAGCGCAGCACCGCCGAGATTCGAGAGCTGGTCGGCATGGAGCTTGACCGGCAGTCCAAGTCCCCTCGCTGTCTCGAACACCCGCGCGGTCTGCCCGGCGGAGAACGCGATGCCTTCCATGAAGGCATCGACGGCATCGGCAAGGCCCGCCTTTGCGATCGCGGGCAGCATCTCTTGGCACACGAGATCGATGTAACCGTCCTTGTTGCCCTCCGCCTCCGGCGGCAGTGCATGCGCGCCGAGGAAGGAGGTGCGGATCGCAACCGGCCGCCGACCACAGAGGCTGCGCGCGGCGGCAAGCTGACGCATCTCGGTCTCGGTATCGAGACCATAGCCGGACTTGATCTCGACCGTGGTTGCGCCCTCGGCGATCAAGGCATCGAGCCGCGGCAGCGCGCCTGCGGCGAGCTCGACCTCGCTCGCCTGCCGCGTCGCAGCCACCGTCGAGACGATGCCGCCGCCGGCGCGCGCGATCTCCTCGTAACTCGCACCCTTCAGGCGCAGCTCGAACTCGTGCGCGCGGTTACCCCCATAGACCAGATGGGTGTGGCAATCGACGAGACCGGGCGTGATCCAGCGTCCCGCGCAATCGATCTTTTCCACCGCATCGGCATCCGCCGGAAAATCGGTCTGCGCGCCCGCATAGACGATACGGCCGCCGCGCGTGGCGATGACGCCCCGCTCGATCTCGCCAAGATCAGGACGGTCAGCTCGCATCGTGGCGAGCCGGGCGTTGTGCCAGATCCGGTCGAAGCGCTCTGCCATGCAACGGCCCCTTCGTGCGATGCTTGACTTATATGTCTAGACATATGATCGTGGGGCGGTTCTGTCCAGCCGGCGTGTAATCATGACCCGACTGCATTTCGCCTCCGCGCTCCTGCCCTCGGGCTGGGCCAATGACGTGCAGGTGGTCGTCACCGCCGGCGCGATCGCGGCGGTGACGCCGGGCGTGGCCCCGGTAGCCGGCGACGAGCGCCACGCAATCGCGCTTCCGGGATTGGCGAGCCTGCACAGCCACGCGTTCCAGCGCGGCATGGCGGGTCTCGCCGAGCTGCGCGGCGATAGCACCGACACCTTCTGGACCTGGCGCGAGACGATGTATCGCTTCGCGCTGGCGATGACGCCGGACGACGTCGTGGCGGTTGCAACGCTGCTCTATATCGAGATGCTGGAGCAGGGTTTCACTCGCGTCGGCGAATTTCACTATCTCCATCATGATCGCGACGGCTCGCCCTACGCCGACGTCGGCGAGATGGCCGCGCGCATCGCACAGGCTGCCGAAGCTTCAAGCATTGCGCTGACGCTGTTGCCGAGCTTTTATGCGCACGGCTCATTTGGAGGCGCACCGCCGCATGCAGGCCAACGCCGCTTCATTTGCTCGGTCAATCAGTTCGCCGCCCTTATGGCCGCCTCGCGCAAGGCGATCAGCGGGTTGCCGGGCGCCAATATCGGCATCGCGCCGCATAGTCTGCGCGCGGTGACGCCTGACGAGCTCAAGTCGATCATTCCGCTTGCCGATGGCGGGCCGGTGCACATTCACGCCGCCGAGCAGGTGAAGGAAGTCGAGGATTGCCTGGCATGGTCGGGACGGCGACCTGTGCAATGGTTGCTGGAGCACGCGCCGGTCGATCAAAGCTGGTGCCTCATCCACGCCACCCACACGACGAATGAGGAAGTCATCGCATTCGCCAAGACCGGCGCGGTCGCGGGTCTCTGCCCGATCACCGAAGCAAGCCTCGGCGACGGCATCTTTTCGGCACGCGAATTCCTCGATGCCGGCGGCACGTTCGGTGTGGGCACCGATTCCAACGTGCTGATCGGCGTCGCCGACGAGTTACGCCAGCTCGAATATGGCCAGCGCCTCGAGCATCGCCAGCGTAACGTGCTCTCCAGCGGCGCCGGGCGCTCGACCGGACGCACGCTGTTTGATCATGCGCTCGCGGGCGGTGCACAAGCGCTGGCGCAGACGACCGTCGGCCTCGCGCCGGGAGCGCACGCTGACATCGTCACGCTCGACACGGCACATCCATCGCTGGCGGGACGCGCACGCGACGCCGTCATCGACGGCTGGATCTTCGCGGCCGGCGGCGGCGCGGTCGATTGCGTCTGGGCCGGCGGCGACAAAGTGGTTGAGGGTGGCCGGCACAAGCTGCGCCAAGCCGCACGCGAGCGCTTCAAGGCCTCGGTCCGGAGGCTCGCCGCATGAGCCTCGCAACCGATGCGGCCGACAAGCCGACGCTCTACAAGCGAATCCGCGCCGATATTGAAAAGCGCATTTTGACCGGCGAATGGCCGCCCGGGCATCGCATCCCCTTCGAGCACGAGCTGGTCGCGCGGTACGGCTGCTCGCGCATGACGGTCAACAAGGCGCTGTCGGAGCTGGCGCAAGCCGACCTGATCGAACGGCGGCGGCGCGCCGGCTCCTTCGTGCGCCGGCCGCAGCATCAGTCTGCCGTGCTCAAGATCGCCGACATCCGTGCCGAGATCATCTCGCTCGGCCGCAGCTACGGCTACGAGCTGATCGGCCGCAAGCTGCGCACAGCGACCGCCGCTGACCGCGCCCGCCTCGGCGTCAAGAAGTCCGGCAAGGTGGTCGCGATCGCCTGCCGGCATAGCGCCGACAACGTGCCGTTCGCCGTCGAGGACAGGCTGATCGACCTTGCGTCCGTGCCGAACGCTGCGACCGCGGATTTCTCGCGCGAGCCGCCAGGCTCGTGGCTGCTCCACCATGTCCCGTGGACCGAGGCCGAGCATACCATCAGCGCCATTGTTGCGGATCATCGCGCGGCGAAGGCACTTGACATCGCGGTCGGCGCGCCCTGCCTCGTGATCGACCGCTATACCTGGCGCAGCGCGCGCACGATCACCGCGGTGCGCCTGCTCTATCCCGGTGATTCTCACCGCCTTGTCGCACGATTCAAGGGAGGCTGAGAGAATAATGGCGGCACAATTCCTGCAATGCTTCGGGCAACGGTCCAAATGGACCGACAAGGATCAACACGACGTCAATCCATCGATCGGCAAGAGGACGACAATCATGCGTAGTTCGAAAGTATTTGTGACAATCATTGCCCTCGCGGCCTCCACTCCGGTGCTCGCCGACATCAAGGTCGGCATCGGCATCTCCGGATGGACGGGCTTTGCGCCGCTGACGCTGGCGAAGGAAGCCGGCATCTTCAAGAAGAACGGCCTCGACGTCACCATCAAGAAAATCCCGCAGAAGGACCGTCACCTCGCGATCGCCTCCGGCGACGTCCAGTGCGCGGCAACGACCGTCGAGACCTGGATCTCCTGGAACGCCAACGGGGTTGCCACCAAGCAGATCTTCCAGCTCGACAAGAGCTACGGCGCCGACGGCATGGCCGTCCGCAACGACCTGGCCTCGATCAAGGACCTGAAGGGCAAGACCGTCGCGGCCTCCGCGCCTGGCACCTCGCCTTATTTCGCGCTGGCCTGGATGCTCAAGAAAAATGGCCTGTCGGTGAAAGACGTCACCGTCGTCAACCTCGAGCCGGCTGCGGCTGCGCAGGCCTTCGTCTCCGGCCAGAACGATGCCGCGATGACCTATGAACCCTATCTTTCGACCGTGCGCGCCGCGCCGGACAAGGGCAAGATCATCGCGACCACGCTCGACTACCCGATGGTCATGGACACTTTTGGCTGCACGCCGAAGTTCCTGACGGAGAATCCCAAGGCCGCCAAGGCGCTCGCCGACAGCTATTTCGAGGCGCTCGACATGATCGCCAAGGATCAGGCCAAGGCCTACGAGATCATGGGCGCCGATGTGAAGCAGACCGGCGAGCAGTTCGGCAATTCGGCGAAATATCTGCGCTGGCAGGACAAGGCCGCGAACCAGAAGTTCTTCGCCGGCGATTTCCTGACTTTCAACAAGGAGGCCGCCGACCTCCTGCTCGAAATCGGCATCATCAAGGCCGCGCCGAAGGTCGAGGACCTCTTCGACGCCAGCTTCATCAAGTAAACTTCTGCAAGTTGCCGGTTCCGCTGAAGCGCGGGACCGGCGCATGATCGGCTATTCGGATAGACAGTTTGATGCGTCCCCTGGATCCCGTGACATCGAAGCAACGCATGGCGTACGGCCTTGCATTCTTCGTGCTGTTCGTTGCCCTCTGGTCATGGGCAACGCTCGGCGGCCATGTTTCGAAGACCTTCCTCGCCAACCCGCTGACCATGGTGCAGGAAGGGTATGACCTGCTGGCCAAGCAGGGCTTCGTCTACGATATCGGCATGACGATCTGGCGCGTCGTCGGCGGCTTCGCCCTCGCCGCGATCATCGCGGTGCCGCTTGGCGTGCTCATGGGCGCCTACAAGCCGGTCGAAGCGTTCCTCGAACCGTTCGTCTCCTTTGCGCGCTACTTGCCTGCCTCCGCATTCATTCCGCTCCTGATCCTGTGGGCCGGCATCGGCGAGTTGCAGAAGCTGCTCGTCATCTTTATCGGCTCGGTGTTCCAGGTCATTCTGATGGTCGCCGTGACCGTCGGCGCGACGCGCCGTGACCTGGTCGAGGCGGCGTATACGCTCGGGGCCAGCGACCGCGGCATCATCCGCCGCGTGCTGCTGCCTTCCTCCGCGCCCGAGATCGCGGAGATCCTGCGGCTGGTGCTGGGCTGGGCCTGGACGTACGTCATCGTCGCCGAACTGATCGGCTCGTCCTCCGGCATCGGCCACATGATCACCGACAGTCAGGCGCTGCTCAACACCGGCCAGATCATCTTCGGCATCATCGTGATCGGATTGATTGGCTTGATCTCGGACTTCCTGTTCAAGGCGTTCAACGCCTGGCTGTTTCCGTGGAAGCTCGCATGACGACGCTCAAGATCGAACAGGTTTCGCGCACCTTCCCGGCACGGCACGGCAACGCGCCGACCAAGGCGCTGGAGCCGACCAATCTCATCATCGGCAACAACGATTTCGTTACGATTCTCGGCCCATCGGGCTGCGGCAAGTCCACCCTGCTCCGCATCGTCGCGCGCCTCGATCGCCCGACCAGCGGGCGCGTCACGCTTGACGGGCGCGAGGTGACCGGCCCC
Source organism: Bradyrhizobium sp. 153 (assembly GCF_023073835.1). Classification (NCBI taxonomy): domain Bacteria; kingdom Pseudomonadati; phylum Pseudomonadota; class Alphaproteobacteria; order Hyphomicrobiales; family Nitrobacteraceae; genus Bradyrhizobium; species Bradyrhizobium sp. 153. The sequence goes on along the minus strand of NZ_JADPKH010000152.1, from coordinate 8,140 downwards.
GGCGCAGATCGCGGCATGGTGTTCCAGTCCTACACGCTGTTCCCCTGGCTGACCGTGCGCGAGAACATCGCCTTCGGCCTGCGCGAGCGCGGCGTGCCCGAGGCGGAGCGCAACAGGATCGCCGATGCCTTCATCCGCCAGGTCGGACTGTCCGGCTTCGAGAACCACTGGCCGAAGCAACTCTCCGGCGGCATGCAGCAGCGCACCGCGATCGCCCGCGCGCTCGCCAACGATCCGAAAATCCTGTTGCTCGACGAGCCGTTCGGCGCGCTGGACAACCAGACCCGCGCCTTGATGCAGGAGATGCTGCTGGGAATCTGGGAGCGCGACCAGAAGACGGTGCTGTTCGTGACACACGACATCGAGGAGGCGATCTTCCTCGGTAGCCGCGTCGTCGTCATGAGCGCGCGCCCGGGCCGGATCAAGGCCGAGATCTACGTGGACCTGCCGCATCCGCGCTCCTACAAGATCAAGACCACGCCGGAATTCGTCCAACTCAAGGAGCGGCTGGTCGAGGAGATTCGCACAGAGGCGCTGAAGGTTGCCGAACATGCCTGACACCCGGCCCCGCGCCGACGGGAAGCGCGTCCTCGCCGACCTTAACGCGCTACGCGCCATCGGCGCCTACAAGACCGGCGTGCACAAGCCGACCTTCTCCGAGCCACACAAGCTTTCGCTGGACTGGCTGATCCGGAAGCTGCTCGACGCCGGCCTCTACGCTGCCATCGACGGTATCGGCAACGTCTTCGGCACCAGCGCGAAGCCGGGACCGAAGCTGCTGGCGGGATCGCATCTGGAGAGCCAGAACTACGCCGGCTGGCTCGACGGTCCGCTCGGCGTCGTCTATGCGCTCGAGGCGGCACGCGTCCTGAACGCCGATCCCTCGTTCGAAGGCGCGGTCGAGGTCGCCGCCTGGTGCGACGAGGAAGGACATTTTGGGCATTTCCTCGGCTCACGCTCCTATGTCGGTCAGGTGACCGAGGCCGACATCGATGCTGCCCGCGACCGCACCAGCGGCCGCACCATGCGCGACGCACTCGCCGACATGGGGCTCGCAGGACGTCCGCGCATCACCGCCCCGCCCGGCCGGCACGTCGGATATCTGGAGGCGCATATCGAGCAGGGCGACACGCTCGAAAGTGGCCGCCTCGCGATCGGCGTCGTGACCTCCATCGTCGGCATCTGGCAATACCGGATCAAGTTCGTCGGCGAGCAGAACCACGCCGGCACCACGCGCATGGCCGTGCGAAAGGATGCGGGCCTGGCGCTGGCCAAATTCTGCGTCGCGATCGACGAGCGTTTCCCTGATGCCTGCGGCCCGCGCACGGTGTGGACCACCGGTCGCATCACGCTCGATCCCGGCGCACCCAGCATCATTCCTGGCGGCGCGGAAATACTGTTCCAGATCCGCGACGACGACCCGGCGGTCATCGCGCGGCTGGAGCAGTTGCTGCGGACTATGGCGAACGAGGTCAATGCGAAGGGCCCCTGCACTGTCACGGTGGAGAAACTGCGCACCGGCGCGCCGGCCATGATGAACGCCGGCTTTCAGGATGCGATCGAAGCCGCAAGCAAGGCCCTGGCCGGCGGGCGATCGGTCCGCATGCCCAGCGGCGCCGGGCACGATGCGCAGATGCTGGCAACGATCATGCCCGCGGGGATGCTGTTCGTACCATCGATCGGCGGCATCAGCCACCACTGGACCGAGAATACCGCCGATGCCGACATCGTCACCGGCGCGCAGGTGTTCGTCGATGCCTGTCGGCGCATCCTCGGCGGTTAGAACGAGTTTCTCCCCGCGAAAGCGGGGAATTTAGTACGCCACAGCCTGTCGATTGATCCACAAGGGTCTCGGAGTACTGGATCGCCCGTTCAAGGCTGGGCGAAGACAGCGCGTGTGGTCGCAGACACGTCTTCGCATTCTCGCGGCACGTTTCGCCCGAGCTTTGCTTCGTCGCTCCACCCTCAAAGCCGGGAGGGCGCAGGGAAGGCCGGGTGCTGACCTGGCACCCACGGTCCGCTGTGCGAAAGGCACACGCAGAAAACTGCACAGCGGCATACAGGTGAAGCCCAACACACGGCCTTCCCTGCGCAGTGGTTTGACGGCTTATGCCGCGCTCTCCTGGGAGCCGAATTCCTTCTGGCCTCCCTCGCCCTCGTAGAAGTCACGGACACCGCGCCGGTTGACGCCAATGCCGCATCCGCAAGAGCTTGACCGTAGCAACGACGGCCAGGACCACACGTCTATATTTTGGCCTTCGGTGAAACACGCCGAAACTACAAAAACCCTTTGAAATAAGCCTTTTTCGACTAGCCTGTTTCGGGGCGCTTCGGCGGGTTTCGTCAAAACTAGGGCCCGGCCCTAAGCCTTTCAGCGTCCGCACGACAAACTGGAAGTCCCAAAGCCGAGCCCTTTGGTCCCAAGCCTTAGGAGCCGAAACCGAAATGGATACTACCATCACCCCTGCCCCCGCTGGCAAGCGCGCCCGCAACGGCAGCATGATCCTGACCGATCGCCTCTGCCAGAAGCGCGTCGCCAAGCGGATCAAATTCTACGATCGCAAATGCCCCGGCCTCTATGTCAGCATCACCACGGCTGGCGTGGCGACCTTTTCCTTCAAGTTCACCGATCGGGCGACCGGCAAGCAGCGAACCGGCTGGCTCGGCCTCTATAACCCCGAGACCTTCACCGTCGAGGACGCCCGGAGCAAGGTCTACGGCCTCAAGGGCATGGGCGGCGACGCGATGGCCGAGACCTTCCGCGACCGGAAAGAGCGGCAGGCGAAGCGGGGCAAGACGGTCGACGAGATCATCGAGGAGCGGATCGCGTGGATGCAGACGCCGGTTCGCAAGGCGGACGGCGACATGCGGCCCCGGCTGGAAAGCTGGGAAAACACCGCGAGCCATCTGCGCCGCTTCATCGGCTCGAAGCTGGGCCGGAAGATCGCAGCCGACGTCACCCGAGGCGACATTCAGGCGTTGTCGGACGACATCGTGGCGGGTCGGCACGGCGGCAAGCCGTCGGTCAGCAACGCGCGTCACATGCGCAAGGCAGCATCGGGCATGTTCCGGTGGGCGTTGCGGCGCGAGTACATCACCGCCAACCCGTGCAGTGATCTGGAGCCGCTCGATCCGGAGCATCCGCGCACCCGCGTCCTGAGCGAGGACGAGATCAGGATTTTCTGGCACGGCCTCGACCGCGAGGACCTGATGACGCCATGGGACCGGAGGACCCGGCTCGCGCTCAAGTTGGAGCTAGCCACCATGCTGCGCTCCGCCGAACTGCTCGGCGCGCATCGCAACGAAGTGATCGACCTCGACGGCGAGCAGCCGCGTCTCGACGTGCCACTCAAGCGGGTCAAGAAACGGCGGGTGATCCAACAGCCGCTGTCTAGCCTCGCGGTGGAGATCATCAACGAGGCCTTGAAGGGCAACAACAAGGATTTCGTATTCGCCAGCCCGCTCGACAACAAGCCGATGCACCGCAAGGCGATGGCCGACGCGCTGCGTGGCGACAAGCGCAAGGGCAAGGTGAGAACGCCCGGCATCTGCCAGTTGCTAGGGTTGAAGCCGTTCACGCCGCACTATCTGCGGCGGACAGCGGCGAGTTGGGCACGCCGGATCGGTCAGCCAATGGCGAAGATTGCGCTTTGCTTGGATCATCGCGTTACGATGGAGGACGGCATCAAGCTGCCACCCGTCACCGGCAAGCACTACGTCCACGCCGAGGAGAGCGAGGTGAAAGAGAAGCGAGAAGTCCTGCAGGCGTGGGCCGCAGAACTACGGCGGATCATCGCCGAGCCTGCGCCTGCGATGTCCGCGAAAGCCGACTTGCGCCTCGTCGCCTGACCGCTCAGTGCATCACCGATAGGTCAGAGAAAACGAAATGGCCGCAGATTGCTCAGCGGCAGTTAGGTCATGCTGATCGCCGCGAGCGCCATGCAAACGAAGTATATACCCGCCATTCAGAAAGCGACGATCCGGGCCGTGCTCCTACCGTCCATGGTCTCCCTCCACATGGGCTGGCCCCGACACCAAGGGCAATGGGCGAAGCTGGGTCGGAGCCAGTCTTGCCGTCCATTGTTCAAAATGGACGGAAAGCCAACAAACTTGCCGGTAGCCACGTTGCATGTAGGGCGCGATCCGCCTGTCGGACGGAATTAGTCGCAGCGGCGCTCCCTGCGCGTAACCATGCGGCCATCACGTTCGACCGTGACGGTCTCCGTGCGGCAGCGCTGTCTTGGGCCGACGGTAACGCCTCCCGGACCGACGCCAACTGTCGTGTCGCGGTCGTAGCGGTCGCGGGCCCTGTAGTCACGGTCCCTGTAGTAGCGGTCCTCGCGGTCCCGCCCGATCTGAACATCAACGCCTTGGGCCATCTTGGCGTCTCGGGCGTTGGCCGGAATGGCGAACGGGGTAGTTGTCAGCGCCGCTGCGGTCGCGGCCAAAACAAGAGCGATCTTCAACATGTGCGAGTGCTCCGTTGGGGTTGAACGGGTGTAACGGGAGCGAACTCCGACCGTTCCTGCCGTAGGCGACGGCCCTTCCTTACGGGGCTCCAAATCTGCCCTCACCAAGCGGTTGGCGATCGTCCGCGGCCGTTACTACCGCTTTTTGCGTCCCCCAAAGGTCACCGGCCCGATGTCCAGCGGCTTGCCATTTGTTCTCATTTCGTTCACGGTGGGATGGGATCGGACGCGGCAGGGCCACCCGGTGACCGCTGTCCTCCGGGGGATCGAAAAGGCCCTTGGCAGAGGGGGAAAGCCATGCAGCTTGATGACTTGCGGCGCGAGATCGAGCACATGCGAGCGCGAGTGCAGCGGCAGCGAGTAGAAATCCGACAGCTTCAACGCGCGGGAATTCCGAGCGCATCGGCGGAAGCTCTGTTGGATCGAATGCTAGACAAGATCGACGAACTGTGCGCCGAGCGGGACCGGCTCAAGAAAGAGCAGCCGCCGCCTGCCAAGGGCCGTGTCTTAGGTGGACGGTCGTGGTGACCGAGCGTCCCAATGCTACGACGAACGGACGACCATTCACCGTGGATAAAGGCCCTCAAGAGCATTTTCACGGCACGAAAAACTATATTCGCTGAACTAATGTGCCTTACTCCGAGACGCGAACAGGATCGGGCACATGGAATTGAACGAATTACTTTTGGGTAAGGGCATTGATCCGCGCGGCGTTATCGTGTTTCGCCACCGTCCCAAGGAGCCGGAGTTAAACAAAGTATTTCCGCTGTTGGCAGCGGATCGGCCAGACTTGTTCAACGCCTATCAACAAACCCACGGCGAAAAGATCGAGAAGGCCATTTTGTCAGCGAAACATGTGGCTGCATTCATTCGACACGGGTCCGGGAAGGCGTTGTTCGTCGGCCTGTACGAGATCGGGAGATCACGCCCTCTTACGCAAGCACAATACTGGCAGGTCCCGGCTCTTGCCGAATTAAAGAAATTGGGAATGCATGGATACATGACTGGCGGCCGACCGACTTGTCTGTGGTTCGACCTGAAATGGATGGATTTCTATTCGGACTGGAAGGGCAAGTTAATTGTGGATTGGCCGCCGCCTGAGCGATCTTGGTGGCGGCGCGCCGATCGCAATAGAATATCCGTTCACGCCGTCCTAGAAGACAGTGCGCTCGATGCGGCAATGCAGAAATGGAACGAACTGGATCTCACGTGGGACCAACTCAGTATCTTGCCAAAGCGTTGGCAGGCGAAGCTCGCGGAGTGGCGGGGCATCTACTACATTTTCGACAGATCGGATGCGAAGGGCTACGTCGGCTCGGCCTATGGCTCGGAAAACCTGTTGGGTAGGTGGCGGCAATATGGGGCTTCCGGACACGGCGGGAACAAGTTGTTGCGGCAGCGCGACCCCAAAAATTTTCGTTTCACCATCCTAGAACTCGTTTCCCCCACGATGCCGCCCGAAGAAGTTCAATTGCTCGAAGGTAATTGGAAAGAGCGGCTGCACACGCGCCAACCCTATGGCCTGAATGACAACTAGACATGTGCAATCTCTACAGCGTCACCACGAACCAAGAGGCGATCCGCGCTCTATTTCGCGTAGTCAATCGGTACGTCGGCAATCTCGCCCCGATGCCCGGCGTGTTTCCGGACTATCCGGCTCCGGTGATCCGTAACAGCGATGCTGGCCGCGAGAGCATCTACGCGGCTGGCCCAAGCACGAGACCGGCATTACTTGCGGAGCACGCGCCGGAGCCAGCCCGAAGGCATGGCATGTGGTAAGTCGCTTCGGCTGACCATTGTTGCTAAGCTCACCGGCCTTGAACGGGCGAGGGAACAGAGCAATGGAACACCGCAAGCGCGCTTTGCTTTGCATGGCATGTTTCTCTTTTTGGTCGGTCTTTTAACGGGCTTGGTCGAAACCAATCTGAACAACCCCCGAATGGGCCTAGCGGCACATCTCGAAGGCGTCATGAATGGAACGTTTCTTGTTGCGCTTGGTGCGATTTGGTCCGAAGTAATACTAGGGCCGCCGCAGAAAACCGTCGCATATTGGACAGTGTTGTATGGCACGTACGCCAATTGGGCTGTGACAACCTTGGCCGCGATATGGGGTACGGCCGCGATGTCCCCCATCACGGCGACCGGTCACAGCGCACAGCCGTGGCAAGAAGCCGTCGTAACCGTGGGCTTTGTTTCAGTTGGGCTGTCGATACTTACAGCCACCATCCTGGTATTGTGGGGTCTACGAAACGCAGCGCTCAGGGAACCTAGCAGCGAGAATGTCTAGAGCGGCAGCTTTCCTTGGACTGCTGCCCTAGGACCGCAAGGGAATGCGCGCGGGGATGAGCCGAAGATGTTGCAGCGACCATTGTCGGATGATGCGCTTAGGATCGTAATGCGCGGCGCGGACAAGGAAGATAAGGCGGCGGCGTAGGCCGCGCCCTGCATCATTTTCTCTTGCTTGCCGAAGCCTTCCGAGTGGCGTCGATTACGATGATTTCTGAGGCCCGCTCGCCATTCTTGAGACGTTCATCTCGAATGCGTTTGACCTCATTCAGCTTATTGCCAAGATCACCGTAGTCGATGATCACAAACAGACCAAATTCGGTTTGTGAGGCAGCCTTATAGAATTCCAACTGCCTCTCATAGCCGTGAACGACGGTGCCGCCTGATCGTTTCATCTCGACCAACACGCGGGCCTGATAACCACTTGAGAATTTGAAATCGATCGGTCCTCCACCCATGTTGGCTTCGGGCGAAATATCCAAATCGTTCGCTTTGCAAAATGCGTCTGCGATCGCATAGTAGATAAGCTGTGAGGCGCGCTCTTTCTTCGGTTTGCTTCCGACCCAAAGCTCCTCCCATAAATTGCCTGCTTCCACGTGCCGCTTGAATTGGGTGATGGTATCTTTCACTACGCGCGGAAGCTTCAAATCGTAGGAGGTTGCCTGCTTGAGATCAGCAAATCCGTTCCCGATGATCGCTTTGAGGCGATAGTAACCGAGTGCGTCCAAGTTCGGATCATAGTTGCCGACATTCGCTTTGACAGCCGCCAAGAAGAAGTCGAAATCGGCTTGCGATCCCATCGCCGCGTAACGAAGCGCATCTTTTCGATCCGCTACCGTGGGCCTGGCAATGCTGCCCAAAAACCGGTTTACGCGGTCACGGATGCGCGCGTTTTCCATCGCGGCGCGCTCCCAATCATTGGCAATGGGTAGCTCGCGCACAATGTCCATAGGAATAAGGACAATGGGCACCTCGCGACCATTCCTGCTAACGAACTTCGGCAGCATGTGACCCATGCCGATCTCGAACGAAAACAGCGGCACTCCATTCGCCGTGCAGAAGTCCTCCGTAATCGCCGCTAAGTCCTCAAGTATGACCGTCGTGGTCATATCGCTGATCGTATCGGGGCCTACGTCCTCTTCGAAAAATCCCATTAACGAGATCATCTCGGGATCGCTTGCGCCTAGTGTAATGATCTCCTTACTCGTGCGGAGGAGCGCTTCGCGAATGCCCTCAGGCCGGGAGCCACCAGATCGGCTGCTTCCGCCATAGCCCAACCCATTCTCAGAGCCTGACCGAAAAAGGGTGAGCGGTTTTGGCCGGCTTGTGATTCCTTCGGATTTGCAAAGATTCGAGGGAGGACACCATGCCGTGGACCAAAACCG
>NZ_JADPKH010000044.1:0-4601 GCF_023073835.1 Bradyrhizobium sp. 153 | reverse complement strand
CCCCAGCGCATCGCATAGCCATGCCACCGGCCAGATCGCCCGGTGCTTCGCGATGAAGACGAACTTCATGTCGCTTCCTTCGCGAAGAAGGCTGCGGCCTTTTTTAGGATATCCCGCTCGGCCTTCAACCTGGCGACCTCACGGCGCAACCGCTCGATCTCCTGCTGCTCCGGCTTCATCTGCCCGTGGCCGGGAAAGGCCTGCACCGGATCGGAGCCGAACTCTTTCACCCATTTGCGCAGAACGTTCTCATGAACATCCAGGTCGCGCCCGGCCTGCGCCACCGACACCCCACGCTCCCTAACCAGCTTGACCGCCTCGATCTTGAACTCGCGACTGAACTTCCGTCTCTTCATCGCCCACCTCCGGCTTCATGAAACACCTAATCTCGGTGTCCATCAAACCGGCAGCAGCTCAGGTCGTTCTCCTTTACCCCATGCGCGATGTTCTAACCCCATCCGCCGCTAACCCTTACTTGAACGCTACAGCGCGTTGTGCGGCTTCTGACAACCAAACATGTCGCTGTCTTCTCCAAGACATCGCCGCCACTACTAAATCGCCATCAACGCGCGATGCGGCAGTGTTTCCAGCGTGGCACTTGCGTGTCGGCTGTACCGCCTTGTGGCATGGACATTGCTGTTCAGGCGTAGCGAGAGTGAACGAGAGTGCATTCAACAGCTAGCAAAGGCCAGCGCTCAGAGCTCCGGCTAGGGGTCGTCTGGAGCACAGTAGACTTTCATGTGGTATCACGAACGGAAACGCTTTTTAGGAGAGCCGCTTTGGCTGACGCATATGTCTATGATCACGTTCGAACACCCCGCGGTCGCGGCAAGCCCGACGGTGCCCTGCACGAAGTGACGGCGCTCCGGCTCGCCACGGTGCCCCTCGAAGCTCTGAAAGAGCGCAATAATCTGACAGAGGGTGCGATTGACGATGTCATCCTCGGAGTGGTCGACCCGGTCGGTGAGGCTGGTGCCGACATCGCTCGGTTCGCCGCGTTAAAGGCAGGCCTTGGCGAAACTGTACCCGGCGTCCAAATCAATCGGTTCTGCGCTTCTGGGCTGGATGCGGTAAATTTCGCCGCGGCTCAAATCATGAGCGGGCAGCACGACCTCGTGATCGGTGGCGGGGCCGAATCCATGAGCCGCGTTGGCATGGGCGCATCCGGCGGCGCCGTGGCCATGGATCCCTCAATTGCAGTGCCAACCTACTTCATACCTCAGGGCATCGCCGCTGATTTGATTGCAACCAAGTACGGCTTCTCTAGGGAAATCGTCGATGATTACGCTGTGCAGAGCCAGCGGCGCGCGGCCAATGCCTGGGACCAGGGATTTTTCAGCAACTCAGTCGTACCAGTGACCGACTTGAACGGCCTCACGATCCTGGCGAAGGACGAGCATTTGCGTCCCAATACGACGATGCAGTCGTTGGCACAGCTAAAACCCGCCTTTGTTGAACTGGGGCAAAAGGGGGGCTTTGATGCCGTGGCGATCCAGTCGCACCCGGAGATCGAGAGTATCAACCATGTCCATCACGGCGGTAACTCGTCTGGCATCGTAGATGGCGCAAGCGCCGTGTTAATCGGCAGCAGGGAAGCTGGTGAGAAATTTGGCCTAAGGGCGCGGGCGAAGATCCGCGCGTTCGCCAATATCGGTTCGGAGCCCGCCATCATGTTGACAGGGCCGATCGAGGTCTCCAAAAAGTTGTTTGATCGTTCCGGATTAAGAACGGCCGATATTGACTTGTTCGAAGTCAATGAAGCCTTCGCCTCAGTCGTGCTCCGCTACATCCAGGCGTTTGACATCGACCCTGACAAAATCAACGTCAATGGTGGAGCGATCGCGCTCGGCCATCCTCTGGGCGCCACCGGCTCGATGATCCTAGGTACCGCACTCGACGAGCTCGAGCGCGCCAATAAGGCGGTCGCTTTAGTGACGTTGTGCATCGGCGGCGGCATGGGGACCGCGACAATCATTGAACGCGTTTAGTTGAGGTGATTTCACGGAAGGACTGCTGTGGTCGCTCGCGACTGAAGAATGACCCAGGCAAGAGCAGGCGGCATGGGAGGACATAAGAATGACGTACAAGACTTTCAAGATTGACACCGATCGTGACGGGGTCGTGCAGGTTGCCTGGGCGGCGCAAAGACATCTGGAGACCATTCTGGACGAGACCACGACGGCCGAGCTCGAGCAGATTGTGAAGCAAACATCTGCAGATATCTCTGTGAGTGGTGTTGTGCTGAAGCTAGGTAGTGAGGCCCCGGCTGCTGGCCCAGACCTGTCTATGCTCGAACGTCTACGAATCACTTACGTCCAATGGGTTGAATCTAAAGGTGAGATGGCAGCTAAACAGCTCCTTTTTGATCGGTGCCGCCGCTACTCGCTTCTGTTTCGATCCATAGAAATATCGGGTAAGCCGTGGGCAGCCGCCATCAAGGGACATGTGCTCGGTGCCGCATTCGAGCTCACGTTGTGCTGTCACTACCGTGTCGCCGCGAACGACGCAAACATTCGACTGGGCTTGCCAGAGATTAGGAACGGCCTGTTTCCCGGGGCGGGCGGCACTCAACGCGTTCCACGCATCGTTTCTCTGCAAGATGCTGTCCCGATTTTACTAAAGGGGGAGACAATCAACGTTGAGCGTGCCAAAGACCTCAACCTGATCCACTCCACCGTGCTTCCGACCGATTTGATCAAGACGGCGAAGAGTTGGATTAAGAAGGGCGGAAACCCGATCGCCCCTTGGGACGAGAAGGGATTTACGCCGCCTAGCGGTCCCGTTTTCTCCAAGGTCGGCATGACCACATTTCCGGTCTGCAACGCCTTTTACCGGCGCGATACCTACGATAATTATCCCGCGGCGCGTTCGGTATTGAGCTGTCTCTACGAAGGTCTGCAGCTACCAATTGACGCGGCTCTGCGCATGGAGTCACGCCACTTTGTCCGAATTTTGCGCTCTTCGGAAGTGGAGGCGTCGATCCGAAGCTTATTTCTATCGAAGCAAGAGTTGAATAAAGGCAAGCATCGTCCGAACTGCGTGCCATCAAGGAAGGTAAGAAGAATCGCCGTGGTCGGTGCCGGGTTCGTCGGTGCTTCCGTCGGTTACGTTTCTGCGCGCTCGGGTATTGAAGTGATCCTCATCAATAGATCCCAGGAGAGCGCCAATAGGGCGAAGGCGAATGCCAAGTCCATCATGGACGATCTGATCAGAAAGGGGCGCGCTACAGAACGTGAGCGGGATGCGACGCTATCCCGGATAACTGCGACCGTTGACTATGCCGCGACAAAGGACTGCGACCTGGTGATCGAATCGGTATTCGAGGAACGAGATACCAAGTATCAGGTCTACGCCAAACTGCGGCCCTTTCTCTCTAAGAGTTCGATCGTCGCGTCTAATACCTCGACGCTGCCAATCAATTCTCTCGCCGAACAATTCGAGGACAAGGAGAGGTTTATCGGCGTTCATTTCTTTTCCCCAGTCGATAAGATGATGCTGGTCGAGATTATCTTGGGCAGAAGGAGCAGTGATATCGCTGTCGCTACGGCTTTCGACTATGTACGGCAGCTCGGGAAGACACCGATTGTGCTAAACGATTCTCGCGGGTTCTTCGCCAACCGCTGCGTGTCTCGTTACATCTGCGAAGGCGTCCAGATGTTCTTGGAGGGCGTGCCGGCGGCGATGATTGAGAACTGCGCAAAATTGGCGGGAATGCCGGTCGGACCGCTTTCGTTATCCGACGAAACGGCTCTAGACTTGCGCTTGAAGATTATAAAGGCGGCTGAAGCTGATCTCGGCGCAACCGCCGTCGATCAGGCGGACAAGAAATTGATGGTCGAGCTTGTAGAAAACCGGGGCCGTTTTGGCCGCAAGAACAGCAAGGGTTTCTATGATTATCCAGAAAGAGGAAAGGGCGGCAAGAGCCTATGGCCAGGGCTAGCCGAATTGCAGACAGAGCGTCTCAATCCCGACACTGTCGAGTTGAACGAGATAAAGCGGCGGTTTTTGGTTGTGCAGTCCGTAGAAGCCGCGCGCACCGTGGAAGAGCAGGTTGTTACAGACCCAGCCGAGGCAGACGTCGGCTCGATCCTAGGCTTTGGCTTCGCGCCGTTTACCGGCGGCGTACTATCTTACATCGATCTTATCGGAGCGAAGAAGTTTATCGAGATTTGTCAAAGCTTTGAGGACAGATACGGCGATCGGTTTGCTCCGCCAAGACTGTTGCAGGAGATGGCAAAGAACGGCGATAGATTCTATGAGGGGCCTAGGCGGCCGTCTCATGCAGCCCTCGTGAGATGATAACGTCCAGATGTTTGTCGGACTGTTAGGATAGTTGGCGGGTTGAGGCGAGTAGTGAGAATTGTCTAGTATACATTCGCAGACGCCTTCTCGTGTGCCGAGCTCGCTATTTCCCGCTAGCCTCTGATGGTGCTGCTTCCATCTCGCGGAAAGCTGAACCGGCGCTAAAGAAATGGCAGACAATTCTGTAGGGCTTGAGAAACGTGAGCGTCATGCAGGGACCACGCGCTGAGGGCTGATCTGGTCGGCTAGGAAGATCTCGCGGAATAGTTTGTCGCGAGGTCACAATGTCGAAGGATAGT
>NZ_JADPKH010000145.1:0-4794 GCF_023073835.1 Bradyrhizobium sp. 153 | reverse complement strand
TCCATGACTCGATGGAAGCCACTGTGGACCCTTATCCCGGGGTCCCGATTGGATGCCGATCACCCCGAAAACGGGGTCCTTATTCCATGCCGAAACACACGCCGGCATCGACGTGAAGGTCGGCTGCACGCAAACGACGGTGTTACCGCTCAAAATCCTTCTGAGAAGCAAATTGTCCATCAGTAGCTTGAAACGCAGGCTCGAGCGTCCGCGTATGACTTGATTCGCATAAGCTGCAGCTTTGCTGGCGACTTTGGTGTTGCGGTGGACGGAACCGCTCACTGCAGCTGTGGGGCTTCGCCGGAAGTCGCCACGACGGGCTTTACGCACGAGCCAAGCCTCGAGCGCCTCGGCGGCCCTGCACCCGGGCCCAACGAACACATCGAGGCGCCGGCGGCCGCTGGCCGAGACGACCCCATTCCCGCAGCAATGCAGTGCCGCCAAACAGGGGTGGCTCGATCGTGAGCACATAGAAACGGGCCATGTTCCGGGCCGGATCGCAAGCTTCAAGCACGAAGTATTGCACCGTGAGTTCGGACATGTGCCAGAATCGCATGCCACCGAAACGGCCGTCCAAATAAACTACTGAATCGATCAGGACGAACGATTCAAAATTTCATGCCAGCGAGCAAACGAATGCGGCGCGTTCACCGAATTTCAGGAGATTTCCGGGCTATTTTCCAGCCGCTCAAAGAGCGAGAATTGGCGTCGCCCCTGTGGGACCCAGCTTACGGCTGCGCTGAAGCCCCGCAAGCGGGCTTCCCCTTACCGGGCTGCCATCTCCGGATTGATAGTCGCCGCACCCATTGTGGCTCGGATTCTGCTCATGGAGCGGCGGACCGCTTCAAGGGAGGCCGCGCTCGCGTTTTAGCGCCGTGCGAAGCACTATGCATTAAGACGATCCTTCGTTCCCTCTAAGGAGCCCGGGCCAGTAGTGTCGGTCTTTCGTCGGTCGCGGCCCAAAAATGGCCTGGCCAACTCTAATGACGTCAGCCCCCTCTTCGATTGCCATCTCGAAGTCGCTTGTCATACCCATAGAGAGCAGGTTAAGTCGCGGCGATATCCTGTCGCGTAGCGCGTCTCGCAACTGCCGCAGCAACTTGAAACACCCGCGAACCTTGTCGGCGTCACGACTGAAGATTGCGAGAGTCATAAAGCCGCGAGCAATCAGGGCCGGATAGTCGGGAAGCCGACGCACAAAGTCGCCCACTTCGATTGGCGAGAGACCGTATTTGCTCACCTCACCGGAGGTGTTGACCTGGACGAATACGTCGAGACGTCTACCTTCGGCGCCGAGCCGGGCCTGGAGCGCATCGGCCAATCGTATGCTGTCCAGCGCGTGAAACTCGCTGGCGAATTTGATCATCGAATTCACTTTGTTTGTCTGGAGGTGGCCGATGATACTCCAGTTCAGCGACAGATCTGCGAGATCTCGAGCCTTGCCCTCGGCTTCCTGAACTTTGTTTTCCCCGAAGTTAGAGAGGCCGAGTTCGGACGCGATACGGATGAGGGCGGTTGGCACCGTCTTGCTAACGGGCAACAGACGAACTTCCGAGCGGCGACGGCCTGCCCGCACGCAAGCCGTCTTTATCCGTTGTTCAAGTTCATCGAGATTGGAGCGAAAAAGCGAGCGCGGATCATTCGTGAACCTCTCGTTCTCTATTTCTGACATCGTCCGCTCCCTGCTGGTCCCTCACTCGACTCTTCAGTGAGCGAGAGATCACGACATACTGAATTTCGATCGTTCCGTCCAGATATTGGGCCGTCTTTGCCGCGGTCACATGACGCGCTATCGGCATCTGGGTCAAAAGTGCTCTCGCGCCAATCGATTGCATACACTGTATGATGCCGTTCATTGCGGCTCTCGTGGCGAACTTTTTGCGTGGGCGGCGTCAACGCTAGCGCGTTCACCGCGATCGAGCTTGGATGCCACAGCAGAGAACAACAGTCGCGCGGCGTGAAGATCCGTCGCGACGTCCGCCAGCAGCCATTGCAGCCCTGAAAATCGATGGTTTTCGAACCAAAGGCGGTGACCCATGTCGTCGGTCGTTCGTGGCCGCCAGCGCGCGATCGAGCAAGGCCTCCATCATTCCACAGCACAGGGCTGCGACGAGCGTTCGGGCGACGTCGACACCGGCCATGGCACGTTTGAAGCCGTCGCCCGGAGGAAAGAGCACTGCGGCCTCGTCTACGGGGCAATCCGACAATTCGATCCCAGCGAGCCCCATGGCGTGACACCCGACTAGATCGTACGGCGGCGTCACCGACAAGCCCGCAGATCGTCGCTCCGCCAGAAAGCCAGCCGAACGCGCACGCATGGCCAGTATCCGCCCAGGGTGGGCGAGGCTACCCTGCACCGTGCGTTTGCTGGCGTGCCGATTCTGCGCCATCTCGCGGGTGGCGCGTTCGTCGAAATACTTCTTGGCTTGGAGCTCTTGTTGCCTGGACCGTCTCTCGTCTTTACTGGGCCGCGAAGCGACCGGCCCTTGAACGACTAAAAGCTCACTCCGCGGGTCGGGCGGTCGCGACGCCGTTCCTCCGCGACGTCGAGCGCCGCAACTGGCCTTCGGCTTGCGCAAGCGCACGTAGACCTGTGCCGCCAAAAGCGTCAAGCAAAGGAACAGAAAGAATGCGCTGATCGGCCGCTCGACGAAAATCATGGCGTCACCGCGCGAGACCAGCAGCGAACGGCGGAAGTTCTCTTCGAGGCGTGGCCCCAGGACGTAGCCGAGCAGGATGGAGGCCGGGTGGAAATCGAGCAACAGCAGCAGATAGCCGGTCAACCCGACGACGACGGTCTTGCCGACTGGAACATGTCTTTGTCGGTCGATTAAACGCCGATCGCGAAGAACACCGCACTTGGATAGAGATATTTGTAGGGAATCATCAGGAGCTTCACCCAGAGCCCGATCAGCGGGACATTCAGCAGGACCAGCATGGTGTTGCCGATCCAGAAGCTCGCGATCAGGCCCCAGAAGATGTGGGGTGCTCTTTGATCAGTTGGGGACCGGGCACGATGCCCTGGATCATCAGCGCACCCAGAATCAGAGCCATGACTGCGTCCCCGGGAATGCCAAGGCTCATAGTCGGGATGAAGTCACCCTGCACGGACGAATGCGTTCGATGCCTCCGGGCAGGCGACGCCTTCAATCATGCCGGTGCCGAACTTCTCTGGCGTTTTCGAAACCTTTTTCTCAGCCGCGTAGGAGATAAAGGACGCGATCGTTGGTCCCGTTCCGGGAATGAGCGAGCAAAGGCTCCCGATGATGGTGCCGCGCAACATCGCGGGGATCGAGCGGCGGAGCTCATCGCGCGATGGGCGCAGATCGCGCAGGCCGACGGAGCCCCCAATGCGCACCCTGCAAAGAAGGGCCGGACCGTGAAATCGAGTGCTTCGAGCGCCAAGCCAAACAACTTGTTCAATTCGAAGCAATAGCCGCCTCGCCGGGCATCGATCAGTTTGGCCCAGATCGACTTTTCAGTCAGATCGGGTTATCGCCTAGCAAAACATCAAAGTTCTCATAGGGGATCGCACGCATTTGAGCCTGCTGTAGCGCAAGAAGGCCATCAAGCGTTGTCGGGACTTGAGCAAGGCCGATCCGATCGAGATAGGACGCAATTTTAAATGCCATGGCACGTCCTTGATATCTGGATTCGTTTGATTAAGGGGCCGGACGCGCGATGACTTCGCAGGGCAACGTGTAGAAGGTGGCCATCTCTCCTATAGAAATGAAACAGCCTGAGCACTCCGACGACAGCCTCAGTGCCGGTATCGAGCCAACGGGCCATTTGTGCACGGCCGGAACAGCCCGTAGGACTTCCGATCCGCGGCGGTTTGCAACGGCGATCTTCCAGCCTTGCGAATCATGTCGTCTCGCCTCGCCGCGAACGCTCCGCGTTTCCAGATCCACAGGGCGCCTGGTTGCCCGATACAGGCGTGGCGTTTACGAATTGCTTGCGTTGAGCTCATCAAATATCCTAGCCGGGCGCTTTGCTTCGCTCTTGCGCGAACAAGTTGATCTGCGGGCGCTTCTGCATTTCGGCAATCCACATGATGCCCCTGGCCGTCGGAACGGCCGCTTGTCGCCACCTGATCTGCGATTACATGCCGCGCTGGCCTTGAGATCCTGGATGATTTCGAGATTTCCACCGTGTCGGCAATATGGCCGGTCGCGCGATGCCATCCATTGTGCTGCGTAGCGCCGCCAACGTTCGAAGAATGACGGAGTTGCTCGATAGAATAGATAGCTTTCATCTGAACTCTTGAGTCGTGACGGCGAGAGACCGCTGTTCTTGAAATGCGTCCTTCACCGTCGCTGCAATCAACATGCCGAAAACCGTTATGCTAGTCTTGCTGCAAGACAACAACACCATGTGCGTTGCGAGCGCGCGCGGAAACATTTTACGCCCTGATGTCAGGGGCCGGACATGAACGTCTTCAAGACGACACGGCTGAAAACAAACATAGGGGAGTCAAAACATAATACGATCCCCTTGCCGACCTCGCTCGCGTCTGCGCCATGTGCCTGAAACTACATTCTGTGAAGTCTAGCCCAATCGTGCGAGCTTCGTTCACAAACGCCTCCTCATTTATGTGACGCTTCAATAGCCTTCACTTTGCGCATCGATGCCGTCACGGAGCGTCTACCCCTTCAAAGCGGCAACAACGGCGGACAGCGTAAGCGCTTAGCCGTGCTTTCAATTACCCATAATCTTTGCCTCGATCGCGGCTCCCAGTTCGATGTCAGTCAGCCGCGATAGTCCGCGCCAGATCACGGTATTTCCTGGAGGCGG
>NZ_JADPKH010000050.1:0-5821 GCF_023073835.1 Bradyrhizobium sp. 153 | reverse complement strand
CTTCTTCTCGTCGCTCAAGACCGAACGGACCGCCAACAAGATCTACCGAACCAGAGACGAGGCACGAGCCGATGTGTTCGACTATATCGAAAGATTTTATAACACGATCCGCAGGCACTCGACCATCGGGTATCTCAGCCCGGTTGAAGGAGCTAATATAAGATGCCAACCGGGCTTTG
Organism: Bradyrhizobium sp. 153; assembly: GCF_023073835.1. Classification (NCBI taxonomy): domain Bacteria; kingdom Pseudomonadati; phylum Pseudomonadota; class Alphaproteobacteria; order Hyphomicrobiales; family Nitrobacteraceae; genus Bradyrhizobium; species Bradyrhizobium sp. 153. The sequence continues at coordinate 5,642 of NZ_JADPKH010000050.1, read as the reverse complement.
CCCGATGACTTGCACGTCTTGAGGAGTATCAAGCTCAAGCCGTCCAGCCGCCGCCCTGCGGAAAATGGCGCTCGGTCGGCTTGTCGCGGTACTTGCCGCTCAGCCGCTGCTTCATCATTCGCTCTGCTGGCATATTAGTCGATCAGACTGGAGGGAGCATGCCACCAGCCAAAGCGGTCGGATTGGCGTGGCTCGGAATTCACAACTGCCAAGCAATGTAAACCGGTTCATAGGGTCGACATTGAGATTGCGGTTCTAAGCGCCGATGGTTGGACCGCAGTATCTCCGCCCGAGATTCTCGACCACTTAGCATAATATCCGTACTTACAAGTCGGTCCTGTGGTGAGGCTGGGAAAAATATTCCTCCCGAGTCATCTCATAATATTTGCACATTCTGCCATAGTACCAACGATCGTCAATAAACCGCAATCCCAACTTCTCTGCCGCCCGCTGTGCTCTCGCATTTCCGTGGTCAATGAAGCCCACGATCTTTTCCTTGCTCGAATTTTTTAGGGCATGCGTTATCACAAAGCGAGCAGCCTCTGGCCCCAAGCCTTGTCCAGCCCTAAGCTGGAAAAATGCATAAGCAAATTCCAAATTGTTGGTGCCTTCATATTCGCGAACGCCACAGCGCCCAATGAATCGCGCATCTCCATTGGCTTTCTCATAGACCATCCAAGTACCGAAATCCTGTTTTCGCCACTGAGCCAAATACCGGTCAAGCCAGCTACTCACATCTTCCGCGCTCTGCGGCTTGTTTTTGAAGATGGTCTCTCGTACTAGCGGATCGTTATGCAGCTCGAACAAATCTGCTTCATGTTCAAGGCATATAGGGAAGAAAATTAAGCGTTCGGTGTGATGCATACTTTGGCCTTTCGTTACTTTTTCGGAGCACTAAAGTGGGCCCTTTTTACTGACAGGTCGTCGCAGTCACCGGTGCCGCGACCAGCCTGTTAGCCTCGTGGCACTAGCTCGATCAATCAGATGTGCGGTCTCGTCGACATTGATCTGCAGGCACGAAGAACAGATTAGCCAGACTAGATACTTACGCACCTATTAACCCTGCTAGTGCGGTCTCAGATGTAGTCGGGAGTGGCTTGAGGGCCATAGCCCTCCGCCATTCTCCTGTCTGCAAAGATAGCCCAGGTAAGTGGATCCATCGAGAACACGACCATGCGCAATTGTTGCCATGGCGGCAGACGTGCCGAACGATTGGTGAGAGCCTTGGCCTGCTCCAAACTACGATTGTTGTTCTGCTTGATGCCGGAGCGCTTGGCGGGGGCGCTCGGGCACTCTCTGCTGGACAGACTGCCGCCTTTGTGGCGCTACGGCGTGAGGTTGCCCATGTCAGATCCGCATGGTGCAACCCGGGCTTGGAAGCGAAACGCATAGAGGCCTGCAATAAGATAGTAGGCATTTGTGAGCGACGAAACGGTCAGAGCTGGTGGGTGCTCTCTACCTGCTGCTGTGCTACGGCTTCAGCCTGTTGGATGAAACAGTGTCGATTCACCGCCTAAAGGCAAATGATTTTGAACGTTTTGCGAGAGGGCTTTTGGATCGCGGCAGTTTCGCGATAGCATCGAAGCGGGAAGCAAGGCATGTGCGGCATCTGTGGATGGATTGATTTCGATCGTGACCTAGGCGACCCCGAGGCGCGAAGGGAGTTCGCTCTCATGACAGCTAGCATGGCCTACCGCGGCCCGGACGACGAGGGAATCTGGATCGACGGACCCGCCGCGCTGGGACACCGCCGTCTAGCCGTGATTGACAAACAGGGTGGTCACCAACCAATGATACTTCAGGACGGCCCGCACGCGCTAGTGCTTGTTTACAGCGGCGAGGCCTACAACTACCGGGAGCTTCGTCAGCGCCTCTCTGCTCGGGGGCATCGGTTCGACACAGGCAGTGACACTGAGGTAGTGCTGCACGCCCATGGCGAGTGGGGTACCCGCGACCCGCGAACCGCCGTTAGAGAACTCAACGGGATGTTTGCCTACGCGATTTGGGATACCGATAAACGCGAGCTGCTTCTCATTCGCGACCGCCTCGGTATCAAGCCGCTATATTATTATCCTATAAAGTATGGTGTGTTGTTCGGCTCCGAGCCAAAGGCGATTCTCGCCAATGGGCTCGCGGAGCGGATCATGGACGCCGACGGCTTTCGACGCACGTTATGTTCCGTCGCCGATCCACACAACGCCGTCTTCCGGGGCATGCGTGAGGTACCGCCTGGCCACGTCGTTCGAGTGACCTGCGAGGGAATACAACAGATAAGCTATTGGCAGCTCGCCGACAGCGGCCACACCGATGACGTGGCCACAACGGTTCGGCGCGTCCGCGAGCTGCTTGAGGATACAATTCAGCGGCAGTTAATCGCCGACGTGCCGCTTTGTACACTCTTGTCAGGCGGGCTTGATTCCTCGGCCATGACTGCATTGGCGGCGCGCTTTAACAATGGCCCGATCCGGTCGTTCGCCCTCGACTTCGTAGGCTACACTGATAACTTTGTACCCAGCCCGATGTGCGCCACGCCCGACGGACCCTACGTTCGGCAGGTCGTTGAATTCGCAGCTACCAATCACACAGACGTTACGTTGAGTGCGGACGCGCTCATGGACCCTAATGTTCGGGCTAGCACGCTCCGCGCACGCGACCTGCCGTTTACGACGGGCGACAGGGATTGCTCGGCCTATTTATTGTTCCGGAGAATTCGGCAGGATTCGACGGTGGCACTGTCCGGAGAATCGGCAGATGAGCTTTTCGGCGGCTACTCTTATTTCCATGACCACGCGAATGTTTGGGCCGACACTTTTCCCTGGCCGGCCTATAGGTTCGACATCGCCGCCCGCGGATGCTTTGAGGCTGGTCTCGTGGCCAAGCTCGACTTGCCGGGCTATCTGGACGACCAATACCGGAGGGCGCTTGCGAAAGTACCGCCCCTGACCGGACCCGCCTCGGTTGATCCCCACGAACGTCGCATGCGCGAGGTTTGCTATCTGTTTCTCACTCGCTTCTTACCGAAGCTGCTCGACGGGAAGGATCGTTTGAGTATGGCTTCAGGTCTTGAGGTACGGGTCCCCTACTGCGACCACCGCCTCGTTGAGTACGTGTTCGGCGCCCCATGGACCCACAAGACCTTCGACGGCCGCGAGAAGAGCCTGCTGCGGGCGGCCACAGCTGATGTTCTGCCGCAGTCGGTGGTGGAGCGGGTTAAGAGCATATATCCACCAATTCAGGATCCAAATTATGACAGTGTGCTGCGCGAGCGGTTCATCGCGCTACTCAACAATCGCCATGCGGCCATCGCACCACTGCTATCTCTCGACAATGCGCGGAACCTGCTTAAGCAGAGCGAGAAAATCAGGTGGGTAGAGTGTATCCTGAACCTCGAAGACTTCCTCGCGAGCTACAACGTGAGCCTCGGCTTCTAATTTGCCGAACCAGTGAGGGGTTGCGGAAACAGCGAGTCTATTCGCGATCGCAATTCGCGAAGTCAAAAATCCGGAATATCGAACGAGGACCTGAGCAGGACTAGCGAGACGGTGGCCACGTGGCCACCGGCCTCCTGGTCAGATCTTTTGTCTCCCTCCGGTGAGGCCCTCACCGGCTTTCAATTACCCACAAATTCTCCTCCGACCATGGCGCCCAGCGCGGTGTCGGTGAGGCGTGACAGCCCGCGCCACATGACGGTATTGCCGGGCGGCGGATCGCTGGCGCGGGCGAGATAACCGCCGAGCCGGGCGATCTTGATCAGATAGTGCGAGAGCGTTTTCTGGCTTCCTTTTGGTTTGTCGTTGACGAGGCGATCGAGCACGCCGATTTCAGTCGCAGTCAACGCGAGGGTTGGCGGCGCGTCTGGGACGGAGCGGTTGAGCATCGTCATCCAGAAGACCCGCCAAGCAGGATGCAAAACAGCGAGATCAGATTGGTCAGACGCTGGGCGGTCCTGAGCTTCGACTCCTCAGCTTTGCAGCCCGATTTGAGGATCTTGTGGAACACCTCGATCTTCCATCTCAAAGTACGCATCCGGTCAGCACCCCGGGCAGGCGCGCCGACACCAGGCTGGCCGCTACTCCGTTGCGACGTGCAACCGCTGTCACCTTCGGCGTCCCGCGCTCTTCGGCATGGATCACCGTCAGGGTCAGAGCGGGATAGCGCTCCTCTCAATCGTTCGATCTACGCCGATACTGAACATCACATCTCGTCCTGACATCTTGCCGACATGGCTGAGGGCGATGAACCTGTCGTCAAACGACGCAAGAGCAGGCGCGCGGTACGATCACAATTATCTTGCTCGGCCGGCCGCCAAAACGGGAAGATGGCTTCTTGTCGCACCGGAAATCATCGTAAGTGATCTAGTGCGCGAGGAGGCGCTTTGCAAATAGTCCCTGGCTTTCGCGCTCCAAGCGGCATGGAATATCGCGCCATGCGGTGGATCGGGCGCACGTCGGAGATCGTCCGCTCTTTTTGCCGGTGGGTCGCTCGTCTTTGCAAGAAGGCCTCACTAGCGCAAAGCGTAAGTTTCCGAGGAGAGACAGCTTCCGGCGGGCTGGCCTGATGGTTGAGAACTGTACGTATTACAGCCATACGACTAGTGCGTTGAATCGACTGGAAGTGGTTGATACAGGCCGGCGGCGGCGTTGGTCTGAGCAAGAGAAGGCGCGGATTGTTTTGAAGAGCCAATCCGAGCCGCGCCTGGTTGCGGCGACAGCCCGGCGATACGGATTGTCGCGTTCTCTATTGGTGACCTGGCGAAGAGCCGTTGGGGCGACGGGGACCAAATCCGAGGCTGGCTTTGTCACGGCAGTTGTGGCCGAGGCGGTGCCCGCGGCGTCGGTGGCGGCGTCATCGGAGAGTGCGACCGTACATTCGCCGGAGCGTCGGATCGAGATCCAGCTAACCGGCAGGCGGGCATTGTTGATGCGGGCGTTGACGTCGAGGCGCTTCGTCGGATCATCCAGGTTTTGGATCCGTGATGATTCCAGTTCCTACGGGAGTTCGAGTATGGCTGGCGACGGGCCACACCGACATGCGTAAAGGCATCGCCTCATTATCACTGCAGGTGCAAGAGGTGCTGCGCCGCGATCCGCTGAGCGGTCATTTGTTCTGCTTCCGCGGACGCAGAGGCGATCTATTGAAAATGATCTGGCATGACGGCCAGGGAACATGCCCGTTTAGGAACCAGGGAATCCGGGAGATCAAGATAAGCGGCCGCCCTACTCGACCAAGCAACGTCGCCGCCAAAAGACGGGACCACTGCGAGCCGCAGCACCGAGATGGCTGTGTGGACTTGCTCATCGTTCATCTGATTGAGAAGGCTGCAGCCGCGATCAGGCAGCTCTTGCCTGATCGCTAAACCGCCCGTTGTGTCCGCCATTGTCAAATTCGGTGTCAGCGAGCCGAGCCAGAGCACGAAACGCTGTTGTTGGGCATCGTCGAGATGTCCCTGATCGCGGAAGAAAATGACCTTATGCTCTAGGCGGTGTCACTCTAAGGATTCCCTTTTGAGAGCAAATCAGATTCAAGGCTTCTTTTTGGGAGGCGGCCTTGGGTGTGATGGATCGTTTGGTGTTGAGCGACGCGGCCTGGGAGCGAATGGCGCCGCTGATCATAGGCCGGCCGGACCAGCGGGCTCGACCGGG
>NZ_JADPKH010000062.1:0-6133 GCF_023073835.1 Bradyrhizobium sp. 153 | reverse complement strand
CCACCCCGACGCTCGCATAGGGTCAGTAAGAGCAGTTCCGGCCAAGTCGCGACGGAGCTATTACAACGAAATACTGCCGGCCTTTTTCAACGGAATCGGCCCGGAAGCGGAAGTCGGAATGTCTACTTGGTCAAGGAGTTCGGCAAGGGCAAGAAGGCTTCGTATCTCACGCCGGACTACACCTACGGTCACACCGTCACCAAGTCGATGCAGGACTTCCTTGCGACCGCCGGCTGGACCACCGTGACCAACCAGGTGGCGCCGCTCGGTGCGCCTGACTACTCCTCATATCTTCTGAACGTCGCGAATTCCGGCGCCGACGTGCTGATCAACGTCAACTGGGGCCACGACGCGGTGCTGTCGACCCAGCAGGCCAAGCAGTTCGGTGGGCGACGTCCACGCCGGGGTCGTTTCAGGCGTCAACAACGCGGTCGCCCGGGTGGCAGGTCTCTTTGCAGTCGCGGCGCTTGGCGCCGTTTTGTTCGCCAGCTTTTCGTATCATCTAGCCGGTGCGCCGCGGGCACAAGCCAACGGAGCGCTGAATGCAATACTGGCCGGACAAGCCGGCATCACCGAAGCCGCAACGGCAGCGTTCGAACGCGCACTACGCACAGTGTTGCAAGTGGCGGCGCTCTGCGCCTTGCTAGGCGGCATTCTTCTTCGGGTTGTGGATCCGACCGATTGGACCGCAAGCGGCGCGTTGAAAGCGGACATCAAGGGAGATCCGAGTCGGGCGGCGCCCACCATTGAGGGCCAATGGTCGACAGAAATTCGCGTTTGACGAGCAGCCCCGCCGGCACAGCGTAATGGCTCTTCGTCGCGCTTAAGGTGCTCTGCTTGATCAAGGAGAAGGCTCGCCGAACTTCATCTCTTCCTGTCCAGAGGGCGGGGCCGAAGGGGGTGACCAATCGGACATTCGAGCGCGGCACGATCCCAGCGTCCGACATCGGCTGCCGCCCGATAGGTGCTTTCCAGAAACGACATGAGCGTCGCCTCGGGATCGCTCGACTTCGTCACAATGTCGTAGGCCAGGAGATATTCTCCGAGCTTCGGATCGAAATATGCGGCCGTCGGCAAAATCTGTTCATCGGCAAAGCCGTTCGGAGTGGGATAGGCATAGGAGTAGAAAGCCGCAAAGTCTGTGCCGCCTCCGCCCGGCCAGAAGCCGGCGGATGAGACTTCATCACTGTAGGCCTCGCGCGTCACTTCGTCCGGTAAACCCGGTACCCCCCCGGGGTGAAGCGGAGCAGGACGTCCGGAGAAGCGCGTCACCGCGAGATCGAAGCTGCCCCAAAAGAGATGGACCGGACTGACCTTTCCGGTGAAGCCCGTCCGAAACCGATGAAACACACGGTCGATCGCAATCAGGGCCCTGAAGAACCGCGTCGCCGCGTCTGCATCATAGGGTCGGATCTGGCGGTCGTCCCGGAAGGGGATCGGATTGGGGACTTCATTGGGCCGGTCGTCGAATTCCGGTGTACCGCCGAGACGTCCCACCAACTCACAGAACCGGGCGTTAAAGTCGGCGACGGACATCGGCCCGAGCGCCATTTCAACCCGGTGCCCGTCAGAGGCCTCTCCGATCACGATATGACGGGAGAGATCGAAGGTGATCTCGATACCAGAGGCGTCTGGAACCAGCGAAGTCGTGAGCCCGCGAGCATTCACGTAGAAAGTCGCGTGCCATGAATGGTTCACCCACGGCGTCCCTCGCGAGCCGATACTTGCCGACAACTTGGCAATACAAATGAAGCGCGGAACAGGTTTCGCACCATGCCTCGAAGGGGATTTCCGGCCAGATCGCGCTCATAACGTTTCCTCCTTTGTGTTTGGTCGCACGGACGAGGCGCTGGTATCGTTGTTTCACATATGAGCCTTGAAGGTGACAGGCATTGCGTTTGCAGCGAAAAACAAAGCAGCAAGTCGGAGAGACTCCTGGGATCAGTGTCGCCAAGTTCGTTGAGATCCGGGCGTTTTCCAAAGGCTATTTTGGGCCGGGCCGCCGCGCGAAATGGCCGGTTTGGGTCAATCGCGCCGGTTTGCCCCTCAGCCTGAGACTTCGGGTCTACCCCCAACTGCGGACATGTCTCCGCCTGCGCAAACTGTCGCGAAGGGGCCCGAGCGGACCAAGGTCGGCCCGAGCTACTTCGGATTGCGCGGGAACGGGATGAACCCGTCCCGGTTCGGCATTCTCACCTTGGGCAGCGACTGCGCGTCGATCACATCGTTCGACCCGACGACCCCGTTGAGATTGAGGATATAGGCCGATACCGCGTAGAGTTCATCCGCCGTGAGCGATTTCGACTCTTGGAATGGCATGGCGCGGCGGATGTAGTCGAACAGCGTCGTTGCATAGGGCCAGAAACTTCCCACCGTCTTTATCGGTGTTTTGCCCGGCGCCAGTGTGCCCATGCCGCCGGCGAGCGCTCCAGCGAGCGCGACACTGGGGCTGATTCCCTTCTCGCCGTGACAGGCCTGACATTTCGCTACATAGATGGCTTCGCCCTCGATTGCGGTGCCACGACCAAGCGGCAGACCTGCGCCATCCGGTCCGATGCTGATGTCCCACGCTGCGATGTCGGCGAGCGCGATCGGTTGCCCGAACTGCGGGGCCTGGGCCACGGCCGCCGGTGCAATGGTCAGCATAGATACGCAGACTGCAACGGCTTTAAGCGTAAACATTGCTGGCCTCCCCCATCTCGTCGATGCGCCAGCTTGCGATCGCGTTGTAGTGGTAGACCCCACGCAAGCCGCGCTCGTCGGCAAACTGCGCGCGCGTTGGCTGCACCATGCCCGTGTCGTCGGTGGCGCGACTCTGCAGCACGGCGGGACCGCCATTCCATTGCCATGCTGCGCGGAAGCGCACGGGCGCCTTTGGTAGGATCGGGCCCTGCAAAGCTGCCGGCGCCCAGCTTCGTCCGCCGTCAGCCGACACGTCGACCTGCCGGATGCTGCCGTTGCCCGACCAGGCCAGCCCGGAAATCTCGTAGAACCCCGGTCCCCTCAACGCGAGTCCCGGCGACGGACGCGTGATGACGGATTTTACTTCGATCGGGAACACGAACTGCCAGGCCTTTTCATCCTTGAGCAGGATCGTGTATTTCGATGTTTCGTCTTTGGTCATGGCGGGGCCGGCAGTCAGCTTGAGCCGGCGCAGCCACTTCACGTTCATGTTGCCCTCGAAACCAGGCAGCAGCAACCGCACCGGATAGCCGTTCGAAGGCCGCACTCGCTCGCCGTTCTGATAGAGACAGAGCAGCGCATCATCCACCGCTTTGGTGAGCGGGATGCTGCGGCTCATAGCGGCAGCGTCAGCGCCCTCGGCGATCACCCAGCGCGCCTCAGGTTCGATGCCAGCTTCGTCGAGCAACGTGGAGAGCCGCACGCCGGTCCATTCCGCGCAACCCAGCAGGCCGTGAATAGCCGCTACATTGAGCGGCTGCGCCTGAGGCGCGTTGAGCGCCTGGCTGTTGCCGCCACACTCGATGAAGGCGATGCGTGATTGCATCGGATAGCGCGACAGCGCTTCGACCGTAAACACAAGCGGCCGCTTCACAAGTCCATGGATCACCAGCCGATGCTGATCGGGATCGATTTCTGGGATTCCGGAATGGCTACGCTCGAAATGCAGCCCGGATGGCGTGATCATTCCTTCGAGCAGGTGCAACGGCGTGCGTGATGCGCCGACACCGGCCGGATTGGGAGGAGGCGGAAAGACTTTGACGACCTTGCTCTCGAACGGTGAGGGCTGGCCGTAGCCCGCAAATCCCGGACCCGGCACCTTCATCCATGGCTGCATCGTAAGCGGTTCTGCCGATCCGCAGGACAGGCCCGCGCCCGTCGCACCAACAATGAGCGCGCCTTCAAGAAAGATACGGCGGCTTAGAACTCCATTGCCCGCCACCGGATCGCCTGGTTCAGGATGTGTCTTCTTGACCATCAGCGGCCCTCCCTCGTTTCGGGTGCCCGTGCGCACGGCGAGTGCTCGGCCAGTGACCGGCAGAAAGAATGGTCGGTTCTTTTGAGAGTGCAATGCCCGCCGACGGCATTCTTCACTGCCATTCGCCTCGAACGGAGACGTCGGCACGTCTCGTTTCAAAAAAAAGCAGCTCTAGATTACAGGATCCCATCTCCATCCAAAAGACGTTCATATTGGCCAGGATGTCGCAGAAACAAAACCAATGACCCCGATGTCCGAGATGGGTCAAAAGCACCGTTCGGACATTTGGCCGCTCGCTTCCGGTTTACCCCAATCATCCGACAATTTTAGCGCTCTGCCGAGACTTCGCCGGGTCAAGCTGACATCCATCGCCATGGAGCTTTGAGGACTTGTCATGATCTCTCCATCCTAGAATTTGAGCGTCGTTCGGAGGCCGAAGATCGAAGCGTTCTTGAGAGACTTACCTGCCAGAGCGCCGGCGGGCAGCGCGGCCCCGCCTCCGGGATGGACGATGTATTGGAAATTCGGCTGCAGCGTCCAGCCATCCTTGATCTGATACTGGTAAACGGCCGTCAGCAAACCTTCGAAGCTTCGCACTGGCCAATTCGGATTGACCAACGTCCGGTAGTCCGCGTCGAGAGCCTGCGCCCGTTTGGAGACATGAGCATAACCCGCGGCGATGCCGAACTTGTCGTCGGGCCGATCGTCGCGAAGCCCGATGAACTCGACGCCGGCATCGGCGTAGAGATCGATCAGGTTGCGATCGGCGGGCGCGCCGGCGGCTCTTGCGAAGACACCGATCCCACGATCGTCGCTGTGAGGCACGCGGTAGATCTGTTGCTCGAAGACCGCCCACCCACCGAAGTCTCCTGCCAGCAATAGGGGCTCGCCGCTGCTACCGGGAGCGGCGAGCGAGACGCCGTTCGACGCGAGCTGTTGATCGGGGAAAGAGCCGCAGTGCCGCCAGCCGCCGAACTTGATCTGGCCGGTCAGGTTGGGATCGCCCTTCTTGTTGTTCCAGGCGTACTCGATCTGACCGAGCAGCAACGGCGGCCCATTGACGCGGAAATTAACGCCGTAGCGATTGCGCTCCTGGGGGTCGCCGGATCCGGGTCCGGCCTGGTCGCCGTCGAAGATCCCGCCCAGAAGCGAAAGCTGGTCGGTCACGTTGACCAGCAGTCTTGCGCCCATGGCCGCCAAAGGTGGCGATGGTCCGCCGCTGGGAAGGTCGAGCGACGTGATCGCGGGCCACCCCATCGAGGCATTGGTGAACACGTCCGTGTACTTCGTGTTGAAGAATTCGCTGTCGGCGGCGAGCTGGCCGGCTTTGAGCGAGACCCTCTTCGCGCCCCATTGCTTCTCGAAATAGGCTTCGTAGAGACGCGTGGACGGTAAAGCCTCGATTCCGCTGACGACGAAGAAGTTCTGAAGATTGCGCCGGGACAGGCCGTCGCCATGAATTTGGAACATGTTGGCGTGAAAAGTGAGCTTGTCGATGCCAACGAGCTTCTGCAGGTCGACATCCACGGCGAGGTTCAGGCGGCCTTCGTAGATGGCGCCCTGCTTCAGGCCGCCGGAAGCACTCCCAAGCACCTCGCCGATGTAAGTGGCCGCGAACTTCACACCGTACTTCTGCAGCGGATTGGGCAGTAGGCCGAGCGTCTTTTCCTCAACCGTGCTCTCACCCGTGTCCGGATCGGCCGGCTTGTCGTCGTCGGTCTTCTTGTCCTCCTGGGCCGCGGCACCGGCTGCGAGAAGCAAGACGACCGACATCGAAAGAGCTACCTGCCTATAGGCTCGCCTGGGTCTCGACACGCGAGTTCCTGATCCCAACGGTGGGCCTACGAATATCCCGATCTTCGAGGGCGAGTCCACAGTCGAAACGTCTTCCAAAAAGAAGGGGCAGAAAACTGGCCTCCCCAATCGCAAACATTGTTGAATCGCGGGGCGCGAAAAGTCCGCTATAGTGAGGCTTTCCCTTTTTGGGGGCATTCATGTTCGATACGGCTGCGCGCCGTCCTCGATGAAATCTCTGAGAGCGTTTCGCATCGCGAGACGGAGCGCGTACCGATGTCGCCTCTAAAACTTTGGAGGCGGCTATCGGCGCCTGCATGTTCTGCTCAGGCGGGAGGGCTATCTGGTCAACCACAAGAAACTGTTCCGGCTCTACCAGGAAGAGAGGCTCGCGGTCCG
>NZ_JADPKH010000160.1:0-6556 GCF_023073835.1 Bradyrhizobium sp. 153 | reverse complement strand
ACTTGCCGATGCCCCATCATGATCTTCAGTCCTGCCAATTAGACAGACTGAATCACTGATATCTCTGCGTCGCAACAGCTGCCTTTTTCAACAGAATCGACCCTGAGCGGAACCTGAGCTGTTTGTGGAATCTCTGATTGAGATTGTCACGAGCATAGGCGACTCATACTCAAAGTGCTTCGGCCGGGAAGAGGGTACCAACGGGTCACCGCGCATACGAAACTACTCGAATGCCTTGAAAATCGGTTCGGTAAAGTTCGTGCCAGCCACGCCGTCGCAGTTCGTCGGTGAACTCAACCACCCGGGACAGCTCGGTGGGTTGCTCATTATGAAGGCCAAATACGCCAAACAGAGCGGAAGCCGGCATTGTAACTGGCAGATCACCGATCCTCTTAGCACCCAATTCGCAGGATAGAGGCCTCTTGTAGTAACCGAGCGGGATCGCTCCGTAGGCTGGAACGACAAGCACACAATCCGTTGGTTGCATCCGCGTGTCCAAGAATGATGCCACACTGCGCCAATCGTCTTTCGGGTAGGCGTACACAGGTCGGCGCAAGAAGGGCAGGCTTGCCAAAGCGATGGCGGCGACAAACACAATTGAAAAGATCCCACTTCGCCAATCCTTGGCATACTTTGTCCAGCCGAACCCGGACAGTAGCAGCAGAGGTGGATGAGAGCCTATTACGTACCGTGCTAGGAACATGGGTTGCCATAGGATCGAAACGACAATTCCGACTACCAGTGGGACGACGACCCAGGCGCATAGGAAGGCCAAATCTCGGCGCCGTGCCCCCACCACGCCGAGAACTGCACCGATCAGTGTGATGCCAAAAAACAATTTTCCTCCCGCAAGGGCTCCCAGCTCTTTGCTCAAAAAAGCAGTGGTAAGTGGCGGTATCCAGAATCCGCCAGCATCAATTGTCCGAGCATGCCCAGCGAGTATCAATGCCCAAGGCATAAACCCGATGGCGACTATAGTATTCGATGTCACCCAGACCAGGATGGTCCTCCGCGAGAACCAAATGGGCAGCAGAAAAAGCGCGGCGAAAGCCAATGCGATCACAATCCAGTCGAGTAGTCCGTAAGGGTGCGAGTAAACCAGAGACAGTCCTGAAAGCGATATCCAGGCACCCCGCAGCGTGGATGGTGCCCGCAGATAGTAAAAGCAAGTAGCCGCGTAAAGGGTCGCGGCAAGGGCCAATAACGAATACATCCTTGCTTCCTGGGAATAAATTACACTGAACGGTGAAAGGGCCAACATAGCCGCACCGAACAGCGCCGCTTTTCGGCCGAGCGTCATTGTGCCTAACCAATACAGGACACCTATGTTTGCGAGGCCGAAGATCGCCGATGGAAAGCGGATGCTCCATTCGTCAGTACCCAGAAGCTTAATCGCGACGAAAATCGCTAGGTTGTTAAGAGGGGGATAATTATCCTGAGAGGTGCGTTGTATCAGCGCGGCAAGCCCGTCCTTGGCTTGCGTCCATGATACTACTTCGTCTAACCACAAACTTTCGCTTCCAAGATTGTGAAAGCGGAGCCAGCCAGCCACGGTGAGAACTACAGCAATTGCTGCGAACGTCGCCCCGTGTGTCCTCTGGGTTGCTTCCGTGGTTCCGAGCACACGAACCTCCCTAGTTATTCGAAGGGTCCTGGGCAGGCGCAGGACATTCCTCCGAGTCTGCAACCGGCTCATCGGGAATTCACACTGCAACTTCGCAGCTGTTGAATACGATCTCGGCAACCCTACGATAAAGCCGCTCGACAACAAAGGGCCGTTGTCATTTCGGATGAATACGAGTTCACTTGCTTTTGGAAAGAGACAGGCGCGAGCTAGCCAGCTCGCCGTGTCGGTCGGCCATGAAAGCGCCGCCAAGTCTGCTCCGGGTCGATTCTGTTGAAAAAGGCCGGCAGTATTTCGTTGTAATAGCTCCGTCGCGATTTGGCCGAACTGCTCAACCGCCTCTATGCGAGCCTCGGCTTGGGCATCGGGATCAGCTTGGCCATCTTTCGAAGGTTTTGGGCGGTGGCTGCGAGGATGAACTCGTCACGCGCGCCGTTTGGACCTCGTAAACGCAAACGGTCGAGCTTGAGAATGCGCTTGAGGTGCGCGAACAACATCTCGATTTTCTTGCGGAGCCGGCGCGAGGTGCCTCCCTCCCACGATCTCGCGATCTGGCGCGCCATGTCGCGAGCGCCCTCGTAGATCGAGCGCGGCACTCTCCGTGAAGCCTGCTTGGGGCAACACCGAGCCTTCAATGCGCATCGATCACAATCGCGCTTGCTGGCGAGGTAAAGCATGGTGGCACCATCGTTCACCAACGTTCCGGTCGTGGTAGGAACTTTGCCACCAAGGCAGCGATAGATGTCCCCGGCATGGTCATAGGTGAAGTCGTCGCGCGAGAAGATCCCATCTGTGCGGGCCGACTTATCGAACACTGTAACGTGCGGCTCGATGCCGCGCCCATAGAGCAGCCAGGCGAGCATCTCGGCCGAGCCATAGCCGCTGTCACCGAGGAGCCGGCTCGGATAGAGATCAAACCGCTCCAGCGAGCGCTCGATCATGCGCTTGGCGGCCAACACCTCCGCCTGCCGGATTGCGGTCGTTGCCTCAACATCGACGATGATCGCGTTCTCGATGTCGACCAGGTAGTTCGTCGAATAGGCGAAAAACGCTTGGCCGCTGTGCGCCCCCGTCCAGCGCGCCGCCGGGTCGGAAGGCGATACGAACTTCGGGGTAACCTCGGTCGCAGCTCCGAAAGCAGCATCATCGAGGACAGCCAGATACTCGTCGATTGCTCGGCCGGCAGCCTCCGGCGGTTATCGCCTTCGATCCCCTTCTGCCGATTGGCATCGGCCTTGATTAGGCTCGCATCGACTGCAAATCCTTCACCGCCGACCAGTCGTTCCTCGATGCAGCGCCGCAGCACGCTCTCGAACACGCGACGCAAGAGATCGCTCTGCCGGAAGCGGCCATGCCTGTTCTTGGAGAATGTCGAATGATCGGGCACCACCCCATCCAGACCGAGCCGGCAAAACCACCGGTAGGCCAAATTGAGGTGAACCTCATCGCACAGGCGCCGTTCCGATCGGATGCCGAAGCAGTAACCGATCAGGAGCATCCGGATCATCAGTTCAGGATCGATCGAAGGTCGGCCGATGCTGCTGTAGAAGGGTGCCAGGTCCTGCCTGATCTCTTGCAGATCGACAAACCTGTCGACCGATCTCAAGAGATGGTCGGCGGGAATATGCTTCTCGAGCGAGAACTCATAGAACAAAGCAGCCTGTTCGACTTGCCGATGCCCCATCATGATCTTCAGCCCTGCCAATTAGACAGACTGAATCACTGCTATCCTTGAGTCGCAACTGCCGCCTTTTTCAACAAAATCGGCCCTTTTCGACCAAACTTTGGGACCGCGATCCCCGCGAGCGCGGTGGTCGTCGCCGTCCGAACATGCCCTCTACTTCCGCCGAACACGTGGGGGTGCCCCCAGTTGAAATAAAATGTGATAATTAAACTGAAGAAAAATGGGGATATTCCAGAAAACACCTTCTTTTCTTCCATTTATACGATCGTGAGCTTCGGGCGCGGGCAGAAGCAGTGACGCAGTTACAATAAATGTTCATGCCGATCAGCGAAGCGCAGCTGATCCTCCAAGATTCCTTTCAGTCTTGGCCCGCGGAAACGAACGTATGTACGCCAAGCTCATCGATGTTCCCAGAATGCCTCAATTTCGTAGTCCTTGAATTCGACTACAGCAGCGTTGGCAAATGAAAAAACCGCTTGCAACAATCAGCTTAGTCGCATGCCTTGGCGGACTCTCGGCAGTTGAGATCGCGAAGGCGCAAGCGAAACAGCAATGCAGCGCCGCGATGCCGTCGAACCCGCAGGGGCGTTTGTGGTCCTACCGCATCATTGACGGACGAAAATGCTGGTACGAAGGCAAGCCCATGCTTTCAAAGTCATCGTTGGAGTGGACCAAGGACGTTGTGCAAACGTTTTCAAACGAAAATACAGCCGCCACGCCAAGGAATGCATTGGATTCGCAAGCGTGGGCACCACCTGAACCCGTCACTTTTGAAGCACTATGGCGGGCAAGAGTTGGCGAGTATTACCGGTATTAGAAGCACTCTGATCGGGCGGGGGGCTTATCCAATGGCAGGTTCACATCCCGAAGGCGCCTGCAGTGAAGCGAGCGAAAGAAGACGTCTTCTGATCGGTCGCGGCTCACAGCAGCGCGGCTATCGCCGTTCATTATCCTGTGAGGATCGAATGGCCGATCATCAACAAGCGCGGGGAACGGGACGTCCGTCGTTAAACGCGGAAGTCAGAATCGGAGGGCGTATCACGGTCATCGATGCAGCTGGCCCGCGCCTAGCGAGCAAGCGGGGTACCGTTGTTAGTTCAAGCACCTATTGCGATGCCGTACGCGTGATACTTGACGGTTCAAAATCACCGATCACTCTCCATAGGAAGTATCTCAAGTTGTCGACCGATCGCTAAGCTGCATACGCGTGAAGCACATGGCAGCGCGACACCGAGCGCGTTGCTCACTGTGCGCCGTTCGGCGAGACGAATGGCTAGGGAGGGGAATACTCTTAAAGAGCCGCCGCATTTTCAGGAGCTGCTCTACTCCCGCAGAGTGACCTAGCAAGCTCGACGCTCTGAGTGAATCGTCTCGACATTTTGTGTGAGCTGCTGCCGGTTTGATGGACACCAGGTTAAGCTAATCCCACCTTGCGCTCGAACTCAACCGGGCTGAGATAGCCGATGGTCGAGTGCCTGCGGGTCGTGTTGTAAAACCTTTCGATGTAGTCGAACACGTCGGCGCGTGCCTCATCTCTGGTGCGGTAGATCTTGTTGGCGGTGCGTTCGGTCTTGAGGGAGGAGAAGAAACTCTCCATCGCTGCATTGTCCCAGACGTTGCCGGAGCGGCTCATGCTGCAGACGATACCCTGGTCGGCCATCAGGCGCTGGAACTGCTCGCTGGTGTACTGGCTGCCCTGGTCGGAGTGGTGCAGTAATGCGTCCGGCTTGCCGCGTCGCCAGACGGCCGTCAGTAGGGCATCGGTTACCAACTGAGCTGTCATGGCGGCGCTCATCGACCAACCCACCACCCGGCGTGAGAACAGGTCGATCACCGCTGCGACGTAGAGCCAGCCCTCGGCCGTCCAGAGATACGTAAAGTCGGCGATCCACTTCTGGTTCGGCCGCTCGGCGGCGAACTGCCGGTCAAGGAGGTTCGCCGGCACGGTCTCGAGCTGTCGATCGCCGCTGTCCTTCGGCAAGCGCCGGCGTCGCGGCCGCGCCCGCAAGCCTTGCAGGCGCATCAGCCGTTCGATTTGGTGGAGCCCACAGTCCACTCCATCGGCGAGCAGATCACGCCACACCCGGCGCGCACCATAGGTGCGGTCGCTCGCCATGAAGCTGGCCTTCACCTTGCCGCCGAGCTCTTCGTCGCTGCGGGATCTGGCGCTGGGCGAGCGGTTCAGCCAGGCATGGAAGCCCGACCGCGACACCCCAGCGCATCGCATAGCCATGCCACCGGCCAGATCGTCCGGTGCTTCGCGATGAAGACGAACTTCATGTCGCTTCCTTCGCGAAGAAGGCTGCGGCCTTCCTAAGAAACAGCCGGATTGGCGTCCCCCGGAATGGCCTGCAACAGGAAGCCTAGCGATTTGGCCCTCCGCTGAAGGTTGGCGACGACGCGGCTGCGATATTGTTGCTCATATTGGTTGGCACCCGGATCGCTGTAGCTCATGCCGTGCCGGAGCGTGTTGTAGAATAAAACCGCAATCTTGCGGGCGGTCGCCGTTACGGCCTTCGACTTACCCGCCCGTGAGGACAGCCGACGATAGAATGCTCCCAGCGCTGTATCACTTCGACCGACCGTTGTGGCCGCCAACCGCAACAGTGCGGCTGCCCGACTGGAGGATCGTCGCGTACGCGAAGACAGCACCTTGCCGCCGGAAATCTTGTTGCCCGGTGCGAGGCAGAGCCAGGAGGTGAAGTGCTTGGCGCTCGGCCATGCCCTCAGATCTGTGCCGCACTCGCCGATGAGCTTCAAGGCGAGCGACGGACCCAACCCATGGATCTCGGTCAGATCGACGCCGAGCACACCATACAGCGCGGTCCTGACATCGAACGTGGGTGTGTTGACCTGCTTGGTCTTTATGCGTGGCCTGGGTAACTTTCTGCCCGGTTTTGTCCCTCTGTTGCCCAACGCAGCGATCAAGACTTCGAGCTTGCGATCGCAGTCCAGCATCTTCGCCTGGTAGACGTCGTAGAGTTCCAGCGATTGGGTCAGGGCGAAGACATGTTCATGTCGGTTGTTGCCCACCAGTGCGGCGCGGATCGTCTCCATGGAAGAATGGCAGCGTGCATCCCGGTAGGTCGCCAACACGTCGGGCTTGCGTTCGCCCGCAACAATAGCTCGGATGATCCGCATGCCAGTCGCGCCCGTGATATCCGAGACCACGTGATGGAGCTGCAGGTTCATCTCCATCAGGGCCTTCTGCATATGCTGGATATGGGCAGCGGCATATTCCACCAACC
>NZ_JADPKH010000122.1:0-6626 GCF_023073835.1 Bradyrhizobium sp. 153 | reverse complement strand
CTTTTGGGCCGTCAAAGCCCGAAAGTTTGCAATCCCCAAGACCTTCTCGCCCCGAAAACTGATTCTTGATCAACCGCTTGGAGGTTCTTCACGGACGACTACTGTTTGCTCCATCCGGCCAGCATAGGCCTGGATACTGCGCCCTGAAACTGCGGTTGTTTACTGAGAGCGTGCCGGCGCCTCCTGGAGCACCGTGCGGCGGCAGTTACGAATCTTCATCGCGTCTGGAGGCTGGGTCGAGGACACCATTTTGCGTATTCTTTGGCCCAGCGCTCAAGCCGCGCGGCTGGCTCCGGATCGTTGAGCGCAAGAGTGGGCACCTTCTCGGCAAGTAATCTGGTTTTATCGTCCTCCATGGAATTCCTACCCCGAATGGGGCTCGTGTTGCGCAGAATGCTGGATGCCCTTGCATACAACTCACCGTAGCTTGACTCCGCGTTCACCTTCAGCCGCCAGCTTCCCCGGCGAGGATTGCCTGGACCTGATCTCCCCCGCCGTTGGACGCCACTCGGAAAGACCTGCCGTGACGACCGTCTCGAGCTGACGATGTGGCCTTTGCGATATGAGCGGATCCTCATTGAGGCAACATCCAGATCTCGAGGCGGGGCGCTGCAAGGATGGGCGATGCGGCGGTCAGCGTAACAGTTCGAACACCTGAAGCGTACTTGCCGCTGCAGTGACGAGGTGCGCTGTAGGCTGAAGGCCTCGGCGAGGCTCCGCAGCTGGGCATTTCTCCAATAGAGAATCGGTCTGGATCATGCGAGCGGCCCGCATGGCCCTGCTGCAAACTAGTTCCTTCTACCTGTATCTCCGGCCGTTCGGGTCGAAGCGGGATGCACCAATCTCCTCCGGCCCTGGCGGGCAGGACCATTAACTCTCAAGCGGCGTCAGAGCGCGGGCCTCGCGGTGAAGGCCGGTAGTCGCCACGCTCCTGGGGGGAATAATCCGTTCATGGACGTGCGAAGAAGGTGTCCGGTCGATCAGGAGGCTGATCAGTTCAGGGCGACTGTAGTGACCGCTTGCATCCATCACTCTCTTGCGCCCGTCGATTTCGATGAAGTCGAGATCTGCAATCACATCTCCTTCACCTTCCTTCAGGGGCTCGCCTATCAATTGACCATCGGGGGCAACGATAGCGGTGAAGCAACCGCCCGAAATCGGAGCGATAGCAGCGCCCGTGTCGTTGGCAATTTGGGCTTGTTGGTCGGCGTTGAGCCATGCGGTTGCGCTGACGACGAAGCAGGCCGACTCAAGGGCATGCTGCCGGGTGCTCACTTCCGTTTGCTGGGAGAAGAGGGGGCCGAAGATCGAACCGGGGTACATCGCGGAGTGGATCTGCTCGCCATCGGCAATCAAGGCGTATCTGGCCAGCGGGAGATAATGTTCCCAGCACACAAGCTGGCCGATCCGGCCAACCGCGCTGTCTACGGCGCGAAGGCCGGCACCGTCGCCCTGGCCCCAGACCATCCGCTCATGATAAGTAGGGGTGATCTTGCGGCGACGCTGGATCAGCGTGCCGTCCGCATCGAACAGGAGTTGAGTGTTGTAGATTGATCCTCCGTCCCGCTCATTGGCGCCGACGGAAACGACCATTTGGGCGTCCTTGGCGGCATCGCCGATCGCATGCGTCTCCGCAGAGGGTACCGTAAGGGATTGCTCAAGCAGCCTCTGATGCTCCTTGGCAAGCGTGAAGGGCGGCTGGACGAACGAGAAATACGGGTAGTAGGGAATGATGGTCTCGGGGAACGTGGCGAAACGCACCCCCTTCTTGCCCAATTCGCGAATCTTTTTGGTGATCTTCTCGACTGTCCCCTCTCGGCTGTACAACATGGGGCTGATCTGTACGGCGGCTGCCTTGACGATGTTTCTCATTCTCTTCTTCTCATTGTGAGTATTCGAGCGCTGCACTGGACTGGTGTAGAGGACGACAGATGACTGTCACGGGAGGCTCTTCGAGCACATCGGCAGGGCTTGTTGGATTCAGGGCTGTGTGCGTCTGCCATCGACAGGCACGTCGATGCCGGTGATGTAGGATGCGTCGCAGAAAGCGAGGAAGCTCACGCGCCGCGATCTTGCGTGGCTTGCCGAAGTGTTTCGCGGCTATCTGCTCGAGCAGGACCGTTCCGCGGTCTTGCACGCTGGCCTCGGAAATGCCGATCTTCCTAAACAGCGGGCTTTCGATGACGCCCGAGCCCTCGGCGTTTACCTGAACGCTTCGGCGGATCAGTTGGTCGCCAAGCGCTCGCGTCAAGTTGCACAGTGCGGCCTTGGATGCGGATACGGCCGATGTTCCCGCAATTCCGACCTGATCGGACAAAGAAGCCGTGAAGCCGATCGCGTTTAGGTTGCGCACGAGAGGCAACGCGCTGTGGACGTTGAAATAGGGTCTAGGGAAATTGACGCTTAAGACGTCAAAGCTCTGCTGCGTTGTTTCCGCGAGCGAGCCGGGTTTCGCGATTTCGGCATTGGCATCGAAACGGGCTATAATAGTTTCGCGCATTCCTTCGAAGCGGGATAGCCAGCGCGAAAAGCGGCAATCGCCAAGCCTCCCTGTCCAGATAGCTGCACAATGCCCTGCAGGACTTTGGCTCATGACGCGTTTTCCGCATCGCTTGGCTTATGCGTTGAGGGATAAGGCTTTCTACCTACTGTGTCGGTAGTCGCGTCGGCTACTGCCGTAGTCGAATCATGCGCCATCATGTAGTACGTGGCGAAGTGGCCGCTCTTGCTGGCGATCTTACCATTCTTGCGAGTGAGGTTGCCCTTCTCACGTTTGGTAATCAGCTTCATCTTGCACCGCTTGGCGATCAGGGGCATCGGGACAAGCTTCCATCCCGTGGCCTTGCGCAACTCTGCTTGTGTAACGCCGTCTTGTCGTGAGGCGAGAGAGCGGATCAGATTGGATTTGGTGTGAGGATGCTTGGCCATCGTCGCCATCCGGGGGAATTGGGCCTCATTCAAACGGCTCCAAGCCAATAGGCTTCTCGTGGCGCAGCTGTCCCTTCCATCGAAAGGGGACGATTTAGTTCCGTTCCTTTGGAATTGTGGAAACATGTTGCAGACGATCTCAGGCGTTGCCCGATCGCAATCTGACGTAAACGGATAACGTCGCACCAGTTTGCTGAAGTGTGCGGCAGTGCAAGTTCTCGCATTTTTCGACAGGATGTTCGCATAGTAAGACCTTACAACGTGGATTGCTAACACAGAGGACCTGCGATGCAATTCGCTAAAACTGGTAGGCCAACTATTCAGAAGACCTTGAAACTCTGGAAGGCTTCCGCTTGCTCAAGCAAGCAGCGTTACTCCAGTGAGCGGCAGCTCGATGGAGACCGGACAAGTCTCAACTCGCTTCAGATTTCAGCATTCATGTCATGCGGCCTGCTACCCTCAGATATCTGCCGTCGGTACCAATCTAACGCGCTCGCTCCGTTCGATTTGGCTCTATCGTTGTTTGCGGCCGAAATGTACTCGGCGCGAGCACCCTCGCAAATTCCCTTGTAGTCCTGCATCGCCCGCCCGCTCGTCGGTTGTTGAATTACTCTGGAATTGCGGGGTTCGAATCGAAGCTCACCTCTTTCAGAACGGTTGATCCGCTGGAAAGCCTTCGGCCAAGCGCTTCAACGAATCGATCATAACGTTCGGCGCCTTTGGCGCGAGCGGCTGGACTGGATTGTTCTGGTAATGCCGGCACCGATGTCAACCAGAAGCGAATGAACAGGGCGAGCGTCTCGAGCGTGATGTTGCCATTGCGTTCGAGACGCTCGAGCAGCCGTGCGGTCCGATCCAGCCGCTTGGCAATAGCCGCCTCGCGTCGGTCGGAATCGTCAGGCGAAAGAAATGACGTGATCGCGGCCTCTGCGACCAGCGACTTGGGTTGGCCACGACGCTCCGCGAAGACATCAAGGGTTCTGAATGTCTCCGGATCAAGGTAGACACTGAGCTGAATCTTTTTCACCGATTTGCCAACTCAGAGGTCCATGCCATCGTCAGGGTCGAGGCTGGTCGCGCGCGCTAATCCGTGCATTGCGCGGCTAAGCGCTTGTGCCTGGACAGCATCTGCGTCGGGCTCATCGGGACCAGCATCGAACTCATGTTCCGCGAGCGGTGCCTTGATTTCGATCTCCTCGTGCTGCGGCAATTCTGGCTCGCGCCGCAGCCCTCCATTCGGATCGCCACGCTTTCGCTGCCGAGGCGCAAGCAGTTCGGTCGAGGGCGCAGGGGTTGGGTTCCCTGACCAGTCTTCATCTGGGCGCGAGGACAAGAGAATTGTTCCTGTTTCAGCGGGCTTGACGATTCGCTTCTGAAATTGCGGGTCCTCATAGTAACGAACCTTAGTGGCACGCAGCGGATGGAGGCCCGACACCATCACAATCGCCTCTTTCGATGAGAGCTGCATGACTTCGCCGGGCGTCAGGAGCGGACGGGACGTCTCTTGGCGGCTCACCATCAAGTGTCCAAGCCAGGGACTTAAGCGATGCCCGGCATAGTTTTTCATGGCGCGCAGTTCGGTTGCGGTCCCCAGCGCATCCGAGACGCGCTTAGCGGTGCGCTCGTCATTTGTGGAGAAGGCGATCCGGATGTGACAATTGTCGAGAATCGCGTGGTTCGGCCCATAGGCGCGTTCTAACTGATTCAAGCTCTGAGTGATCAGGAAACTGCGAATGCCATAGCCCGCCATGAAGGCAAGCTGGCTCTCGAAAAAATCGAGGCGGCCAAGGGCTGCAAACTCATCGAGCATCAGGAGGAGCTTTTGACGGCGCCGGTCGGGATCCAGGCTCTCGGTCAGGCGCCGTCCGATCTGGTTGAGGATGAGCCGCATCAGGGGTTTTGTGCGGACGATGTCGGATGGCGGCACGACGAGATAGAGTGAAACGGGCTGCTGTCTGTCGACGAGATCGCGAATGCGCCAATCGCTCCGCGCGGTGACCTTAGCGACGACCGGATCGCGATAAAGGCCCAAGAAGCTCATTGTGGTCGACAGCACGCCCGACCGCTCGTTTTCGCTCTTGTTGAGCAGCTCTCGCGCAGCTGAAGCGACGACGGGATGAACGCGATCACCAAGATGGGGAGTCGCAAGCATCGCATTCAGCGTGGCCTCGATCGGGCGGCACGGGTCCGAAAGGAATCTGGCAACCCCGGCAAGTGTCTTGTCAGCTTCAGCGTAGAGGACATGCAGGATAGCGCCGACGAGCAGAGAATGGCTGGTTTTTTCCCAATGATTGCGCCGCTCGAGCGCCCCTTCGGGATCGACCAGGATATCCGCGACATTTTGCGCGTCTCGTACTTCGCAATCACCACGGCGAATCTCAAGAAGGGGATTGTAGGCCGCGCTTGCTGCGTTGGTCGGGTCGAACAAGAGTACATCTCCAAGGTGCGCGCGCCACCCCGAGGTCAACTGGAAATTCTCGCCCTTGATATCGTGGACGATCACCGAACGCGGCCAGGTCAAAAGCGTCGGAACCACAAGGCCGACTCCCTTGCCCGAACGGGTAGGCGCAAAGCAGAGCACGTGCTCAGGCCCATCATGGCGAAGATATCGACCATGGAAACGCCCGAGCACAAGGCCATCGTTGCCTAGCAACCCCGCCCGTTTGACTTCGCGCGTATCGGCCCAACGCGCTGATCCGTAAGTCGTGACATCGCGAGCCTCATGCGCGCGCAAGACCGAAAGCACCATTGCTGCGGCGACTGCCGCGATCCCACCGCTCCCGGCAATGGCGCCCCCCTGGAGGAATATCGTGGGCGCGTAAGCGTCGAATTCAAACCACCAGATGAAGAAGGCAAACGGCTGGTAGACGGGCCAGGTGCCTAATCTGAACCAGGCCGGTCCAAGCTGCGGCTGGAACGCAAGCTGACAAGCAGTCCATTCGGTCGCGGCCCACACGAAGGTGAACGCGATTAGGCAAACCAGGATCACCTGATGCCAGATGATTTTTGTCGCAGACATGGCTTGCCGATATCGACACGATCGACCTGTTGGCTACAATCAGAGGCTTATGCTTCTCGTAGTCGCGCGCGCCCTGGCGAACGGATCGGCGGGTCAGATTGGCAAGCCGCGTTTGGGCCCAAAAAGATCCCTCGCGTGGAACAGGCCGCCTCAAAGCACCGTCCCAAGCAGCTTCGCGTGATAGGCGCTTGGATGATGAGACAATCAACTCGTACCGTGCTGCCGCTCTAGGCGAACCGGCCGGCCTTCGCGAAGCGAGGCTCCGGGTTATAGATGTCCGGAAGGCTAGCTCGCGTCTGGCCTAAGCTCTCCGTAAGTGCGCGCGATCAAGCGAGGTGCGGCGTGCCACAACGCGTTATCGATGAGGCGGGCGTCCCGGATTAAATCGGCGGGAGGCGGGGTCGCGGAGTACAAGAATCATGCGGGAGCGTCCCCGGCAGGAGCTTATTTCCGATGGGTGTCGCGCGCCATGGAAAACTGCCCCCTCAGCGTCACGAGGAATTGCCCCCTCCTCGGATAGCTGGGGAGAGAGTGAATGAAGCAGGAACGAATCACTGAAGGCTCGTCGTGGATTGATCCACGGGGGCAGGTGATGAAGACGCCGGATGACGTGGCGGAGATGTTGCGCCTGAGGGCGTGCGGGTGGGGTCTGAAGCGGATTGCGCGACAGCTGGGCTGC